>NZ_JAUIZP010000060.1:0-114041 GCF_041414735.1 Rhodococcus sp. GXMU-t2271
CACCCTCGAGGAGAACCAGCGCGTGAGCTTCGAGGTCGGCCAGGGCCAGAAGGGCCCGCAGGCCACCGGCGTCACCGTCATCGGCTGACTCACCTGCCTCACCGACCGAATGTCACACGCACTCGATCGAATCGAACCGGTGTGACATTCGGTCACCCGCACGCGCCGGCTCAGTCGCTTCCCGCGACGGAGCCGGCGCGTTCGTATCGACGGGCGAGCACCTCGTGGCGCCGGCCTGCCTGCAGGCACGCGTCCCGCAGCTCCGGCGGATCCAGCACGGTGAAGTCGACGTCGAACTCCGCGAGCCAGCTCGCGATCGACCCGAGCGACGTGCCGCCGAGCGCGACCGCGCAGTGATTCTCGTCCACCGGCTCCAGGGTTCCCCACTGCTCGTCGACCATCGGCACGATCGCGTCGAAGGGTGCGTGCAGCAGCACGCGGGCCCGCGTCCGGACGATGCCGCGGGCGATGCCCCGGCTCACGAACTCCGCCGCCCCGCCGGGCGGCAGCTCGCGCGGGACGAACCGGGGACCGGTGGGGATCTTCGGCTCCATCCGGTCGACCCGGAACGACCGCCAGTCCTGCCGATGCAGATCCCACGCCACCAGATACCAGCGTGCGCCCGACCGCACCAGCCGGTACGGCTCCACCTCCCGCCGCGAGCAGCCGCCGTCGTGCGCGCGATAGTCGAACCGCAGTCGCTCGTGGGCGTGGCACACCCCGGCGACGCCGGACAGCAGCGCCGCGTCGACTGCGGACGCGGCGGGCACCCGCTCGACGACCTCGACGCGCAGCGCCTCGAGCCGGTGCCGCAGCCGCGACGGCATCACGTGCCGCAATTTGGCGAGGGCACGAGCCGACGCCTCGCCGATGCCCGTCACCGATCCGGTCGCCCCCGACTGCAGAGCGACGGCCACCGCGACGACCTCCTCGTCGTCGAGCAGCAGCGGTGGCATCTCCGCGCCCGCGCCGAGGCGGTACCCGCCGCCGACCCCGACGGTAGCGTCCACCGGGTAACCGAGGTCGCGGAGTTTGTCCACGTCCCGCCGCACCGTGCGGGTCGTGATCTGCAGGCGGTCCGCCAGTTCGGCACCCGACCAGTCCCGCCGGGTCTGCAGCAGCGACAGCAGGCGCAACAGGCGAGCGGACGTTTCGCGCATGGTCCGAGCATGCCAGCGATCGAGGACAGCTGCCGTCCGCATTCGGAGCCGCACGGGTGCGTAAGCTGTATATCCGTGCTGTCCGTCGTCCCGAGCCCCGTCACCGTGCGAGCACCGTCCAAGGTGAACCTGCATCTCGCGGTCGGTGACCTGCGCGAGGACGGGTACCACGAGCTGCGCACGGTCTTCCACGCGCTGTCCCTGAGCGACGAGGTGTCGGTCGTGCGGGCCGACGCGTTGAGCCTGCGGGTGCGCGGAGCCGACGCCGCGGCCGTCCCCGCCGACGCCACCAATCTCGCTTGGCGGGCCGCGACCCTGCTGGCCGAACGCGCCGGGCGCGCACCCGAGGTCGCCATCACGATCGACAAGGGCATCCCTGTGGCCGGCGGGATGGCCGGGGGCAGCGCCGACGCCGCTGCGACCCTCGTCGCACTCGACGCCCTGTGGGGACTCGGTCTCGCGCGCGACGACCTGGACGACCTCGCGGCGGACCTGGGCAGCGACGTGCCGTTCTGCCTGCACGGTGGCACCGCCATCGGCACCGGCCGCGGTGAGCAGCTGGTGCCGGTCCTCTCCCGCGGCACCTTCCACTGGGTGCTGGCCCTCGCGAAGGGCGGTCTGTCGACCCCGGTGGTGTTCCGCGAACTCGACCGTCTGCGGGCCGAAGGTTCCCCGCCCCGGGTCCGCGGCCTCGACGACCTGCTGCAGGCCCTCGCCGCCGGCGACCCGCACGCGCTGGCACCGTTGCTGGGCAACGACCTGCAGTCCGCGGCCCTCTCGCTCGCGCCTGCGCTGCGGCGCACCCTGCGGGCGGGCGTGGAGGCCGGCGCGCTGGCCGGCATCGTCTCCGGGTCCGGGCCCACCTGCGCGTTCCTGTGCGCCGACTCGGCCGCGGCGGTGACGGTGAGCGCCGAACTGGCCGGGGCCGGTGTGTGCCGGACGGTGCGCGTGGCCTCCGGCCCGGTCCCCGGCGCACGCGTCGTCGACAACTCCCACCCCTGATCTCGGAAGGCATTGCTCCGCGTGGCGAATCTGATCAACCTCGAACAGGTCTCGAAGTCCTTCGGCATCAAACCGCTGCTGGACTCGGTGTCGCTCGGTGTGCAGGAGGGTGAGCGCATCGGCGTCGTCGGCCTGAACGGCGGCGGCAAGACCACCCTCCTCGAGGTCCTCACCGGCCTCGAGGAGCCCGATTCGGGCCGGGTCAGCCGGGTCGGCGGGCTGCGCATGGCGGTCGTCACCCAGCGCGGCGTCCTGCCGGCCGGTTCCACGGTCGGACAGGTCGTGCTGGGACCGCTGGGGGTGGCCGAGCACGAATGGGCCGGCGACGCCCGGATCCGTTCCGTTCTCGCGGGTATCGGTGTCGACCGGCTCGGCCTCGACGCGCTCGTCGACGGCCTCTCCGGCGGCGAACGTCGGCGCGTCGCGCTGGCCGCCGCGCTCGTGCAGGACCTCGACCTGCTCGTCCTCGACGAGCCCACCAACCATCTCGACGTCGAGGGTGTGCAGTGGCTCGCCGAGCACCTGCTCTCCCGGCGCAGCGCCCTCGTCGTCGTCACCCACGACCGGTGGTTCCTCGACACCGTCGCGACCCGCACGTGGGAGGTCGTCAACGGTCAGGTGGAAAGCTACGAGGGCGGATACAACGACTGGATCTTCGCGCGCGCCGAGCGGGCCCGGCAGGCCGACGCGATGGAGGAACGGCGCCGCAACCTCGCGCGCAAGGAACTCGCGTGGCTGCGGCGCGGAGCTCCTGCCCGCACCTCGAAGCCGCGCTACCGCATCGAGGCGGCGGAATCGCTGATCGCTAACGTGCCGCCGCCACGGGACACGGTGGCGCTGGCGTCGTTCGCCAAACGCCGTCTGGGCCGGGTGGTCATCGAACTCGAGGACGCGACACTGACCACCCCCGACGGCCGCGAGCTGGTGCACGATCTGACGTGGCGGCTCGGCCCGGGGGAGCGGATCGGCCTGGTGGGGGTCAACGGTTCCGGCAAGACGACGCTGCTGCGCACCCTCGCCGGGGAGATCGAGCCGGCGTCCGGCCGGCGCATCCAGGGCAAGACCGTCGAG
Organism: Rhodococcus sp. GXMU-t2271; assembly: GCF_041414735.1. NCBI lineage: Bacteria > Bacillati > Actinomycetota > Actinomycetes > Mycobacteriales > Nocardiaceae > Rhodococcus > Rhodococcus sp. GXMU-t2271. The sequence goes on from NZ_JAUIZP010000060.1 coordinate 3,234, forward strand.
ATCGGCTGGCTGCGGCAGGAACTCGACGACCTGCCCACCGACCTGCGGGTGCTCGACGCGGTGAAGGACGTGGCCGAACGGATCACGCTGGGGGACAAGGAGATCTCGGCCGGTCAGCTCGCGGAACGACTCGGGTTCACCCCGGCACGGCAGCGCACACCCGTCGGCGACCTCTCCGGTGGCGAGCGTCGACGGCTGCAGCTGACCCGGGTGCTCATGGCCGAGCCGAACGTGCTGCTGCTCGACGAGCCCACCAACGACCTGGACATCGACACCCTGCAGCAGCTCGAGGACCTGCTGGACGGGTGGGCGGGCACCCTGGTGGTCATCTCGCACGACCGCTATCTGATCGAGCGGATCTGCGACTCGACGTGGGCGCTGTTCGGCGACGGCAGGCTCACCAACCTGCCGGGCGGGATCGACGAGTACCTGCGTCGTCGCGCGGCGCTCGGTGACGGGGACATCCCGTCGTCGGCCTCCACGGTGGCGAAGACGTCGATACCCGAACAGGATGCGGAACAACCGAAGCGCGACGGTGCCGCCGAGCGGGCCGCCCGCAAGGAGCTGGCGCGGCTCGAACGGAGCGTGGCGAAGCTGACCGAGCGCGAGGAGAAGCTGCACCACGACCTCGCCGACGCGGCCACCGATCCCGATCGCCTGCAGAAGCTCGACGCCGAGCTGCGCAGCGTGGTTGCCGAGAAGGAAGCCGCCGAGGAGCAGTGGATGGAGCTCGCCGAAAGGTTGTAGAGCGGTGTGTCCTTTGGGTGGCGGGAGCACCCGAAGGACACACCGGCGGCGGAGCCGCCCGCTCTCGCTCTCGCGCATGCAGCCGAGGCCGCCGAAGAGCTGCACCGATTCCGTCACAGCGTGGTCGCACGCCTTGACGGCGGTCGCTCACCCTGGAACTGCTGCGCGATCTGCGCGAATTCGCTGTTCTCCTCGCCGGCCGGGTTCGCGGCGGGCACCCCGCACGTCGTCGGAGAACAGCTCGGCGGTGTCCGAGCACAGCCAGCCATCTTGTCGAGCTTGTGTGAGACCGTGAATCCCGGTGTGCCGGTGGGCACGACGATCAGTGAGATGCCGGCGGCGCCCGGCCCGCCGGTGCGGACGGCGGTGGTGACGAAATCGGCGCGGGTACCGGAGGTGATGTACAACTTCGCGCCGTCGCTCACGTACTCGTCGCCCTCGCGACGGGCGGTGGTCCGGATGCCCGCGACGTCGGAACCCCCGCCGGGCTCGGTGATGCCCAGGGACCCGATCGTCCGGCCCTCGAGTGCGGGACGGGCGAACCGCTCGATCAGGTCCCGGTTCCCGGACGCGACGATGTGCAAGGTGGCGATGCCGTGGCTGAACAACGCGGAGATCAGGCCCGACGAGCCGCCCGCGAGGACGATCTCCTCGAGGATCGCGAGCGTGTCGAGCGGGTTGCCGCCGGAACCGCCGTGCTTCTCGGCGGCCGAGGCGCCGAGCAGCCCGGCCTCGGCCGCCTTGCGGTGCAGTTCACGGGGACGGCGCCGTCGCGCTCCCAGGTGACCAGGTGCGGCACGATCTCCTTGCGGGTGAAGTCCGCGGTGAGCCGGCGCAGCGCGGTCTGCTCGGGAGTGTCCCAGGTTTCCCGGTCCAGGGCCGTGGTCATCGTCCGCTCCAGACGGGTGCGCGCTTCTCGAGAAAGGCCATGACGCCCTCGACGGTGTCGGCGCTGGTGGTCAGCCGGGCCAGGGCGGCTTCGGTCGCGTCCCAGGCCGGTTCCTCGGACGGGACGGCGCCGTCGACGATGCCGCGGGCGATCGTCTTGCTCGCCTGCACGGCCAGGGGTGCTCCGGCGGCGACGAGGTCGGCGAGCTCGAGCGCGGTGGTGAGGACGTCGGTCCGGGAAACGACGCGGTTGACCAGGCCCCAGCGCAGAGCATCGGCGGCGGAGATCGGCTTGCCGGTGAGCACGAGTTCCATCGCGACGGACCGCGGGATGGCCTGCACGATGCGGAACACCCCGCCGGCGCCGGCGATGAGGCCGCGGTGGACCTCGGGCAACCCGAATTCGGCGGTGTCGGCGGCGACGACGAGGTCGCTCGCGAGGGCGAGTTCGGTGCCGCCGCCGAGTGCGGTGCCGTTGACCGCCGCGACGATCGGCTTGGCGATGGGGTGTCTGACGACGCCGGCGAACCCCCAGTGCGCGGTCTCGGGCGGGGTGACGCCAGCCGGTCCGGCGGTCCCGAGGGCCTTCAGGTCGGCGCCGCCGCAGAACACGCGGTCGCCGGCGCCGGTGAGGACGACGACGCGTACGTCCGGGTCCTGGTCGGCGCGTTCCCACGCCTCGCCGAGGCCGGTGTGCACCTCGGCGTCGATGCTGTTGGCGGCCCCGGACCGGTTGATGGTGACGAGCAGCGTGTGGCCGCGCTGCTCGACCAGGACGACGGGCTCGGTCATGCGGGGGTCTCTTCCGTGACGGGATCGGTCAGGGTGACGGTCAGGGCGCCGCCGCGGTCGACGACGTGGACGGTGCGGCCCACGATGTCCGCACCCGCCGCGAGCACCTGTGCGCCGGCGGCGTCGGTGTAGCCGGAGACTCGACGGCCGTCGGGGGTGGTGCCCACCAGGAACCCGATCGCCGGGTGGCCGTCGCGTCCGTATTCCGCGGTTGCCGTGTGGACCTCGACGTCACCGCTGTAGTCGACGACGGGCTCGGGTCCGGTGGCGGGCAGCACGCGGGGCTCGGGATCGCCGACGTACCCGCGGGTGTGCGGTGCGGCGGCGAGCACGACGGTGTGCTGGTAGGTCAGGTAGCCGCCGTTGCCGTGGACGAGGGCGATCTCGCCGTCGGTGCGCAGCCGGCGGGTGACGGCGACGAGGGAGTGCAGCGTGTAGCTGTTGAGCGGTCCGCCGAAGAAGGAGTGGCCGCCGGTGACGCTCGGGACGGTCTCGCGGGTCAGGCCGAGGTGTTCGACGAGCAGCTTCGGCACCACCGGGAAGCAGCTGTAGGCGTCGACGATGTCCAGGTCGGCCGGCCGCAGATCGGTGCGCTCGAGGGTCCGGGCGAGGGCGTCGGCGAGTGCCGCGGACCGGCCGAAGCCGGCGCGGGCGAGGATGTCGGCCGGTTCCGTCGCGCCGGCCCCGCCCCACACGTACACGATCCGGTCCTCGGCGACACCGAGTTCGCGGGCGGTGGCGAGGGAGGTGACGACGACGGCGGCCGCCTGGTCGACGAACGGCATCGCGTTGAGCAGCAGCGGGTACGGGGCGGTGACCATCCGGTTGCGCGGGCCCACGGTGGTGATGTCCTCGGCGGTGCGCAGGTCGGGGTTCCAGGCGGCGGGGTTGCGTCCGGCGATCTCGGAGAACGCGGCGTACAGCTGCGCGGACCAGGCCAGCGATTCGTCGTGGGAGTGCCCGAGTTCGTGGCTGAGCCGGGTCTCGAACAGCGGGTAGACGCGGGTGGGGGCGAGCATCCCGGCGCGTTGCATGGCGGGGCTGCCGAGGTCGTCCGGGTCGAAGGCGGGCGGTCCGCCGGGCGCGGTGGTCCAGCCCAGCGTGGCCGGGTCCGTGCCGGTCTTCGTCGCGGCGGTGACCGAGGCCTGGGATTCGCCGCCGACGAGGAGCGCGACGCCGGTCGTGCCGGTGGCGATCTCGTGGCCGATGCGGTCGAGCAGCGCTGCCGGCCAGTGCCCACCGAGGGGACTGGTGTGGGTGCGGGCCGCCGCGGCGCCGAGGCGGGCGGCGAGGAGCGCGGGCAGGTCGTCGTACGCCCAGCTCGCGGTCTTGACGGCATACACGGCGTCGATGTGCCGCGCGATGTCGTCGACGCCGGTATCGGCAAGGGCCGCCCCGGTGGCGTCGTGGATCAGGTCGAGCGGTTCGCGGGGGTCGGCGGGGGCGCCGGCGCGTCCGGAGCGCAGATCGCCGACGCCGACGACGACGGGTGTTCGGGCAGGGTCGGTCATCTGCGGCCTCGGAGGGGTCGGGGAAACGGTCACCCGCACATTAATACGGACTGATTCAGTCTGTAAATGGGGTTCCGGGTCTGGCACACTGCACACCGTGACCGAGCCGATCGTGCGTCGCCGTGGCCGACCCCGCGATGCCGACCTCGAGGATCGCGTCTACGACGCGGTGATCGAGGTCTACTCCGAGACGAGCTGGCGCGGCTTCACCCTCGACGCGGTCGGCCGGCGCGCCCGGGTGGGACGGGCGGCGCTGTACCGCCGCTGGGCCACCAAGGACGAACTGCTCGTGCAGGCGCTCGAGGCGCGCAGCCCGCTGCCGGTGCCGATCGACACCGGGGCGTTGCGCTCGGACCTGGTCGAACTGGTCACCCAACTCCTGCGCGGCTACCGCACGACGCCCGGACTGGTGAGCCTGCGCGTCGCGCTCGACGCACGCGTGCACCCGGACCTGCTGGCCCACCTGACCACCACGCTCAACCGGAGCCGCCTCGTCGCGGCCCGCACCATCGTGTTGCGGGCGGTCGAACGCGGCGAGCTGCCGCGGGAGGTCTCGGTGACGCTGCTGCTCGAGATGGTCACCGGTGCGGCGCTCAGTCACGTGCTGTTCTCCCTCGCGGTACCCGCGGCGGACGACGACGCCTACGCTCGCACGCTCGTCGACGCCGCGATCCGCGCCCTGATCGCGAAACGGGAACACGATCCAGGTCCCGTGACCTAACTGCAATCCAATTGCCCCGCGAGCCGCCGGAATCGATACCCCCCGAGGGGGATCCCGGCTAGCCTGGCTGACAGGCCCTGTGGTGGGAGGCGCGAGAATGGACCTGCAGGCGTTACGTGAGATCGAGCGACTGAAGTACCGCTACGCGCGGGCGCTCGACACGAAGTCGTGGATCGAACTGGCCGACACCATGGTTCCCGAGGCCACCGCCGTCTACGGCGAACATCTGAGTTTCGAATCGCGCGACGCGTTCCTGAACTTCCTCGAGAACACCCTCGGGTCCCATGTCATCACCGAACACCACTGCGGCCACCCCGAGATCGACGTCGAGGGGGACACCGCCACGGGGGTCTGGTTCCTCGCCGACACGGTGGTGGTGCCCGAGGACGGGCTCGTGATGCGCGGGTCCGCCTACTATCACGACCGCTACGTGCGCGGGACGGACGGGCTCTGGCGCATCTCCCACACCGGATACGAAAGAAACTGGGAGACAGTCACATCCGTTGCCGACATGCCCAGCTTCCGGCTCACCTCGAACCGGTGGTCGCTGCTGCAGCAGCCGCCCCGCGCGTCCTGAACCGAGCGAGAACTCGCGCCGGCCGAGAGGAGGGGACCCCGCCCGATGACCGCGACCGACACCGAAGTCTTCCCCCGGGCCGGCGCGCTCCCGTACCTCATCGTGGGACGCGCCCGCAGTGCCATCGACTGGTACCGGCAGGTGTTCGGCGCGAGGCTGGCGGGAGACCCCGTGGTGCTCGAGGACGGCCGGATCGGCCACGCCGAGTTGGTCTTTCCCACCGGGATGGTCTATCTGGCGGAGGAGTTCCCCGAGATGGGCCTGTCCGCGCCCGAGGCCGGCGCGACGTCGGTGAGCCTGATGCTCCCGGTCGACGACACCGACGCCGTGCTCACCAAGGCCCGCGACGCCGGGGGCACCGTCGAGCGCTGGATCGCCGAGAGTCACGGTCACCGCAACGCCACGCTGCTCGATCCGTTCGGGCACCGATGGCTGCTCGTCGGTCCACTGACCGGCCGTCGGCAGGGTGCCGCCGCCGGTACCGGCCGGTAGGGACGGTGCGCCGCGCAGACACGTGCGCAACCGGGGCTCCCGCATGATCGGTTCCCGGGGCAGCGGCCCGGTAGGCTCCGGCGCGTGACCGACACCTTCATCCGCACCCGCGTCGCCAACGGCATCGGCGAGGTGGTGCTCGACCGGCCGCTGGCCCTCAACGCCCTGGACTGGTCGATGATCCGCGACATGTACGAGGCCCTGCTGGCATGGCGCGACGATCCGGAGATCACCGCGGTACTGGTCACCAGCGCATCCGACCGGGCGTTCTGCGCCGGCGGTGACATCAAGTCGGTCCGGGACGCCGCCGTGGCCGGTGACACCGACGCGGTCCGGGACTACTTCGCGAACGAGTACCGGCTCGACGAACTGGTCGCCACCTACCCCAAGCCGTATCTCGCGCTCGTCGACGGAGTCACGATGGGCGGCGGGCTGGGCATCTCGGTGCACGGCGCGGTGCGCGTCGTGACGGAGCGAGCGGTGCTGGCAATGCCGGAGACGGCGATCGGCTTCGTCCCCGACGTCGGCGCCAGTCATTTCCTGCCGCGACTGCGCGGCACCACCGCCCGTTGCGACGCGGTCGGACTGTACCTGGCGCTGACCGGCGCCCGCGCCGACGCGGGCGATGCCATCGCCGTCGGCCTCGCGACGCACTTCGTTCCCGGTGACCGGATCGACGCCCTCGCCGACCGGATCCGCGAGGGCCACTGGCAGCCGGCGCTCGACGAGTTCGCCGAGGCGGCTCCCGCGTCGGCGATCGCCGATCGATACCCGGACATCGACGCGGTGTTCGGCGACGGCACCGTCGCCGACATCGTCGAGCGCCTGTCCGGCAACCACGACCTCGACGAGACGTGGGCCGTCACCACCCGGGCAGCGCTCGGTGCGGCATCCCCGACGAGTCTCTGGGCCACCGCGGAGCTGCTGCGCCGCGGCGCCGAGAGCCCGCTGCGCGAGTGCTTCGCGCGGGAACTCGAGGTCGCGGTCCGCATCACCGCCGAGCCGGACTTCGCCGAGGGGGTGCGCGCGGTGCTCGTCGACAAGGACGGCAACCCGTCCTGGTCGCCGCGGGGGATCGGCGACGTGGACCCGGCCCTCGTCGCGGGACTGTTCCGGGAGTAGACGCTCGGCCGGCCATCCGCGCACGAAATGGTCAGCCGCACACGTTGTTTCGGGTGCGTCTGGCCAGGGGGCGCGCGGATGCGGACGTCAGGGCGCGGTGCGCCGCGGGGCGAGCAGATCGACGACGATCTCCTGCCCGCCCAGCACGGCGCGGATCTCCGGCTTCTCGAATCCGCCCGCGACGAGATACTCACCCAGCAGGGTGAGCAGTTCGTCGGTCTCGACCGTCGGATCGGATGCGCGGGAACGCTGCGCACGGGCGGCGAGCTCGGTGTGCGCCAGTCGCGCCGCGATCCGCACGGATGCCACTCCCATCGAGTTGCGGCGCGACGCGGCGGTCGGCGTGCTGTGCCCGGCGACGCCGTCGCTGCCGTCGAAGCTCGGCAGCGGGAACGGGTCGCTGCCGTTACCGCCGGCCTCGTCGTGGTCCGCCGCGTGACTTCCCGTCGAGTGCAGGGCGGACGCGCCGTTGCCGGTCAGGGTTCCCGGCAGGGGATAGACGAAGGTGCCTGCCCGCTTGGGTCCGGGCGACTCGTCCGCCGGCTCGGAACGGCCGCGCAGCGGCGTGCCGTCGGTCGATGCGGCCGAGTCGTCGTCCATGAATGCTCCTGAGATCCGCGAGCTCGGGTCGGCTCGACGGCACAGCAAGCTACCAGGAACACCGGCGCCGCGCACAGCAACACCGGCCCCACGCCCACCACGGGTGTCACTGGTCTGCGGCGGCCACCAGCGGCTCGAGGGTGAGCTCGGGCAGTTCCTTCCGCAGGTACTGCAGCCGCCACTTGTCGCTCACCAACGCCAGCAGGACACCGTCGGAGCGGGTGAACACTTCGACGCCGCGCTGCCGGTTCAGCTCGTCCACCGAGGCCGCATCGGTGCGACGGGCCAGCGCGTAGCCCAGCGGCTCCATCCGCGGCTCGACGTTGTATTCGGCCTTCATCCGGGCCGCCACCACCTCGAACTGCATGGGACCGACGGCGGCCATCACCGGGGACGCGTCCCCGCGGATGTCGTTGCGCAGGATCTGCACCACGCCCTCGGAGTCGAGCTGATCGACGGCCTTGCGGAACTGCTTGTACTTCGAGGCGCTCTCGGCGCGCAGGATCGAGAAATGTTCGGGCGCGAACGACGGGATCGGCGGGAACTCCACCTTCCGGTCCACGTACAGGGTGTGCCCGGGGGCGAGGGCCGTGGCGTTGACCAGCCCGACCACGTCGCCGGGATACGCGTTCTCCACCGTGGACCGTTCCCGGCCGAACACCGTCAGCGCGTACTTGGTGGCGAACGGCTTGCCCGTCTGCGCATGGGTGACGACCATGCCGCGCTCGAACACCCCGGACACCACCCGCATGAACGCCAGGCGGTCGCGGTGTGCGGTGTCCATCCCCGCCTGCACCTTGAACACCACGGCACTGAACGGGTCGTCGACGTTGCGGGGAGTGTCGTTCACGTCGAGCCGGGCGCGCGGCGGCGGCGCCAGCGCAACGAGCGTGTCGAGGATCTGCCGGACGCCGAAGTTGAGCATGGCCGACGCGAAAATCACCGGCGACGTCTGCCCGGCCAGGAACATCTCCTGGTCGTGGTCCTGCCCGCTGGCCGACAGCAGCTCCGACTCCTCCACCGCCTCGGTCCACGTCTCGCCCTCCCGTTCCTCGGCCTCCCCGGGGGAGAGCCGGTCCTCGGGGGCGATCCGCGCGCCGCCGGCGGTGCGGGTGAACTTGACGTACTCGACGGGCGCGCCGTCCTCCCCGCGCCGCAGCAGGCCCCGGAAGTCCCCGGCGATGCCGACGGGCCAGAACAGGGGAGTGGGGGTCAGGCCGATGCGCTCGTCGATCTCGTCGAGCAGCTCCAGCGGGGTCCGGCCGGGCCGGTCCCACTTGTTGATCACGGTGATGACCGGGATGCCCCGGTGACGGCACACCTGGAACAGCTTGAGGGTCTGCGGCTCGAGGCCCTTGGCGGCGTCGATCAGCATCACCGCCGCGTCCACGGCGGTGAGCACCCGGTAGGTGTCCTCGGAGAAGTCGGAGTGACCGGGTGTGTCGACGAGGTTGATCACGTTGACGACGTCGTCGTCGGACTCCTCGGAGCGGTAGTTGAACTGCAGCGCCGTGGAGCTGACGGAGATGCCGCGGGCCTTCTCCATCTCCATCCAGTCGGACACCGTGGACTTGCGCCCGGCCTTGCCGTGCACCGCACCGGCCTCGGCGATGACCTTCGCATGCAGGGCCAGCGCCTCGGTCAGCGTGGACTTGCCGGCGTCCGGATGGGAGATCACCGCGAAGGTGCGGCGGCGACCCGCTTCCGCGAGCACTTCCTTCGACGACACGGCGGTGGTGCCGGCGTCGTTGCCGGTGGAAACGGGCGGGGTAGTCAACGCGGAAGTACCTCTCGAAGCGGATGTGCGGCTCGTCGATGCGCGCGGGCGGCTCCCGCATCGCAGACAACTCGTCCATGTTACTCGGCAATCGAATGTCGATTTCCGTGAGATTCGGTCACATTCTCCGAAGAGACTCCCTCTCGGGACGGATCGGGGGCACCCTGGGCAACGTCGTACCCGGTGCCCGGGGTCGTATCGACGTGAGGAGTGGTTCGTGAGCAGATTCACCGACGAGATGTACGAGACCGCGGATCGGTCCCCGCACGGTCTGGTCACCGGCGAGCCCGACGCCCCCCGGCGGCAGAGCTGGGGGCAGATTCACGAGCAGGCCCGGCGCATGGCCGGTGCCCTCGCCGCGGCCGGCATCGGTCACGGCGACGCCGTGGGCATCCTCGCGGGGAATCCGGTGGACATCGCACCCGCCTGTCAGGCGGTGTGGATGCGCGGCGCCTCGGTGACGATGCTGCACCAGCCCACACCGCGCACCGACCTGGCGCTGTGGGCACGCGACACCGAGGTCGTCATCGGCATGATCGGCGCCCGCGCAGTGGTGCTCGGCGCGCCGTTCGAGATCGCCGCGCCGCTCCTGACCGAGCGGGGAATCCCCGTCGTCACGATCGCCGAGATGGATGCCGGCACGCCGGTCGACCCGCTGCCCACCGACGAGCAGGACATCGCGCTGCAGCAGCTGACCTCCGGGTCCACGGGGTCCCCGAAGGCCGTGCAGATCACGCACGAGAACTTCTACGTCAACGCGTACGCGATGATCGAGCGGATCAAGTTCTCCCTCGACGACGACGTGATGGTCAGCTGGCTGCCGCTGTTCCACGACATGGGGATGGTCGGATTCCTGAGCGTGCCCATGCAGGTCGGCGCCGAGGTCGTCTCCGTGACCCCGCTCGACTTCCTGCGCTCCCCGCTGCTGTGGGCAGAGCTGATGAGCAAGTACCGCGGAACCGTGACGGCCGCACCGAACTTCGCGTACTCACTTCTGGCGCGCAAGCTCGCGCAGGCCCCCGACGGCGCCGTCGACCTGTCGTCGGTGCGGTGGATGTGGAACGGCGCCGAACCGGTCGATCCGGACACCATGGAGGCCCTCGCCGCCGCCGGCGCCCGATTCGGCCTCGATCCGGCGGCGCTCGCGCCGGTCTACGGCATGGCCGAGACCACCCTGGCGGTCTCCGTGCCGGATCCGGGACGCGGGCAAATTCTCGATCTCGTCGACCCCGACCTGCTCGAGGCCGGTGGGATGGCGGTTCCGTCGACCCGGTCCAACGCCCGGCGGCTGCCCACCCTCGGGCATCTCGTGCCCGGACTCGAGGGCCGCGTCGTCGGGGAGGACGGGCAGGTACTGCCGCCCCGCGGCGTCGGCATCATCCAGCTGCGCGGCAAGGCCGTCACCCACGGATACCTCACCGTCGACGGTCCGGTGCCCGCGCAGGACCCGCAGGGCTGGTTCGACACCGGCGACGTCGGCTACTTCACCGAGGACGGTCTGGTCGTGGTGTGCGGGCGCGTCAAGGACGTCATCATCATGGGCGGCCGCAACGTCTATCCCACCGACATCGAACGGGCCGCGTGCAGCGTCGACGGCGTGCGCCCCGGCAACGCCGTCGCGATCCGGCTCGATTCCGGCGAGAAGCGGGAGTCCTTCGCCGTCGCCGTCGAGACCAACCGGATCGACGACCCGGAAGAGGTGCGCCGCATCGAACACGACGTCGTGCACGCGGTCGTCGCGGAGGTGGGGGTGCGGCCGCGCACCGTCGCGGTGCTCGGTCCGGGAAGCATTCCGAAGACGTCGTCGGGCAAGCTGCGGCGTGGCAGCTCCGTCCATCTGCTGGGCGGGTAGCGCCGTGCTGTTTTTCCGGACCTCGCCCGGTCCGGAAGGACACCACGTCAATGGACCCGGTTCTGGGCCTCCTCCAGGCCGACCCGCAGCAACAACTCCACCGCGTCCGCGGCCTGCTCGCGGATCAGGTCGAGTTCCTTGCGTTCGGTCGACGAGAACGGTTTGAGCACGTAATCGGCCGGGTCCATGCGGCCCGGCGGGCGGCCGATCCCGACCCGGGTACGCAGGTAGAGCTTGGTGCCGAGGGCACTCGAGATCGACCGCAGCCCGTTGTGGCCGTTCTCCCCGCCGCCGAGCTTGAGCCGGACCGTGCCGAAGTCCAGATCCAGTTCGTCGTGCACGACCACGATGTCGGCGGGCTCGACCGAGAAGAAGCGCGCGAGACCCGCGACGGGTCCGCCCGAGAGATTCATGTAGGTGCGCGGCTTGGCGATGATCACCTGCCGGCCGTCGAGGCGGGCCTGGACGATCTCGGCGTTGCTGCGCTTGTGCGCGCTGAATTTCCCGCCGACCCGGGCGGCGAGCGTGTCGGCCACCATGAAGCCGATGTTGTGGCGGGTCTTCTCGTACTGCGGGCCGGGATTGCCCAGCCCGACGACGAGTGCGGTGGCGTCGCTCACCTGGCGGTGTCCTTCCGTTGCGGCGGGTAGTGCTACGACGACGGCGCGTCACCCCGTGGGGATGACGCGCCGCTCGCCCATGTCACGCGGAGCCGGTGTGGGCTCAGGCCTCTTCGGACTCGGCGGCCTCACCCTCCGCGGATTCGCCCTCCATGGCGGCGGCGGTCGGTGCGGCAACCACGTTCACCAACAGCAGCTCCGGATCGTCCTGCAGGGTGGCGCCCGTGGGCAGCTGGACGTCGGCGGCGGTGATCTGGGTGCCGGCCTCGGCGTCCTCGATCGAAACCTCGATCTGCTCGGGCAGGTTCAGGGCGTCCGCCTCGAGCTTGACGGTGCTGATCTCGTTGACGACCAGGGTGCCGGACGCGGCCTCGCCGGTGACGACGAGGGGAACCTCGACGGTGACCTTCTCGCCCTTCTTCACGACGAGCAGGTCGGCGTGCTCGATGTAGTTGCGGATCGGGTGGACGACGACCGACTTGGTCAGCGCCAGCTCCTCCGAGCCGTCGACCTCGAGGGTCAGTACGGCGTTGGTGCCGTGGGCGCGCAGCACGGCCGCGAACTCACGGGCCGGGAGCGACAGGTGCTTGGGATCCGTGCCGTGGCCGTACAGGACGGCGGGCACCTGGCCGTCGCGGCGGGCGCGGCGGGCGGCACCCTTGCCGAACTCGGTGCGGACGACGGCGGCGAGACGGTTTTCGTCGGACATGCTGAATGGCTCCTACGCGTATGGCTCGAACTGGGGCGGTCTTCCCGGCGAGGGGCGACGCGCGCGGCCAGGAGCGTGGGCACGCTCGAGCGGAGCCGCAGCCGCGTCGATCACGGTGAGCCAGCGATTTCGCGGTTCACCCTCGCCGAGACAACTCGATCGACTCTACCGGATCCGCCCGAGCGGGTCGAATGCCCCCTGCGCTCAGCCGCCCGCGGCGGCGATGCCCGCCCGCCGGCCGAAGAAACTGCCGTCGCCGAGGGAGACGCCGCTGCAGTATCCCCACGCCGACAGTCCGGCCGCCGCCCGTCCCGCCGCGTACAGCCCGGGAATCGGGGCACCGTCGACGTGCAGGACCTCCGCGTGCAGGCTCGTACGCAGGCCGCCGAGCGTGAACCCGCCGGTCATGCCGCGCAGGTCGATCGCCGCGACGGGCGATCCGATCGGCTTCACCCATTCGCGCTTCTTGCCCAGCAGCGGGTCCGCGCCCCGTTCGGCGTGCAGGTTGTACACCTCCACCGTGGACTGCAGCGCCCGCTCGGGCAGACCCATCTCGGCCTCGAGCTCCGCGACGGTCTCGCACACCCACTTCGGCTGGTGGCGCAGCTGCGGCGACGACGTCGGGGCGGCGACCCCCGCCTCGTACGACTCCTCGTCGATGACGAGGAACGCCTCGTTGTCGTTCTTCAGCAGGGTCAGCTGCCCGATGCGGCCCGGGTAGGTGTCCTCGGGCACGTACCGCTGGCCGCGACCGTTGACGAGAATGCCCCGCGCGATCAGCTGCGGATCGCAGAAGAACGCCACCTCGGTGGCGTCCATGTGGGCCAGGTCGGCGCCGAGCGCCTGCGCCATCCGGATCGCGCGACCGTCGTGTTCCTCGATCGACGCGGCGGGACGACCCACCAGGTGCGGGGCGTAGGCCCGCACCATGTCGTCGTTATAGGCGAAGCTGCCCGTGGCGAGGACGACCCCGCGGCGGGCCCGGATGGCCACATCGGTGCCGTACCGCTTGGCCAGCACCCCGACCACCCGGCCGGACGCATCGGTGACGAGGGTCTGCACCCGGACGTCGTACTCGGCGCGGACCCCGAGGGCGGCGGCCTTCTCGGCGAGCGGCTTCACGAGCATGTAGCCGCCGCCCTGCTCACCGGTCCGCTTGTCGCTCATCTGCGGCACGTGGCCGCGTGGCGCGGGCCGGGCGACGGTGGCGTACGGCGCCGAGTTCTCCCCGCCGGTGTACTGCAGGCTGGCGTCGGTGGGGGGCTCCCAGCCGGGCTCGCCCCAGAATTCGTGCTTGAACGGCACACCGCAGCCGACGAGCCAGTCGAAGTGCGCGACGGAGCCGGCACAGTAGGCGGCGATCTTCTCCTCGTCCACGCCCGGTCCGAGTGCCGCAGTGAGGAACGCGCGCATGTCGTCCACCGAGTCCTCGAATCCGCAGGCCTTCTGCACGGCCGTGCCGCCGCCGAGGTAGACGAATCCGCCCGCGAGGGCGGCCGCGCCGCCCCACCCGCCGGTGCGTTCGAGCACCAGCACGTCGGCTCCGGCGTCGGCAGCGCCGACGGCCGCGCAGACCCCGGCGATGCCGTACCCGGCGATCACGACGTCGGCTTCGAAATCCCAGGCGGAGATCCGGTCGACGGGAACAGGACGGACGGGATTGGTCTCGGTCATCGCGATCCTCTCGGGGTGTGGCGGGGATTCGCACACCTTGACCGCGCGAGCTGCCGGACGGAACCGATCGTCCCGGTTGCCGGGACGGTCAGGACCGGGTCAGCGCCCGCACGGCCGCCAGGAACCGGTCCACGTCGGCGGGGGAGACGAAGTAGTGCGGTGAGGCGCGCACCACCGATTCGAGCCGTCGCGCCGACATCTCGAGCAGCGTCGACCCGCGCCCGCTGACCGTGACCGTGATCGCCTCGGCGGCCAGCGCTTCCCGCAGTCGCGGCGGCTCCCAGCCGTCGACGGTGAACGAGACGATGCCGCTGTGCTCCTTCCCGAGGTCGCGCACGGCCACGCCGGGGATCCGGCCCAGCCCGTCGCGCAGGTGCTCGGCGCGGTAGGCGACCGCCTCGGTCACCGCGTCGACCCCGAGGTCGAGCAGGTAGTCGACGGCGGCACCGAGACCGAGGCGGGCGGCGACGTTGGTCTCCCACAGCTCGAATCGCGTCGCGTCGTCGGCGAGCCGGTACTCGTCCGGAGCGGTCCACTGCGCGCTGTGCAGATCGAGGACGGCCGGTTCGAGCTCGGTCACCAGCCGAGGGCGGACGTACAGAAAGCCCGTGCCGCGGGGTCCGCGCAGCCACTTGCGGCCGGTCGCGGAGAGCGCGTCGACATCGAACTCGGGCACGCTCACCGGCAGCTGGCCGACGGACTGGCACGCGTCGAGCAGCACCAGCGCGCCGACCTCGTGCGCCGCGTCCGCGACCTCCCGCACAGGGTTGACGAGCCCGCCGTTGGTGGGGGCGTGCACGACGGACACCAGCTTGACCCGCTCGTCGAGCGTACGGGTGAGGGCGTCGACGTCGATGCGGCCGAGCGCGTCCGTCGGCATCGTCTCCACCGTCGCGCCGGTCGCCCGGGCGCGTTGCAGCGCGGAGACGGCATTGCTGGCGTATTCGGAACGGGTGAGCAGGATCCGGTCGCCCGCGCGCAGCGGCACCGAGTAGAAGAAGCTCGCCCACGCCCGGGTGGCGCTCTCGACCAGTGCGATCGACGGCGCCTGCGCACCGATCAGCCGCGCGATCGAGGTCTTCACCGCGGCGAGGTCGTCGGCGCGTTCCGCGGCGGCGACGTACCCGCCGACCTCGGCCTCGCGCCGCAGGTGGGCGACGGTCGTCTCCAGCACGGGAGTCGGCGGCAGCGACGAGCCCGCGCTGTCGAGGAAGACCCGGTCGAAGCAGCCGGGCGTGTCCCGACGGGCGCGCTGCAGGTCGAGCATCGAGGACGCACCTCCCGTTCATGTCTTCGTGCTTGGAATATATACGTGAGCGAATCGAAATCCCTGCAACGCCGGCTCGGCACCGGCGACGCCGTCGCCATCGGGCTCGGCGCGATGATCGGGGCGGGCGTGTTCTCGGCGTTCGCGCCGGCCGCGGCCGCCGCCGGCGCGGGCCTGCTCGTCGGCCTGGCCCTCGCCGCGGTCGTGGCGTACTGCAATGCCACGTCGTCGGCACAGCTCGCCGCGCAGTACCCGACGTCCGGTGGCACCTACGTGTACGGGCGGGAACGGCTCGGACCGTGGTGGGGTTTCGTGGCGGGCTGGGGCTTCGTGATCGGCAAGACCGCCAGTTGCGCGGCGATGGCCACGACCTTCGCGTCCTACGTCGTGCCGGAACCGTGGCGGCGGCCCGTCGCCGTCGCCGCGGTCCTCGCCCTGACCGCCGTGAACTACCGCGGCATCACCCGCACGGCCCGGCTCGCGCGCATCATCGTGGCGCTGGTGCTCGTCGCGCTCGCCGTGGCGGTCACGGCGAGCTGGGCCGGCCCCGGGGCGCAACCTGCCGATCCGTTCGGCCCCGTCGGCGGCGTGTACGGGGTGTTGCAGGCGGCCGGTCTGCTGTTCTTCGCGTTCGCGGGCTATGCGCGGATCGCGACCCTGGGTGAGGAGGTGCGCGAGCCGCGCCGGACCATCCCGCGTGCGATCGTCGGGGCCCTCGGATTCGTGGTGCTGCTCTACGCCGTCGTCGGGGTGACCCTGCTCGCGTGCCTCGGTCCGGACCGGCTCGCGTCGAGCAGCGCGCCGCTGCTCGACGCGGTCCGCGCGGGTGGCTGGTCGTGGGCGGCGCCCGTCGTGGTCGTCGGGGCTGCGGCCGCATCGCTGGGGGCTCTGCTCGCCCTCGTCACAGGCGTCGGCCGCACCGCGCTCGCGATGGCGCGGCAGGGTGATCTGCCGCGGCCGCTCGCCGCGGTGCATCCGCGATTCGCGGTGCCGTACCGGGCCGAACTCGCCGTCGCCGCGGTGGTGTGCGTGCTCGTTGCGACCGTCGATCTGCGCGGAGTGATCGGATTCTCATCCTTCGGTGTTCTCGTGTACTACTTCGTCGCGAACCTGGCCGCCTTCACCCAGCGGGACGAGCACCGGCGCTGGCCACGGTTCCTGCAGGTCATCGGGGCCGTCGGATGCATCGTCCTGGTGCTGACGCTGCCGCCGAGCGCGGTCGTGGCCGGCGTCGCGGTGCTCGCGGCCGGTGTCGTCGTCCGCGCGACGCGCCGGGCCACGGCGTGAGCGTTCAGCCGCCTCCTGTCACCGGTTGACGTTAGGCTCGTCCGTGAGCTGGCCCACAGGCGAGGGAGGGGCGGACCGAGTGGTGATCACAGTCGACCCGGCGGTGCCGCGCGCAGACGCCGGCATCGCCTCACGAACCGCCGCCGAGCTGCATGTGCGCCGGGTGAGTTTCCGGTTCGGGCCGCCCCGGCTGATCGGCGTGGAACTGGAATGGCTCACCGCCCGGGCCGACGGCACCCGCGCCCGGCCGGAGTTGCAGGCCGTCCTCGAGGCCCTCGGTCCGCACGCCCCCCGGCAGCTGGCTCCCGGTTCCTCGGCGCGGCCGTTGCCGTCGGGCAGCGCCGTGACCCTCGAGCCGGGCGGGCAGGTGGAACTGTCGAGCGTGCCCTGTGTCTCGGCGCGGCAGGTCTGCGACCGTCTGACCGCCGACGCCCGCATGTTGCGTGCATTGCTGGCCCGCCGGTCGGTGGACCTGATCGACGGGGCGGCCGACGGCCTGCGCCCACCGCAACGGCTGCTGCGCACTCCCCGCTACAGCGCGATGGAGCTGCGGTTCGACCAGATCGGGCCGCTGGGCCGGCTGATGATGAACAGCACCGCCGCCACCCAGGTGAGCGTCGACGCCGGCGCCGACGACGACGAGCTGGCCCGCCGGTGGCGGGTACTGCACGCCGTCGGACCGGCGCTGGTGGCCGCGTTCGCGTGCTCGCCTTCCCTGCGGGGCGCCCCGGACGGGAACTGGGCATCGCAGCGGATGCGCACCTGGCTGGCGCTGGACGCCGACCGCACCACCCCCGTGCCCGATCCGGCGCGCTACCCGGTGTGGGCGCTCGACGCGCCGATGCTGTGTGTGCGCGCGACCGGCGGGGACTGGCATGCGCCGCCCGGTGCGTCGTTCGCGGACTGGCTCAGCGGCGATCTGGACGACGAGATCGGGCGCCGGCCCACCGTCGCCGACCTGGACTACCACCTGACCACCCTGTTCCCGCCGGTGCGTCCCGCCGGGCATCTCGAGGTCCGGTACATCGACGCGCAGCCGGGGGCCCTGTGGCAGGTCCCGGTCGCCGCGGTCGAGGCACTGCTCACCTCGCCGGCGGTCATGGACGAGGCCCTGGCCGTCGCCGCCCCCGTCGTGGACCGCTGGCAGGAGGCGGCGGAGTTCGGACTCGCGGATCTCGAGATCCGGGCCGCGGCGGTCGGACTGCTCGCGCTCGCCGCGGAGGCGTCGCCGGACATGCGGTTCACCGCGGCGCTGGACGCGGCGGCGGAGCGGTGCTGCCGCGGTCGCACCCCGGAGGTCCAGGATCGGTGAGCGATCTGCACGCCCGGCTCGACCGGGACCTCGCGCGGGCGCGGGCGCGAGTGCTCGCGCTGACCGACGTCGACGACGCGGAACTCACGGCCCAGCATTCACCGCTGATGAGTCCTCTCGTATGGGACCTCGCGCACATCGCCAACCAGGAGGAACGCTGGCTGCTCCGGGCGGCCGGCGGTCACGCCGGTGTGCGCCCGGACGTCGACGACCTCTACGACGCCTTCCGCCATCCGCGGGCGGACCGCCCGGCGCTGCCGCTGCTCGGGCCGCAGGCGGCTCGCGACTACGCGGCGGAGGTCCGCGCGCACACGGCGGACGTGCTGGCGCAGTGCAGCTTCGACACCGACCTCACCCGCGCGGGTTTCGTGTTCGCGATGAGTGTCCAGCACGAGGTGCAGCACGCGGAGACGATGCTCGCGACACACCAGCTGCGGGCCGGGCCCCCCGTGCTCGACGCCGCGCCGGCGCCGCGGCGCGCCGAACCACCGGCCGCGGCGGAGGTGCTGATCCCGGGCGGTGAGTTCGAGATGGGGACGTCGACGGATCCGTGGGCGTTGGACAACGAGCGGTCCGCCCACCGGGTGTACGTGCCGGCGTTCGCGATCGACACGGTGCCGGTCACCAACGGGCGCTACCTCGAGTTCCTCGCCGACGGCGGCTACGCCCGCCGGGAACTGTGGAGCCCGGAGGGGTGGCTGCACCGCGAGCAGGCGGGACTCGAGGCTCCCCAGTTCTGGACCCGCGACGACTCGGGCACGTGGTGGCGTCGCCGGTTCGGGGCGACGGTGCCGCTCGACCCGGACGAGCCCGTCGTGCACGTGTGCTTCCACGAGGCAGAGGCATTCGCCCGCTGGGCCGGACGCCGGTTGCCCAGCGAGGCCGAATGGGAGAAGGCCGCGCGCTGGGACCCGCTGACCGGGGAGAGCCGGCGCTACCCGTGGGGCGACGAGGAACCCACCGAGGCCCACGCCAACCTCGGTCAGCGCCATCTCGAGCCGGCCGTCGCCGGCGCGTACCCGGCGGGGGCGTCGCGCCTCGGGGTCCACCAGCTGATCGGCGACGTGTGGGAATGGACGGCGTCCGGGTTCGAGCCGTACCCCGGATTCGCCCCCTTCCCGTACCGGGAGTACTCGGAGGTGTTCTTCGGCGGCGACTTCCGGGTGCTGCGCGGCGGCTCCTTCGGCACCGACCCGGCGGCCTGCCGCGGCACCTTCCGCAACTGGGACCTGCCGATCCGACGGCAGATCTTCGCCGGCTTCCGCTGCGCGCGGGACGTGCCGGATGTGTAGACACCTGGGATATCTCGGGCCGGTCCGCTCGGTGAGTTCCCTGGTGACCGAGGGACCCCGGTCGCTGGTGCGCCAGTCGTGGGCGCCGAAGGACATGCGTGGTGGCGGCACGATCAACGCCGACGGGTTCGGGGTCGCATGGTGGGGTGCGGACGGCTTCGGCCGCTATCGGAACCCCGCTCCGATCTGGTCCGATCCCTTTGTCACCGAAGGGCTTTCGCATATCGGCGCCGGGGCCGTCATGGCGTCGCTGCGTTCGGCGACGGAAGGCATGCCGGTGGAGCGCTCGGCCTGCGCTCCGTTCACCCGCGACGGCTGGGCGTTCAGCCTCAACGGCGTGGTCCGCGGCTGGCCCGGGTCGCTCGTCTCGCTGGCCGAGCGGCTGCCGGTGGCCGAACTGCTGCGACTCGAGTCGCCCACCGACGCTGCCGCGCTGTGGGTGCTGTTGTATTCGCGGCTGCGTTCCTCGCGGCCCGAGCAGGCGTTGATGCGGCTCGTGCACGAGGTGCTCGACGTCGCCCCGGGTTCGCGGTTGAACTTGTTGCTGGGCAACGGTTCCGGACTGTGGGCGACGGCCTGGTACCACTCGCTGTGGACCCTCGTCGACGAAGACGTCGCCGTGGTGTCCTCGGAACCGTACGACGACGATCCGCGCTGGCGCCAGGTGCCGGACCGGCACCTGGTCAGCGCCCGACCGGGGCACCTCATCGTGTCCCCCATGGAGGTGGCCGTCTCATGACGGTGGATGTGTACCTGACGCCGGAGCAGCTCGACGAGTCGCTGCGGGCCGACGCGCGCCGCGGGCTGACGTCGTCGCCGAAGTGGCTCTCGCCGACGTGGCTCTACGACGAGCGCGGCGGCGAGCTCTTCGAACAGATCACCCGGCTGCCGGAGTACTATCCCACTCGCACCGAACGGGCTCTGCTGCAACAGCATTCGGCGGAGCTCGCCGACGAGGCGCGGCCGGAGATGCTCGTCGAGCTCGGATCGGGTTCCTCGGAGAAGACGGAGATCCTGCTCGATGCGCTGCGACCGTACATCCATACGTACGTACCGCAGGACGTGTCCGAGGTCGCCCTGCAGTCCGCGGTGACCCGGCTCTGCGCCGAATACCCGGACCTGACCGTGCGGGGCGTCGTCGGCGACTTCACCGGGTCGCTCACGCACCTGCCCGGCGGCGGACGCCGCCTGATCGCGTTCCTCGGCGGCACCATCGGCAACCTGGCGCCCGCGGAGCGCACCGCGTTCCTCACCGACCTCGCCGCGGTGCTCGAGCCGGGGGAGTGGTTACTGCTCGGAATCGGTCTCGTCACCGATCCCGACGTGCTCGTGCCGGCCTACGACGACGCCGCCGGGGTCACCGCGGAGTTCGACCGCAACGTGCTGAACGTGCTCAATGCCCGGCTCGGCGCGGACTTCGAACCCGGGAAGTTCCGGCACGTCGCCGTGTGGGACCCGATCAACGAGTGGATCGAGATGCGGCTCGAGGCCACCGAGCCCATGACCGTCCGGATTCCCGGCCTGGACCTCGAGATCTCGTTCGCGGCGGGCGAGCAGCTGCGCACCGAGATCTCCGCCAAGTTCCGGCTCGACGGCATGGGCCGCGAACTGACCGAGGCCGGGTTCGTCGTACGGCGCGAGTGGATCGATCCCGACGGCAGGTTCGCGCTGATCGGCGCGAGCCGCAGCTGACCCACACGGTCCCGGCCGCCGACGCGACGGCGGTTGGACAGCACGGTCCCGGCCGCGCGAGGCTGGCAGGCGTGACGTCCACCCGGCCCGTACTGACCACCCCCGTCCTGCTGTTGATGGCGACGGCCACCGGCCTGTGCGTGGGCGGCAACTACTTCAACCAGCCCCTGCTCGAGTCGATCGCCGTCGCCCTGGGCACTTCCCACTCCGCCGCCGCGGCCACCGTCACCGTCGCTCAGGTCTCCTACGGCCTCGGGCTGCTGTTCCTGGTGCCGCTCGGCGACATGTTCGACAAGCGCCGCCTCACGGTGGGGCTCATGCTCGCCGCCGCGGCCGGCCAGGCGCTGAGCGGTTTCGCCCCGACCATCGCGGTGCTGGCCGTCGGCACGGCGATCGCGGGGCTGTTCTCGGTGGCCGCGCAGGTGCTGGTGCCGTTCGCCGCCACCCTGGCCGAACCGGAGCGCAGCGGGCAGGCTGTCGGGACGGTGATGAGCGGCCTGGTGCTCGGCATCCTGCTCGCCCGCAGCGTCGCCGGGTTGCTCGCCGGTATCGGCGGATGGGCCACCGTCTACCGGGTGAGCGCCGCCGCGATGGTCGTGGTCGCGCTGGCCCTGTGGCGAGCGCTGCCGACGTCGCGGCCCGCCGAGCGCATCGGTTACGGGACCACGCTGCGCTCGCTCGGCACCCTCGTGCGCACCCAGCCGCGGCTGCGGACCCGGTCGCTGCTCGGCGCCCTGTCGTTCGCGTCCGTGAGCGCCCTGTTCTCCACGATGGCGTTCCTGCTGGCAGGCGAACCCTACGGATTCGACGAGGTGCAGATCGGCCTGGTGGGCCTCGCGGGGGTCGCCGGCGCGGTGATGGCGAACCTCACCGGCCGCCTCGCCGACCGTGGACTCGCGCAGCTCGCCTCCGGTGCGGGGGCGGCGGTGCTCGTCCTGTCCTGGGCCGCGCTGGCGGCCGGCGCCCACTCGCTGGCGTGGTTCCTGATCGGGATGGTCGCGATCGACCTGGCGTTGCAGGCCGTCCACATCAGCAACCAGAACATCGTCTACGCGCTGGCGCCCGCGGCCCGTTCCCGCATCAACGCGGTGTACATGACGACGTACTTCATCGGCGCCGCGGCCGGTTCGGCGCTCGGCGCGCTCGCGTGGACGAGCGCCGGCTGGACCGGGGTGTGCGTGTTCGGTGTCGCGGCGGCCGTCGCCACCGCCCTGGTGTGGCTGGTGGATCTGCGGGTCGCGCGACGAGCCGTCGCCGTGCCGGCCTGACGCGCTAGCGGAGGGCGGGCTGCGCGACGGACCGTCGCGCGAGGACGGGAAGGATCACCAGCGAGACCGCCGCACCGGTCAGCGCCAGCGCCGGGAACCCCGCCGCCGCGACGACGAGGCCGGAACCCAGACCGCCGCCGGCCCCTGCCAGCGCGACGAACAGGTCCGCGGTGCCCTGCGTGGCTGCGCGGGACTCGAGCGGCACCGCATCGGTGACGAGCGCGGTGCCGCTCACCAGGCCCAGGCTCCACCCGAAACCGAGCAGGCCCAGCGCGAACGCGAGGGCGGGCACCGACTGCGGCGGGGCCAGTGCCGCCGACACCCCGGCGGCCAGCAGGACGAGTCCCGCGGCGGCCGCGACCCGGTAGGGCCCGACCCGGTCCACGAGCATCCCCGCGATCGGGGACGGCAGGAACATCGCCGCGACGTGGATCGCGATGACCACGCCCGTCGCCCCGACGTCGTGTCCGTGGTCGCGCATGTGGATCGGGGTCATCGTCATCACCGCCACCATCACGAGCTGGGTCACGATCATCACCACCACCCCGGCGGTCACCGCGGGCGACCACTGCCGGGCCACGGCCGGCCGCTCGCCGTCCGGCACCGGCTCCGCGCCGGCCGCGCGACTGCGGGCGAGCAGGAGCGGGTCCGGGCGCAACAGGACCCACAGGACGACGGCGGCGAGCCCGTAGGCGACGCCGGAGAGCACGAACGGCCCGGACAGCCGGGGGATGCCCCACGATTCGGCGGCATCACCCATGACGGCGGTCAGGTTCGGGCCGACCACCGCCCCGAGGGTCGTCGCCACCAGAACCGCGCTCACGGCGCGCCCCCGGCGCTCCGGAGCGGCCAGGTCGGCCCCGGCATAGCGCGCCTGCAGGCTCGTCGCGGTGCCCGCTCCGTAGACGAACAGGGCCGCGAACAGCAGCACCGCGGTGTCGAGCGCCGCGGCGGCCACCACCCCCGCGCTGCCGATCGCGCCGGTGGCGTACCCGAACGTCAGGCCGCCGCGGCGCCCGGCGCGCTGCGAGATCCGCCCCACGGCGACGGCCGCGGCCGCCGACCCGATCGTGAACAACGCGCTCGGCACCCCGGCGAGACTCGTGCTGCCCAGCATGTCCTGCGCGAGGAGCGCGCCGACGGTCACGCCCGCCGCCAGGCCTGCGCCGCTGAGGATCTGCGCGGCCACGAGAACGGTCAGGACGCGGCGCTGTTCCGGGATCGGTTCGGTCACAGCCGGGACGGTACGCCGGTAACGTCGGCGGTGACACCTCGGTGAGGAGACACGGTGACCGATCCGGAGCAGCTCGAGAACGAGAACGCGCGCGTCTCGCGGATCTTCGACGAGATGTCGAAGAACTACGACCGCGGCATGAGCCTGGTCGAGCGGCTGATACTCGGCCCGGCCCGGCACTGGGCGGCCGCGCAGGCCCGCGGCCGCGTCGTCGAACTCGCCGTCGGCACCGGCCTCAACCTGCCGCTCTACGGACCCGAGGTCGACCACGTCGTCGGTGTCGACATCTCGCCGAGGATGCTCGAACTCGCCCGGACGAAGGCCGCCGCCGACCCGCGCGTCGAGCTGCGCGAGGGCGACGTACAGGCCCTCGACCTGCCCGACGCGAGCGCCGACACCGTGCTCTCGACCTTCACCTTCTGCACCGTGCCCGACCCGGCCCGCGCCGCGGCCCAGGCGTACCGCGTGCTCGTCCCCGGCGGCCGGATCGTGCTCGCCGAGCACGGCCCGTCGACGAACCGGGTGCTGCGCGCCCTGCAGCGCGGCATCGAGCCGCTCAGCATCCGCTTCGGCGCCGACCACCTGCTCCGCGACCCCGCGCCCTATCTCACCGAGGCCGGGTTCGTCGTCGACGACGTGCACCGCACCGGTCGGATGGGCATCGTGTTCCGGGTGCTCGCCCACAAGCCGGCGTGACCGTCCCCGGGCCCGGGCGAAGGTGCCGTTGCGTCGGTCCGAGGGTTGAGCGATACCTCCGCGCGGGTCGGCGGGGCGAGGCCGACCGGTCTAGAGATCACTGCTGACGGGCAGCAACCGCAGCTCGCGCGCGCGGGTGATCGCCTCGACCCGCGTATGTGCTCCGAGCTTGCGGTAGATGCTGCGCAGCTGTGTCTTGACCGTGTTGGGGGAGACGAACAGGAGGCGGGCGATCTCGCTCTGCGGGCATCCGTCGGCCAGTAGTGCGAGCACCTGCTGCTCCCGCGGGGACAACTCGACCCGTGCGACCTCGTCCGGGAACACCGCCCCGACGGGACCGCCCGGCACCGCAATTCCGCTGCACGCTTCGAGTTCACGCCGGTGCCGGTCCGGCACGGTGGTGAACGCGCGCCGATTGCCCAGCGTCCGCGCCAGGGTGCAGGCGCGCTCCCAGCACACGGCTGCGGCCCGCGGATTACCCAGGTCCAGCTGGGCGGCGGCCTCGAGCAGCAGCGCCTCGAGGTGGGCCCGCGGGAAGCCACAGTCCGGCCAGGACACTCGCGCGAGCTTCTTGACGGCCCGGCCGGGATTCCCGCCCAGGAGATCCACCCGTGCGTCCGGCACGACGAGGATCGGATGGTGCCGCGGCTCGAGATCCGCCACGGCGCGCGCCAGGTTGCCGTTGCCGAGAGCCAGGTGCAGGTCGATCTCCGTCGCGGTGAGCAGCGTCCGGGAGAACGCGCCGTCGCCGTGCCGGTGGGCGTGGCCGGCCACGGTGTGGTGCAACCACGTCAGGCCCGCGTACGCCTCCACGGTGAGCAGGGCGTGCTGGGCGTGGGCGTAGGCGACGAACCCCCACAGCTCCTCCCGGTCGCTGGGCGCGCCGAGCAGGTCGATCATCGCCTCGGCCGCTCCGACGTCGAGGGCGTCGAGATGGGTCAGCGCCGCGGCGACCCGGCCGCCGACCTTGACGAGTTCGCCGAAGAGCCCGTCGGACGGTTCCGCCGTCGCCTCCCGGGCGAGCCACCGGCGGGCGCGCGGCACGTCGCCGACCAGGGCCCAGTTCAGCGCGGAACTGCCGGCGGCGTTCTGGACGATGTAGGGGGTGTCCGCGGCGACGCCGCCCCGGTAGGCCAACTCGAACTGACGGTTGGATTCGGCCAGGTCCGCGACGAGCTGGAAGGTGATCGCCCATTGGACGCGCAGCAGCGGCAGCTGCGGGGTGAGGTTGTCCGGCTGGTGCACGAGCATGCTCTGCACCAGCGGTTCGAGCCGCCGAGTGCAGGCGGCGCCCTGGACGAAGTCGCCGGCGACACGCAGCGCGAGCGACTGCACCGTCGCCAGGTGCAGGACGTTCGCGGCGTCCGGTCCGGCGCCGAGCGTGTGCAGGTCGTCGGGCTCGCTCGGCAGCGACGCCCGCAGGATGGGATGGTCGGCGAGCATCTGCACGAACAGCGCCCGCCCGGCGAGCACCGCCGGGTGGTCCTGCAGGAAGTCCTCGGGAATCGTCCGCAGCACGAGGATGAGCTCCTCCAGATGCTCGGCGACCATCTGGCCCCAGCTGCGTTCGACGATGCCCGCGGCCATCGCCCACTTGCGGGCCTCGGCCGCATACATCGCGGCCGGCGCCGGCCGGCCCGCGTCGTGATGGCGGCGCGCGAGCAGGGTCATCAGCTCGTCGGCTCGTCCGGGTTCCTCCTGCCGGGCCTGGTCGAGCACCGCGAGCCGCAGGGCCGACGGCCACACCCACGTCCGTGTCTCGGCTGCCTCGTCGACGACGAGCAGGCCCCGCGCTTCGAGACGGTCGAGAAGCCCGGCCGCGTCCGGCCGGCCGGTGAGCTCGGCGGCGAGTTCCGCGTCGAGAGCACGGGCGGCGACCACGCAAAGCGCGAACGAGCGCTCTTCGGCGGTCAGCGAGTCGAGCAGAACCGATGCGGAGCTGGCGATGGCGGCGGCCAGCTCGGGCGACGGCCGGCCCTCCTGGTCGACCGGTGAGCACCGGTGCAGCCGCGCGACGTTCAGCGCACCCGAGATCAACTGCGGCAACCCGCCCAGCGCGCGGCACAGGTCGCCGTATTCGTCGGCTCCGAGCTCCACCCCGGCCCCGCGGAAGAACTCCGCGGTCTCCCGCGGCGTGAACCGCAGATCGTGGGCGGAGACGAACGTGCAGTCCACGCCTGCCGTGGCTACGGCCGATGTCGTGGCGCTGCCCCGCACGCAGACGGCGACGTCGACGGACGGGCAGCGGTCGAGCAGGTGCCGGATCGCCGGCAGCAGGTCGTCGAGCGCGGTGGCGGGGAACCCGTCGAGGACGAGCAGGGTCGGCGCCGGGCGGGACCGGAGGACCTCGGCGAGCCGTCCGGCCGGGTCACCGGGTGCGACGTGTTCGCCCAGCACCGTGCAGGCGTCGGACCAGATGCGTTCCGGTGTCGCGTCGTTCGCCACCGGCACCCACGCGATGTCGCGTTCGGGTGCGCCGCCCCGGTGCAGCCACGTGGCCAGGAGTGTGCTCTTGCCGAATCCGTCCGGGGCGTGGACCACCGTGAGCGCGGACCCGCGGCCGAGCATGTCGAACAGGCGAGGGCGGGGCAGGGCGGTGGCCAGCGTCCGCCACGTCGGCACCCCGGTTCGGACAGCGCCGGGGACACTCACGGCAACTCCTCTCGCTCGCTCGGTCGACGCACGCCGGCATGTGCGGTCTCCACCGTTGTCCCGGTGTCCCCGACAGACCCCTCGGCACGGGCAGACTACCCGGTCTCTTCCGGGCCGAGCGGAGGGATGTACGGTTTGCGCAGTCCGACCAGGCGCTACAGACGACGAGGGGAGGTTGTCGGCTGCGGCACCCGGACGGTGCCGCGACAACCTCCCCTCGGGGGCGAGAGTTCGTTCCTACCTCGTCGCGCTGAGCCGCGCCTTCTCCAGGGCGGCCAGGGTGCGCAGGATGGTGGCCTTCTGCTTCTCGAGGTCGCCGCGGCGGGCGCGGGCGGCGAGGCCGGACTGGTCGGCGACGAGCGCGAGCTGCGCATCGACCGCGGAGAGCTGATCGAGCAGCGCGAGGGCGCGGTTCTGGATCTCGTCGACGTCGACGCCGCCGGTGCGTACGGGCGCCGGTTCGGCGGCGCGCTGCGACGGGCGCACCGAGGAGGTGCGCGGGGTGGCAGGGCGGCGCACGTTCTCGGCGACGACGGCGGCGGCGCGGGGGCGCAGGGCCTTGCGCACGAGGGCGGGATCGGGTTGCTCGGCGAGCCGGATGTCGTTGAGGACGCGACGCGAGTCGCGAGCGGCCTTGCGGTGCTCGTACTCCTCTTCGTCGTCCGACTGCAGTGTGCCGCCGATGGGGCGCAGACCGTACATGCCGACGAACTTGCGGGCCTCGTCGATGATGGATTCGTGGGTGCGGCAAGTGCCACAACGGGGTTCGTTACGGAACGGCTCGACGGACTCGGTGTCGCCGCACCAGACGCAGGCTCCGGGTTTCCACCGTCGGACAGTCTCGAGTTTCGCGTTTTCGGTGGGGGCCTCGAGGATTCGCGCGTCGATCACGAGGAGCCACCTTAGGTGAAGGTCGGCGGGGTCCGCTCGGGTGGGTCCGGCGCGACCTGCGACAGGAGGATGTCGACGTGACGAAGATCATGCCGACGCCGAGTGTACGGGCGGCAAACTCTTGTGCCGCAGCACTTTCCGTACCGATCGGTACGGCACGGAAACCCCCGGATCGTCCGCGATGCGAACGCTTTTCAGGTGGCGGTTGCGGCGGTCAGCCACTCCACGAGCGGGCGGACGTCGCGCCAGGCGGTGCGCACCTCGTCGAGGGTGCGCGGGGTGTCGATCCACTCGGGCGAGGGGTGTGTCCGCGCGGCGGTGAGGGACTTGTGCCGTAGCAGGTCGAGGCGGGGGTGGTCCTCGGCAACACCGCGCGGACGGGTCTTCAGCCGCTCACCACCGATCTCGTACCCGGCCCGGTGCAGCCGCCGCACGAGCGGTTCGAGTCGCGGGCCGCGGCGCGTATCGTCCACGGCAGCACGGAATGCGGCGACCTGGGCGGACGAGCCGCGGTAGAAGCCGCCGGCGACCCGCAGGCCGGCCGCGTCGATCTGCACGTAGAAGCCGACGCCGGGTCCGGTCTGCACGAAACCGCCCTGATGGGTCTTGTACGGCGACTTGTCCGCACTGAAGCGCACGTCGCGGTGCGGGCGAAACGCCTTGCCCGCTCCGAACTCCGGTTCGAGTTCCGCGAGCAGCGCAAGCATCGGGCCGCGCACGCAGTCGTCGTAGACGGCCTTGTGCGCGGCCCAGAACGGCTTGCTGTTGTCCGCCTCGAGATCCTCGTAGAAGTCGAGGGCGGCAGCGGGGAAGCCGGTGAACATGCCGGTGTCCTTTCGGTCCGGTGACGGTCCGAAGGTACACCGCCTTCCGCGGCTACGCGGAACCGTTGAACAGCGACGTCACCGAGCCGTTCTCGAACACCTCCTGGATGGTGCGCGCGAGCAGCGGTGCGATCGACAGAACGGTGAGCGTCGGGAAACGCTTCTCGTCGTCGATCGGCAGCGTGTTGGTGACGATGACCTCCTTGGCACCGCAGGACGCGAGGCGCTCGGAGGCCGGATGCGAGAGCACGCCGTGGGTGGCGGCGATGACGACGTCGCCCGCGCCGGCCTCCTTCAGGATCTTCACGGCGCCGGCGATGGTGCCGCCGGTGTCGATCATGTCGTCGATGAGGATGCAGGTGCGTCCCTCGACCTCACCGACGACCCGGTTGGACTTGACCTGGTTCGGCACGAGCGGGTCGCGGGTCTTGTGGATGAACGCCAGCGGGGCACCGCCGAGGGTGTCGGCCCACTTCTCCGCGACGCGGACGCGACCGGAGTCGGGGGAGACCACGGCGATGTTCTCGACGCCGTACTTGTCGCGGATGTACTCGGCGAGCTGGCCCTGGGCGTGCATGTGGTCGACGGGGCCGTCGAAGAAGCCCTGGATCTGGTCGGTGTGCAGATCGACGGTAATGATGCGGTCCGCGCCGGCGGTCTTGAGCAGGTCGGCGATCAGGCGGGCGGAGATGGGCTCACGGCCGCGGTGCTTCTTGTCCTGGCGGGCGTACGGGTAGAACGGCAGGACTGCGGTGATGCGCTTGGCCGACCCGCGCTTGAGCGCATCGATCATGATGAGCTGTTCCATCACCCACTGGTTGAGCGGGAACGGGTGACTCTGCAGCACGAACGCGTCGGAGCCGCGGACGGACTCCTCGAACCGCACGAAGATCTCGCCGTTGGCGAAGTCCCGCGCGGTCTGCGGGGTGACCTGGACGTCGAGCTCCTTCGCCACCTGCTCCGCCAGCTCGGGGTGGGCCCGGCCGGAGAAGAGCATCAAGTTCTTCTGGTTGTCGATCCAATTGGAGGTCACTGGTCCTGGCCGTCCTTTTGCCGTTCGATCTCTTGCTGCTGCCGTGCTGCAGACGCTGCCTCGGCGGCGGGGGTCCCGGGGCGGTTCCGCTGGACCCAGCCTTCAATATTGCGCTGTGGCGCACCCGACACCGCAAGCGCCCCCGGTGGAACGTTGCGGCGCAGGACCGTGCCGGCGCCGGTGTAGGCGCCGTCGCCGACCGTCACGGGCGCCACGAACATGGTGTCCGATCCGGTCCGGACGTGGGATCCGACGACCGTGCGCGACTTGTGCACGCCGTCGTAGTTGACGAACACGCTCGAAGCGCCGATGTTCGAATGCTCGCCGATGGTGGCGTCGCCGACGTAGGTCAGGTGCGGCACCTTCGAGTGCGGGCCGATCTCGGCGTTCTTCGTCTCCACGAAGGTCCCGATCTTGCCGGATTCGCCGAGGTCGGTGCCCGGACGCAGGTAGGCGAACGGCCCGACGGTCGCCCCGTCGCCGATCACCGAGTCCGAACCGTGGGTGCGCACCACCGACGCTCCGGCACCGACCCGCACGTTCGTCAGCGTGGTGTCCGGACCGATCACCGCGTCCTCGTCGACCACGGTCCGTCCGTGCAGCTGCACCCCGGGGTGCAGGGTCACGTCCCGGGCGAGGACGACGTCCACGTCCACCCACGTGCTGGCCGGGTCGACGATGGTCACCCCCGCGCGCATCCAGTGCTCGAGGGTGCGCCGGTTCAGCTGCGCCGCGAGCGCGGCGAGCTGCACCCGGTCGTTCGCGCCCGCAACCTTCGTCGCGTCGGCGAGCTGGGCGGCGAACACTGCCCGACCGTCCTGGCGAGCGATCGTGACCACGTCCGTCAGGTACAGCTCGCCCTGGGCGTTGTGGGCCCGCAGCCGCGTCAGTGCGCTGCGGAGGAACTCCGCGTCGAAGGCGTAGATGCCGGCATTGACCTCGTCGATGGCGGCCTGCTCGGCGTCGGCGTCGGCCTCCTCGACGATCTCGCGGATCTCACCGTGGCCGTTCCGGACGATGCGGCCGTACCCGGTGGGATCGTCGGCGAGGAACGTCAGGACCGTCACCGCGGACTGCGTCGGCTCGGCGAGGTGCTCGGCTTCGAGTGCCTCGAGGGTGTGGCCGTCGAGCAGCGGGACGTCGGCGTTGGTGACGACGACCACGCCGGAGAAGTCGCCGGGCAGGGCGTCGAGCCCGCACTGCACCGCATGCCCGGTGCCGAGTTGCCGATCCTGGACCGCGATGGTCACCTTGCGGTCGAGCGTCTCGGCGATATCCGCGGTGGCGGCGGAGACGCGCTCACGCTCGTGCCCGACGACCACCACGAGGTGGCTCGGGTCCAGCTCCGCGGCCGCGTGCAGCGAATGGGCGAGCATCGTGCGACCCCCGAGGGTATGCAGCACCTTCGGGGTCTTGGACCGCATTCGCGTACCCGCTCCGGCCGCCAGGACGACAACTGCGGTCTGCACTTGCATGAAGCTCCCTCGACGTTCGACATGCGCAGGTTCGGCACCGGCAGGGGAGCTCACGGGCCCCGACTGCCCTGCTCCGCCGCCAGGACTCGAACCTGAACTATCTGAACCAAAATCAGAGGTGCTGCCGATTACACCACGGCGGACTGCCGCATTCCCGGCGCCGACGCCCCGGTCATGCGTCTGTGATCCTCGCATGCCGCCACGCCCGGAGTCGAACGCGGGGCCGGGCGCGTCGTCGTCACGGATAGGCTGAGCGCAACCCGCCGCGCGTCGTCCCCGGGGTTTTTCCGGTGGCCCGGGGTCCGGCCGGGGGCCGGAAAGGATGTATTACGTGTCGAAGCCGTCGCAGAACCACGCCGACCGCAGCCCGCGGGTCCGGATGACGGGTACCCAACGCCGCGAACAGCTCATCGAGATCGGGCGGGCAATTTTTGCCGAGCGTGGCTACGAGGCGGCGTCGATCGAGGAGATCGCCCAGCGGGCTCAGGTCTCCAAACCGGTGGTCTACGAGCACTTCGGCGGCAAGGAGGGGCTGTACGCCGTCGTCGTGGACCGGGAGATGTCGACCCTGATGTCGATGATCAGCGCGAGCCTGACGCAGAACCGCTCGCGCATCCGGGTCGAGCGGGTGGCGCTCGCCCTGCTCACCTACGTCGAGGAACGCACCGACGGCTTCCGCATCCTCGTGCGCGACTCCCCGGTCACCGCGGAGGAGGGCACGTACTCGTCCCTGTTGAACGAGGCGGTGCGGCAGGTGGCGCACATCCTCGCCGGCGACTTCTCCCGCCGGGGCTTCGACCCGGACCTGGCTCCGCTCTATGCACAGGCACTGGTGGGCATGGTCGCGACGACCGCGACGTGGTGGCTGGACGAGCGCAGTCCGTCGAAGGAGGTCGTGGCCGCGCACCTGGTGAACCTGTGCTGGAACGGACTCACGCACCTCGAAGCGGATCCGCAGCTCGGGACCGCCTGAGCCGGTGGTGCAGTCCCCCGATCTCCCCTCTACCAGGTGGTATCGTTGCGCAGCCGACTCGAGAAGGGATGCGAGGTGATCGCGGTGATCAACCGAGCGGCGATCGAAGCCGATCGCCCGGGTCGTCCCCTGCGTACGAGTCCGTCCGGGAGGCCGTGAATGGCTCGGCAGGTCCGCGCGGAAGTCACCCGCGAATCCGTGGTCCGTGGTGCCGCGGAGATCTTCATGAACCTCGGCTACGCCAACGCCAGCCTCAACGAGATCATCCAGGAGTCCGGCGTCACCAAGGGTGCGCTGTACTTCCACTTCGCTTCCAAGGAAGAGCTCGCCCGCGGTGTCGTCGACGCGGGCTTCGCTCGTCTCGCCGAGGCCGCGGTGGCGACCATCAACGACCGTACCCCGGCCCTCGAGACACTGATCGAGCTGTCCGTCCTGACCGTCGACCTGTCCCGGAACGATCCGGTGGTCCGGGCGATGTTCCGCTTGGCCGTGGAGATCGGGGACTACCGGGGCACCGGCGACCGCTTGTTCGACACCTGGCTGGCGACGATGCGCGACCTCGCGAAGCGCGCCCTGGCCGAAGGTGACCTGAACGAGGACGTGGACCCCGACATGGTCGGTCTGTTCCTCCTGCAGGTGCTCACCGGCGTACGCATGGTCGCGGCGGCGCTCGACTGTCGTGACGCCCTCGTCGAATACCTCGAGAACGCGTGGGGACTGATGCTGCCGGCCCTGGTGCCGCCCGCCAAGGCCGAGTACTTCAAGCAGTTCGCCTCGCGCCGGCTCCGGGTCTGATCCCGGCGGCAATCGTTGCGCCGGCCGCCACCGCCTGACACGATCGCCGCCGTGACCCTGGGACCCTTCGACGCGGCTGCGGCCGGCGCGGCACTCGCCCGCGCCCTCGACGAGTCCGGAGCCGACGCCGCGGTGACCATCGTCCCGGTGCCCGCCCTGCTGACCACCGCCCAGGCGGCGGACGTGCTCGGCGTCGGCCGGGCGTACGTGGCCCGTCTCGTCGACGACGGCACCCTGCCCTCCCGGTTCCACGGTCTGCACCGCCGCATCCGCCGCGCCGACGTCCTGGCCTGCGCCGAGCGCAGGGCCGAGGCCCGGAGTCGGGCTCTGGACGCCGTCGCCGACCTGAGCCGGCGCGACGGACTGTACGACGACGACTTCTGAGGGGGACCGATCGTGCCGATCCGGGCGGTACTCGACGCACCGGCACTGACGCCGCCGCGCGTGCGCGACGTGCTCCTCGCCCTGGCCGAGGACGCGCTGTACCGGCCCTACTGGAGCGACGGCATCGTCGCCGAGGTGGAGCGCAGGCTGCCGGCGCACATGTCGCGCCCGGCGCGGGACTTCCTGTTCGCCGAACTCGACACAGCCTTCCCCGAGGCACGGGTGACCTGGCCCGCCACGGTGCTGCGCGAGGTGCCGTACGTCAGCGATCCCCGCGACGCACACCTGACGGCGGTGGCGCTGTTCGCGCAGGCCGACGTCGTCGTCACCACCGACGCCGCTCTCGCGCGCTCGCTCGAGCGGTCCGGGGTCGAGCCGCAGACACCCGACGCCTTCGTCGCGTACGTCCTCGACGCCGATCCCCGGCGGTCCGTGCGCGTGCTGCACCGGATGGCGCGACGGCGGTGGCTCGGGCCCGGCGAGGAGCTCGCCGACGCCGCCCTGCGGGCGCGGCTGGCCGCGTGGGCGCGTGCAGCGCTCGGCGACAACAGCGCCGACCTGCTGGCGACCGACCCAATCTGACCGTGCCGCTCGCGGCTGTGCTGGCGGTGCCGTTCGCGGCTGTGCTGCCGGTGCCGCTCGCGGCAGTGCTGCCGGTGCCGCTCGAACCGGACACCGCATAGACTCGGACGGTCCTCTTCTCGAACCCCAGGAGCGCCCTTCCCGTGTCCGACGTGTCCGTCACCCCCCTGTCCGGATTGGCGCGGATCGCGCTGGCCGACGCTCAGCTCGAGCGTGTGGCCGCCCTCGCCGGGACCGCCGAACAGGCCCTGGTGGCCCCGCCCGCGGCCCGGCCGTTCGTCGCCGCCGCGCTCGCCGCGAAGACGCCGCTGCTCGTGGTGACCGCGACCGGCCGTGAAGCGGACGATCTCACGGCGGAGCTGCGCGAGATGCTCGGCGACGTCGTTGCGCAGTTCCCCTCGTGGGAGACGCTGCCGCACGAGCGGCTCTCGCCCAGCGCCGACACCGTCGGACGCCGGTTGCAGGTACTGCGCCGGCTCGCGCACCCCGAGGACCGCGACTACGGCCCCGAGCTGCGGGTGATCGTCGCGACCGTGCGCTCGCTGGTGCAGCCGATGGCCCCCGGCCTGGGCGACATCGAGCCCGTCACCCTGCGTGTCGGCGCGGAGCACGACTTCGACGAGCTGATCGAGCGGCTCGTCGAGCTGGCCTACACCCGTGCCGACATGGTCGGCAAGCGCGGCGAGTTCGCCGTGCGCGGCGGCATCCTCGACGTCTTCCCGCCGACAGCGGACCACCCGGTGCGGGTCGAGTTCTGGGGTGACGAGGTCACCGAGCTGCGCCCGTTCTCCGTCGCCGACCAGCGGTCCATCCCCGAACTCGAGGTGAGCACCCTCATCGCCCCGCCCTGCCGGGAACTGCTGCTGACCGAGCAGGTCAAAGAACGCGCGGCGCGACTCGCCCAGGACAACCCGGCCGACGCGGCGCTCGTGGAGATGCTCGACAAGATGGCCTCCGGCATCCCGGTCGAGGGCATGGAGGCGCTGCTGCCGGTGCTGCAGACCGGCGAGCTGCAGTTGCTGACCGACGTCGTGCCGGACGGTACGCACGTGCTGCTGTGCGATCCGGAGAAGGTCCGGACCCGCGCGGCGGACCTGATGCGCACCGGCCAGGAGTTCCTCGAGGCGTCGTGGACCGCGGCCTCGCTCGGCGGGGCCGCGCCACTGGACACCGCGAACATGAAGGGTGTGGATCTGGCCGCCTCCGCGTACCGGCCGCTGACCGGGGTGCGGGAGACGGCGGAAGCCGCGGGCCGGCCGTGGTGGACGCTGAGCCCGCTGGCGTCGGGCGCCGACACCGAGGTCGTGCTCGACGTGCAGTCGGCGCCGGAGGTGCGCGGTTCCGAGGAACTGCTGACGATGCTCTTCGCGAACCTGCGTGCACACGTCACCACCGGCGGGCGGGCGGCGATCGTCGTCGCAGGTGCCGGCACCGGGCAGCGGGTGCTCGAGCGGCTGCAGGAGAACGACGTACCCGCAGCGCGGCTCGATCCGGGGGCCGAACCGGTCCGCGGCACGGTCGGGGTGCTGTGCGGCGCGCTGCACGACGGCCTGGTTCTGCCGGGCGACGGCGCAGACGTGCCCGGACTGGTGCTCGTCACCGAGTCCGACCTCACGGGCAACCGGGTGACCGCCGCCGAGGGTCGCCGCACGCCGGTCAAGCGCCGCAACCAGGTGGATCCGCTGGCGCTCACCGCCGGAGACATGGTGGTCCACGACCAGCACGGCATCGGCCGGTTCGTGGAGATGGTGGAGCGGACCGTGGGCGGCGCCCGCCGCGAGTACCTGGTCATCGAGTACGCGCCCGGCAAACGCGGGCAGCCGGGTGACCGGCTGTTCGTGCCGATGGAGTCCCTCGACCAGCTCTCCCGCTACGTCGGCGGCGAGATGCCCGCCTTGAGCAAGCTCGGCGGCTCCGACTGGGCCAACACGAAACGCAAGGCGCGCAAGGCTGTCCGCGAGATCGCGGGAGAGCTGGTGCAGTTGTACGCGGCCCGTCAGGCCGCCCCGGGGCATGCATTCGCGCCGGACACCCCGTGGCAGAAGGAGATGGAGGACGCGTTCGCGTTCACCGAGACCCAGGATCAGCTCACCGTCATCTCCGAGGTCAAGGCCGACATGGAGAAGGCGGTCCCGATGGATCGCGTCGTCATCGGCGACGTCGGTTACGGCAAGACCGAGATCGCGGTGCGTGCCGCATTCAAGGCCGTGCAGGACGGCAAGCAGGTCGCGGTGCTGGTGCCCACCACGCTGCTGGCGCAGCAGCATCTGCAGACCTTCACGGAGCGGATGGCGTCGTTCCCGGTCACCGTCAAGGGCTTGAGCCGCTTCACCGATTCCGCCGAGGCGAAGGAGACGATCGCCGCCCTCGCCGACGGTGAGGTCGACATCGTCGTCGGCACCCACCGGCTGCTGCAGACCGGCGTGCGCTGGAAGGACCTCGGTCTCGTGATCGTCGACGAGGAGCAGCGATTCGGCGTCGAGCACAAGGAGCACATCAAGGCCCTGCGCACGCACGTCGACGTGCTGACCATGTCCGCGACGCCGATTCCGCGCACCCTGGAGATGAGCATGGCCGGCATCCGGGAGATGTCGACGATTCTCACCCCGCCCGAGGAGCGGCACCCGGTGCTCACCTACGTGGGCGCCTACGCGGACAAGCAGGTCGCCGCCGCCATCCGCCGCGAGCTGCTGCGCGACGGACAGGTGTTCTACGTGCACAACCGGGTGAGCTCGATCGACAAGGCCGCCAAGCGAATTCGTGACCTCGTCCCCGAGGCGCGGGTCGCGGTGGCGCACGGGCAGATGAACGAGGACACCCTCGAGAAGACCGTGCAGGGCTTCTGGGAGCGTCAGTTCGACGTCCTGGTGTGTACCACCATCGTCGAGACGGGACTCGACATCTCCAACGCCAACACCCTCATCGTCGAGCGCGCCGACTCGCTCGGGTTGTCGCAGTTGCACCAGCTGCGCGGACGCGTCGGTCGTTCCCGCGAGCGGGGTTACGCGTACTTCCTGTACCCGCCGGAGAAGCCGCTGACCGAGACGGCATACGACCGGCTCGCCACGATCTCCCAGAACTCCGATCTCGGCGCGGGCATGGCCGTGGCCATGAAGGACCTCGAGATCCGCGGCGCGGGAAACGTTCTGGGCGCGGAGCAGTCCGGTCACGTCGCCGGCGTCGGATTCGATCTGTACGTGCGGCTCGTCGGCGAGGCGGTGGAGGCGTTCCGGGCCGCCGCGGACGGCCGTCCCGTCGCCACGGACGAGGCCGCCAAGGAGGTGCGGGTGGATCTTCCGGTCGACGCCCACATCCCGCCGGACTACGTGACATCCGACCGGCTGCGGCTCGAGGCCTACCGCAAGCTCGCCGCGGCGCACGACGACGACGCGATCGCCGCGGTGGTCGAGGAACTCGTCGACCGCTACGGTCCGCTGCCCGAGGAAGTCGGCCGGCTCGTGTCCGTGGCCAAGCTGCGCCTGCTGTGCCGCGAGTACGACCTCGAGGAGGTCGCGGTCTCCGGCACCCAGTTGAAGATCTCGCCGATGCACCTGCCGGATTCGAAGCAGATGCGGCTCAAGCGTCTCTATCCGGCGGCGCAGTACCGCGCCACGAGCGGCATCGTGCAGCTGCCGTTGCCGCGAACCGGTGGCGTGGGTTCCGAGCGGGTGCGCGACGTGGAGCTGCTGCAGTACATCGCGGACTTCCTGCTCGCCCTGGACGGCAAGGCGCAGGGATCGGTGGACGTGCGTGTGCCGACCGCCGCGAGCGTGTGACCGGGGCGAGCGCAGCGACGGGGAAGGTGACCGGGGCGAGCGCCGCGACGGGGACGGTGACCGGGGCGAGCGCAGCGACGGGGCAGGTGACCGGGGCGAGCGCAGCGACGGGGCAGGTGACCGGGGCGAGCGCAGCGACGGGGCAGGTGACCGGGGCGAGCGCAGCGACGGGGCAGGTGACCGGGGCGAGCGCAGCGACGGGGAAGGTGACCGGGGCGAGCGCAGCGACGGGGGAAGTGGCCGGGGCGAGCGCAGCGACGGGGGAAGTGAGGCGACGGCGGTGACGGTGATTCTGCTCGACCCGTACCGGCCCGGATCGGTGCCGCTCGAGGCGGTGCCGCTGCTGACCGGGCCGCTCGACTGCACCGACGACGTTCCGGCAAAGGTGTGCGAAATCCTCGGTGCCACCGTGGGATCCGGGGCCGAGACACTGATCGCCGTCGACCCGGAGCACGAGGCGGTGCGTGAACGCGTACGGCGGGGAGAGCGGGTGATCGCCGCTCCGCCCGCTCCGGGGGAGCGCCTGCTGCGTGCCGTGGACGTGATGGACCGGCTGTGGGGATTCGGTGGCTGGGAGGTCACCCAGACGCACGACTCGTTGCGCCGCTACCTGCTCGAGGAGACGTACGAGCTGCTGGACGCGATCGAGGAGGGCGACCCGCACGGTCTGCGCGAGGAACTCGGAGACCTGCTGCTCCAGGTGCTGTTCCACTCGCGAATCGCCGAGGAGTCCGGAACCGATCCGTTCACGGTCGACGACGTCGCCGACACGCTCGTCGCCAAGCTCGCGTCGCGCAGCCCGCACCTGACCAACGGTCACTCCGGCCCGATCGACGTGGCCGAGCAGGAGGCGGCGTGGGAGGTGGCGAAAGCGGCGGAGAAGGCGCGGCCCTCCTGCCTGGACGGCATCGCGACGGCACAGCCGGCGTTGGCCCTGACCGACAAGGTGATCGCCCGGGCCACCCGGGCCGGACTCCCCGCGCATCTCGTCCCGCCCGAACTCCGGACGGTGCACGTCACCGGCGACGGTGGCGCGGAGGACGCGCTGCGCAGCGCGACGCTGCAGTTCGTCGCGACGGTGCGCGCGACCGAGAAGGCCGCTCACGCCGACGGCGTGCCGTACGGCGGTCTCGATGCGGATACATGGGTGCGTTACTGGGAGAAGTGAGTCCCGACCGGCGCTTCTCCGAGCCGCCGCGGCTCCGCACGGGCACGCAGCGCCGGGGCGACGGGCCGGCCGTGCAGGAGGCCGGTGACCCCGCCCGCGTCGAGGGCCTGCCGGTACACCGCGAGGGCGCCGCGCGCTGCCTCCACGGTCTCCTCGAGGTCGGCGTCGGTGTGGGCCGCCGAGATCACGAACGACTGTCCGAGCACACCCCGGACGAGCATCTCCTGCAGGAACAGCGTGCGAAATTCCTGCGAGGGAAGCAGATTCAGGTCACGGGTGACGAAGATCAGGCAGGACGGGCGTCCGACCACCTGGACGTAGCGGCCCACGCCGAGATCCGTGGCCGCGGCATTGACGGCGTCGGCCAGCCTGCGACCGGCTGCTTCCATCCGGCCGATGGGATCTTCGGTCGCGTAGGCACGCACCACCGCACGAAAGGCGGCCAGTCCGCCGGACTCCGGTCCGTGCGTGGTCGACAGGAGGAACACCCGGTCACCGTCGGTGCGCAGGCCGCCGAGTTCCATGAACTCGCGCCGGCCCGCGAGCGCGGCGACGGGGAAGCCGTTCCCCATCGCCTTGCCCCAGCACGACAGGTCCGGCCGGACGCCGTACACGCCCTGCGCCCCGTGCTCGGACCAGCGGAATCCGGTGATCATCTCGTCGAAGATCAACAGGGCACCGTGCCGGTCGCACAGGCGGCGCACGCCGGGCAGGAAGCCGGGATCGGGCTCGGCGAGGGCGGTGGCGGCCTCGAGGATCACGCATGCGGTCGGCCTGGCCGACAGGGCCTGTTCGAGCGAGTCGAGGTCGTTGTACCGGAACCGGTGGGTGTGCTCGGTGACCTCCTCGGGGATTCCCGCCTTCATCGGGGTGGTGCCGATGAACCAGTCGTCGACGGAGAAGAACGGCTGGTCGCACGCCACCACGTGCCGACGGCCGGTGACGGCCCGCGCCAGGCGCACGGCCGCGGTCGTGGCGTCGGAGCCGTTCTTGGCGAACTTCACCATGTCGGCGCCGGGCACCAGAGCGAGGAAGTCCTCGGCCGCGGCGAGTTCGAGGGTCGTGGGCCGGCTGAAGTTGGTGCCGTCGGCGATCGCGGCGGCGACGGCATCGACGACGGGGCGGTAGCCGTGCCCGAGCGTCACCGAGCGCAGGCCCATCCCGTACTCGACGTAGCTGTTCCCGTCGGCGTCCCACACGCGGGCACCCGCCCCGCGCTCGAGGACGGGTGCCATGAATTCCGGATACTGGTCGGAGCCCCGGGCATACGTGTGCGCACCGCCGGGCACGATCTCGTGGAGCCGGGCCTGGAGTTTCGTGGATCGGACGAACGAGGGTGGAGAAGAGTGCGGCACTGTCGGCTCCCTTCGACGACGACGCCTGGAGCGAGGGGCGGACACGAGAGGAAGTGGGAGGCTCCGAGGGTACACAGGTATGAGGCAGCGTCATCATTCTCGGTAGGAGTACGCGCGATCGCAACCTTCTCCGGTGTTCCCCAACAACTTCGGGGTTCAATCGGTAGGCCTTGTGCGGTATCGTAAACGGTAACGACCCTCCGCCCTGAACATTTCTACCCGATGGAACGAACAGCCGTCGAGTAGGACGACGCCGCGATCGAACTGTGCTCGATCCGATGGGAGTTTGCGGATGGTGAAGATTCCGCTCGGTCTGTCTGCCGGTGGGGAGCCTCCCATCCGGGTCCTGATCGACAACGGCGAATACTGGCTCAACAACAAAGGTGACCTGGCGTTACTCGATGTCACCGTGCGCCGGATCCGGGCGCGCTGGCCCGACGCCCGCATCGGCGTCCTGACCTACGCACCCGGTCTGCTACGAGCATTCGAGCCTGCTGCCGAGCCGGTCGGGTACCGGCGTGGAGCCCACTGGTCGAGGCTGGGACGGTCTTCTCAGCTGCCGGCACGGTTGGGACCTGCGGTTGTCGGACGAGTCTCGGAAGTGTGGTGGTCCCTGACCAATCCCCCGAGGCGGCAGTTGCGCAAACTGCCCGACTCGGTGCGTCATCCGCTGACACGGATGAAAGAGTGGCGCAGCCACGACCGTGACAGGAACACGGTGAATCGCGCTGCTCGTATTCCGGAGGCGGCGAAGACAGCGTCGCTGATCGTTGCGATGGGCGGAGGCTACCTCGCTGACGTCGACACATACCAGGCAACGCGCACCCTGGATCTGCTCGAATATGCCTGTGAAAAGGGGATTCCCACCGCCGCGCTAGGTCAGGGGATCGGCCCGATCGACGATCCGGTTCTCTTCGCTCGGGCCGCGAAGGTGCTGCCGCGGGTCGATGTCATCGCGTTGCGGGAGGATGTGTGCGGTCCGGACCTGCTG
Organism: Rhodococcus sp. GXMU-t2271; assembly: GCF_041414735.1. Taxonomy (NCBI): domain Bacteria; kingdom Bacillati; phylum Actinomycetota; class Actinomycetes; order Mycobacteriales; family Nocardiaceae; genus Rhodococcus; species Rhodococcus sp. GXMU-t2271. The sequence goes on from NZ_JAUIZP010000060.1 coordinate 44,263, forward strand.
GCGAGGATGGGAGTACCGGACGAGCGGATATACATTACCGGAGACGACGCCGTGGAGCTCGGATATGACGTCGGCCGGCCTGAGATGGGCTCCGATCTCGGCGTTTGTCTGCGTATTGCAGACTATTCGCCCGTGGGGGCTCAGGCTCGGACGAGTGTGCGCCGGTCCGTGCAGGAGTTCGCTCTCGGGGTCGGTGCCACACTCGTGCCACTGATCGTTTCGGAGTACGAGTCGGAGGACCGCCGATCGACGCTGCCGCTGCTCGAGGGTTATCCGTCGGTGGCCGCGCCCCTGGATCGCTACGCACGTGCCCGAGATCTCGCTGCTGCAGTCGGACGGTGCCGGGTTCTGGTCACCGGCGCGTACCATGTGGCTGTTTTTGCTCTGTCTCAAGGTATTCCGGTCGTCGGGCTGTCGTCGTCGAAGTACTACGACGGCAAGTTGGGTGGGTTGAGGGCGATGTTCGGCGGCGGTCTCGAGTTGATTCACCTCGATGCCCACGATCTCGACGACCGGCTTTCCAAGTCGATCCGGGAACTGTGGGACGCGGCTCCGCAACTACGTCCGGTACTACGGGAGCGGGCGCGGGCTCAGGTCGCGGCAAGTCGAGAAGCCTACGAGCGGATGTTCGGTCTGGTCGAACGGGCTTCCGGTGCATCCGCACAGTCCATGCTCGATCGGCAGTCGAGCGTTTGATTCGCGGCCGAGTGCACGAGTGCAGGTGTACCGAGAGCGCAGGCAATATCGCGAGCGCAGGTAATCTCGCAAGGGACCATCCGAACCTGAAGGCTCCGAACCTGAATGCGCGAGGCCGCTCCCGGCCGATCGGCATGGGTGCAGTTTCCCTGCACTACAGTCGATTCCCGCCCTACAGGAACCTGGCCTAGAGCAGTACCCGACCTGCAGCAGTACCTGACCTACGGCCTGACCTACGGTCCTGACCTAGGGACCCGGTCGGTAAACGGGCCTGGTCCGGGGCGAGCCGTTCGGTGTCTTCTCATCCGGGACGGCGCATACGTGCGGTTTCGGCCTCATGTGTGCCGGCCTCGTGTGTGTCCGCCACCACGGGTGTGTCCGACGCTGCGACCTGCTCGAGTTGCGCGCGGAGCAGTTGCTGTTGCTGCCACATCTCCGACGTGATCGCCCAGAGGTCGTGATCTCGGCGCAGTCCGCCGACGTCGAGATAGCTGGACATGGTGCCCTCGCGTCGGCACCCGAGAAGCTGCACCGTACGTGCTGCCGCCACATTCTCCGTGCAGATGGCAGCCGAGATCCGGCGCAGCCCGAGAGTGCCGAAGAGGTAACTCATCGCCAAGCCGCCGACTGCGAGGCCGATACCCGCGCGGGCGAATCGAGAGTCGATCCAGACGCTCGTCTGAGCGGTCAGGGCCGCGGGATCGATGCATTCGAAATTGCACTGCCCCGCGAATCTTCCGTCGATCTCGACCACCAGGGGTAGAGCAGTGCCGGACCGTTCGGCCCGGCGGCGTGCGAGACACTCGCCCACCCACACGGTGACGGTATGGCGGCGGTCCCAGTCGTCCGTGGCGGTCAGCCAGTAGGGCTCGATGAGCCGCTGGTCCCGAAGGCGGATCTCTCTCCAAGCCGTTGCGTCGCCCAAGCGTGGACTACGCAAAGCCACAGTGTGCCCGGCTACCCGGACCGGCCCGAGGAACAGTCGCTTCTGCCGGATCCGACGAGGGTGGGCAAGGTGCCGCATCGACCTCAGGTGGAATCGGCAGGCGGCGATCACGATCGTGATCGCTGTCCGTGGAGGGTCCACATCTGCTCCTCTCGCCCCGACGTACCGCCCCTGCAAACTTACGACCCGTATTCGACTTATAAAGATACTCTAAGTTGGTTTTATCGGGTAGATTCTTACCCGAGTCGGGAATGGCCTTCATGAACTCGGAGCGTCGAAGCGCTCCCCGGTGCTGCGGAGGGGCTGTGGACAGCACACTCAATGATCGGATTCGCCACCTCGCCCGCTACTGGCCCATCGTGGTGCTGGCGACGCTGCTGGCCGTGGGGGGAGCAGTGTGGACGACAGGGCAGAGTGCTACGGAGTACACGGGCCGTTCGGCCTTGATCGTGTCGTCCCAGAATCGCGCGCCGGAACAGGACGCGGTTCTCGTGCAGGGCTACGTGGATCTGTTCAACGACTCCTCGTATCAGGAGCAATTGCGTGTCGTCGGGAGCCTTCCCGCAGACACGTCCTTCTCCGCTCGCACTGCGGCGGCCGGACCGATCCTGTTCGTCGAGGCTACGGCGGGAGACGCGGAGACCGCTGCAGAGGCGGCCCGCATCATGGCCGGAACGTTTCGTGACGATGTCAACTCCGTGCGCGACCGGGGGCGGGAAGGATCCCTCGAGGAATTGCGCCAGCGACTCGACGAAGAGCGATCACGGCCGGGAATCGCCGACAACGTGGCGCTCGCTCAGCTGCAGGCGCAGATCAGCGAGCTCGAACTCGACGCGACCAACCAGATCCAGGATCTGCAGCTGAATGCCGGCGTCTCGGAGGACTCGCCATCCCTCTTCCGGAACGTGGCACTCGGTCTACTGGGGGGAATGGTGCTCGGAGTACTCGTGGCGCTCGCACTCGATTCCGTCATGCGGCGGATCAGCACCACCCAGGATGTTCGGGAGCGCCTCGGTATCGAGTCGCTCGGGGTCGTCCCGGCCGGCGGTTCGACCTCGGCGGATCGAGCACGTCAGCTCGCGTTCCACAACCTCGTGAACACCCTCGCCGCCGGCGAGGTTCGCGGGCTCCGCACCGTCGCCCTGACGTCGCCGACCGGAGGCGAGGTGACAGGACAAGTCGCTCGCCAGGTGGCCCGACGCTGGAGTCGATCCGGCGTCCGTGTCGTCGTGATTCCTCAGAACGTGACGTCGTCGACCGTTGCCGGCGCCGGTGCAGAGGCACCCGGCGATGGACTCCGGGTACTGAGCATGCGGGATACGACCGGTGAGTCTGTGCCGCTGTCCGGCAAACGGCTCGAGGCACTGCTGCAGCAGCTCCGCGGTGAAGCCGACGTCGTACTGTTCGACCTCGCGCCGGTCACCGAGGACGCCGACGCTCAGATCTTCTGCGCGGCGGCACAGAAAACTGTCCTGGTACTCGACCGGCGCCGCGCACGCCAGCCGGACGCGGCAGAGGCCGTCCGATTGCTCACTCAGGTGGACGCCCACCTCCTCGGAGCGGTCGTCGTGGATCCGCGCGGCGATACTTCTGCGCCGTACCCGCCTGCGGAAGAGATCTCCTGGTCCGCTGCTGTGCACAATCACCATGACCTCGGCCGTACCCCTGCGCAGACTCCAGGAATGCGCCCATGACGACGGCAGCGCACCCGGCCACCCGCGGACCGGCGTCGACCGAGCGTCTGCTGCCCCGATCCTTCACAGCCGTCCACCTCGTCCTGATCGCGGCTGCGACGGCGACAGTCCTCGCGATCGCTGCTGTCGCGACCGGGTTTCCAGCGAAGTTCCCAGTGCTGCTGCTCCTCGCGGCAGTTGCAGGCGCAATGGTTGCCGCCGGTCTCCGCTCGCCCGTCGTCGCGCTGTTCCTGCTCCTGTTGACGACGTTTATCCGGGTGGCGCTGCCGCCGATCCTGCCGGTGGATCCGTTCGTACTTGCCTATGCGGGGGTGATTGCCGCACTCGGGATCTGGATGTACACCACATCAGCAGCCGACGCGCGCGTCGGCGCAGTCGAGGCAGCGATGGCGCTGTACGTGGTATGGAACATCGGTTCGATGCTCGCGACGCACCGATACCTTGCGACCGTTCCCGTGACCGGGGCGTCGCTGTCCGTCGCGCGCTTCGTTCTGACCGGTGTCCTGATCCCCTTCACTGCGTATCTCGTGGGCAGATACGTCTTCGTGCGGGTGTCGGCGATTCGAGCACTGCTGTGGATCGTCGCAGTGCTGGCAGCGTACTCGGCAGCAGTGAGCATCATGCAGTTCCTCGGCCCCAAGGCTCTCGTATGGCCGCGGTACATAGTGACGGCTCCGATCTGGGAGGGACGCGCTGTCGGGATCTTCAATCAACCGGTCGTCAACGGTATGGTGCTCATTCTCGGTTTCGCTGTCGCGCTCGTGCTGTCGTCGGAACGCACAGAGCCGCGCTTTCGCCGGCTCTGTGCTGCCGTCATCGCGGTCGCGTGCGCCTACGGTGTGTACTTCACGCATACCCGTGCGGTGTGGCTCGGTCTTGCGCTCGTGATCGTCGCCGGAATGCTGTGGGCACGAGGATTCCGAACCGGATTCGTACTTGCGGCAACCACGGCGGTGATCGCCATCGCCACGAACTGGCAACGGTTCACCGGAACCGATCGTTCGGCCGGGGGCGTCGGCTCACCGGCCGAAGTGCAGGACCGGCTCAACACCGCCGGCACCGCCCTGTGGGCGATAGGGCAGAAGCCGCTGACGGGTTGGGGGATAGGCAGATTCACCGCCGTCAACACCTACCACCACAAGCAGTGGTCGCCGGAGGTGCCGTGGATTCGCGGCTTCGCAATCTCCTCCCACTTCAACGAGCTCGGCATCGCGGCCGAACTCGGGCTGATCGGCCTGGGGCTGTGGATTGCCGTCGTCGTCCTGCTCGCGGTGCGGCTGTTCCGGGCGTATCGGATTCTGCCCGAATACGGACTCGACGGCCGCCGGACGGCCCTTCTGGGCCTGCTGGGACTGATGGTAATGGCGATCACCGGATTGACGGTCGATCTGCGATTCTTCGACTTTCCGAACGCTGCCGTGATGGTGCTGGTAGGGGTCGCGATCGGATGCGCCGACCGGTACACAGCCGAGGCCGGGAGCGTGAAGCGATGACGCGGCGCCATGTCGTGTGGGCGTCGACGAGCATGACCACCCGCGGTGGAGTGGGGAGTTTCGTGCGCACCATGCACGACACGCCGCTGTGGGACCGGTGGGACATCGAACACGTGAGTACGCACCGAAACGGATCCAAGCCCGCCCGGATCGGTGCATTCGCGAACGGCCTCGTCGTCTTCCTTCGTGCGCTGGTCAACGATCGTCCCGACGTGGTGCACCTGCACACGTCGATAGCGGGCAGCTTCATCCGGAAGGCGACGTTGGCCTGGGTCGCGTCCGTCTTCCGAGTGCCGGTCGTGCTGCATGTGCACGGTTCCTCGTTCGACAGATTTCACGATCGCGCGCCCTTCCCGATCCGACTGCTCATCCGTTCGACACTCGCGCGCGCTGCGGTCGTGGTCGCCTTGGGGGAGCGCTGGCGACAACGATTGCAGAAGATTGCACCCGATGCCCGGGTCGTAGTTGTCCCGAATGCGGTCCGACCTGCAACCAGAGTCGACCAGTCCAGCCGGAACGGACCCCTGCACGTGCTGTTCCTCGGCGAGATCGGCGACCGCAAGGGCACATTCACGCTGCTGGAGGCCTGGGCTCGGATTGCGGAAGGGACGACCTCCGCGCACGCACGGTTGACCGTCGCCGGTGACGGAGAAGTAGGGCGCGCGCGTGAACGGGTCCGTGCACTGGCGTTGACGGACACGGTCGCGCTGCCCGGCTGGGTTCCGCCGGAGGCGGTGCCCCAGTTGCTCGACAGTGCGCACGTACTGGTACTGCCCTCGCGTGACGAGGGCCAGCCGATGGCAATTCTCGAGGGCATGGCGCGGGGATTGTGTGTCGTAGCCAGCACGGCAGGCGGAATTCCGGACCTCGTCGACGACTCGTGTGGGGTTCTGATCCCCGCCGACGACACGACTGCTCTGGCCGCAGCCCTCGAACGGGTGCTGTGCGACGAGTTGCTGCGCACCAGGCTGGGCCTCGCGGCCTGGGAGAGAATCCGTTCCGACTTCGATGTGGACGTGGTGTGGCGTCGATTCGACGACCTGTACGAGGAGCTCCGACGATGAGCACGCAACAGCCGGTGAGAGTGATGTTCGTGGTCCCCGACCTGCGGATCGGCGGCGCAGAACGGCACGCGGTGACGCTTCTGCCGCGGCTCGACCCCGACCGGTTCACGGCTCGGTTGATCTGCATCGGGAGCGAAGGGGAACTCTTCGGCGAGCTCCAGGCACAAGGAATTTCCGCCCATGCGCTGCACAGGAGCAAGAGGCAGGCTTTACGGGCGCTCGTCGAGCTCCGCCGGGAGATGCGTCTATTCGCGCCGGACGTAGTGGTGACTCGTGGATACAGCGCCGAGAGTCTCGGCAGGATCGCGGCCGTGTGGGCGCGGGTGCCGCACTTGTCGGTGTGGGTGCACAACTGCGGCGACATCGACCCACGCAGTCGATGGCGTCGAATCTGCGACAAGGTGCTGCAACCGTTCACCGACATGTTCCTGGGCGTGGCACGCGCGCAGACGAGGTACCTCACCGAGGATCTCGGAATCCCGCAGCGCAAGATCCGGGTCGTTCACAATGGAGTCGAGCCGCACGAATTCATCCCGTCACCGAATCGGGATGTCGCAGTTGCACTAGGAATCCCATCGCACGAACCGATCGTGGGAATCGTCGCCGCCCTGCGTCCGGAGAAGGATCACCGCACACTCCTGCGCGCGGCCCGCCGCGTTCTCGCAGAGGTACCCGAGACGCGGTTTCTCGTGGTCGGTGACGGCCCCGAGCGTGCTCGTCTCGAACGGTTCGCGCGTGAACTCGGGATCGCGGACCGCGTCGTGTTCACCGGAGCTCGATCGGACGTCAGGGACGTCCTGCGGGCCCTGGACATCTTCGCCCTCACGTCCTCCACCGTCGAGTGCTTCCCGATAGCGCTGCTCGAGGCGATGGCCACCGCACGTCCTGCGGTGTGCACCGACGTCGGCGGCGTCTCCGAATTGCTCGATGAGGGCACCACCGGGATCCTGGTGCCGCCGGCAAATCCGGAAGCGCTGGCCGAGGCGCTGCTCACCCTCTTGCGTTCGCCGGATCTGAGGTGGCGATTCGGGCAGGCAGCCCGTGCGCGGGTGGAGTCTTCCTTCACCCTGACGCAGAGTGTCGCCGAGAGTGAACGTGCGTTGGAGGAGGCCGCCGGTCCACCCCGGAGTCCGGTCCGGCTCACCCTCGTGCTCGACCGCACCTTCGTCGGTGGAATCGAGACCGTGATGCTCGACGTGTTCCGGCGTCTCGACAGACGTCTGGTCCTACCGCGCCTGGTCTGCCTGCACGAGGCCGGGCCGCTTGCCGACGACTACCGGGACGCCGGCATCCAGGTCGAAGTGCTGGACCGGCGAAACCGTTGGGACCTGACGACGCTGCCCAAGTTGATCGACACGCTGCGCCGGGACCGGACCGATGCGGTGCTCGTCACGCATCATCACCGCGCCGCCCTGGCTCTCGGCCGGATCGCCGCACATGCGGCCGGGGTGCGGGCGGATCTCGTTGCCGTTCACGACATGGATCTCGTATCGCAAGGCGGCAGATGCCTTCCGCGATGGATCGTCGCCTCGTTGTGGCTTGCCGACGCCATGATTCTCCTCGGGCACAGCCAGCGGGACTATCTGCACGCGCACGAGGGCGTCGGCAGATCCCGGTGGAGCCGAACCTCGGAGGTCGTCATACCCAACGGCATCGCGGTGGGGGACCCCCCGACCGGAGAAGACAGGGTGCGCGCGCGGCAGGCGCTCGACCTCGGTCCTGAGGACTTCGTCGTCGCCGTCGTGGCCCGGCTCAGCGCGCAGAAGGCGCACCACGTGCTGTTCGAGGCATTTTCCAAGGCACTTCCGCTGCTGCGTCCGGCACGTCTGGTGGTGGTCGGGGACGGCGAGCGAATGGCAGAATTGATCTGCCTGGCAGAGAAACTCGGTATCGCAGATCGTGTGCTCTTCGTAGGGACTCGTCGGGACGTCGCCGTTCTGCTTCCGGGATTCGACGTGACCTGTTTTTCCTCGGTGCACGAGGCGATGCCGCTCGCGGTACTGGAGTCGATGGCTGCCGCAGTTCCTGTGGTCGCGACCGACTGTGGATGCCTGAGTGATCTGATCACCGACGGCGCGGAAGGATATCTGGTGCCGGTCGGTGACGTGGAGGGACTGGCAGATGGTCTACTCGCATTGTCTCGGGACCCCGAACTGCGAGTGCAGATGGGTAAGCGCGCCAGAATGCGTGTGGAGCAGAACTTCCGGATCGAGGACACGGTGCGCGCATATGAGCAGCTTCTCGTCGAGACCCTGGGAGGGCAGCGATGAAGAGACACATTCTGGTGCTGGTGGAGAACCTCTCGGTGCCGTTCGACCGTCGGGTATGGCAAGAGAGCCGGTCGCTGGCCGAGGCGGGATACCAGGTGACGGTGATCTGCCCGATGGGCGGTGGGCAGGATCGGGAGCCGGAGGTCACGATCGAGGGTGTTCGGATCCTCCGCTATCCTCTCCGCGCCGCCACCGGAGGGCCGGCCGGTTATCTCAGGGAGTACACCGCGGCCCTGTGGCACACCACCCGGCTGGCGCTGAAAGTGCGGCGCGAAGGCCGCGTCGACGCGGTGCACGCGTGCAACCCCCCGGACCTGCTGTTCGTTGTGGCACTCGTTCTGCGTCCGGGCGGAGCGCGATTTGTATTCGATCACCACGATCTCGTGCCGGAGTTGTTCCAGTCGCGCTTTCCCGGGGGCGGACGCATGTTGTACCTTGCGACGAGGCTGCTCGAACGGCTGACGTTCGCGGTATCGGATGCAGTCATTGCAACCAACGACAGTTACCGCCGGATCGCGATCGGGCGTGGACATGTGGCGCCGGACCGGGTCACCGTGGTGCGCAGTGCGCCCGATCTCGAACGATTCGTGCGGCGCGCTCCCGATCCGGAGTTGCGCAGGGGAAAGCGTTATCTCCTCGCGTATCTCGGCGTCATGGGACCGCAGGACGGAATCGACTATCTCCTGCGTGCCGTGGCATATCTGCACCGGGACCTCGGCCGGGACGATGTGCACTGCATCTGTATGGGTGCCGGGGACGAATTCGAGGCCATGCAGGCGCTCGCTCGTGACCTCGGCCTCGACGACGTCGTCGAGTTCACAGGCCGGGTGCCGGACGAGTTCGTGCAACGCTGTCTGTCCACCGCGGACGTGTGCCTCGCGCCGGATCCGCGCAATCCGCTCAACGACCTCTCGACGATGAACAAGATCGTCGAGTACATGGCGATCGGCCGGCCGGTGGTGTCGTTCGACCTCGTCGAGGCCCGTGTCTCGGCCGGCGACGCTGCGCTCTACGCGCCGGCGAACGACGAGAAGGCCTTCGCACGAGCGGTCGACATCCTGTTGAGGGACGACGAGTTGCGTGCCCGCCTGGGGGCACTCGGCCGATCGCGGGTGGAGCAGGAACTGTCGTGGCGGACGTCGCGAGAAAACCTTCTTCGATGTTACGGGGCGTTGTTCCGCGACGACGTTGCACTTCCGCAGGTCGCGGGGTGAGTCATTGGCTGTTGCGCAACAGGACCACACCGCTGTACGAACGTATCGTCACACGATCCGTAGTGCTTCCGTCGTTGGTTTCCGGGTCGGCGGTGCCGGTCAGGTGCCGGAACGTCCCGCCCAGCGCTACGGTCGCCGGCTCGTCGCTGCTGTTGACGAGCACGATGCCGTGGTCGAAGTCGCGGCGGAAGACATTCGGTGCAACCATCCCGATTCCTGCAGTTCCGGAATACTGCGCCTCGACATGTGCGAGCGTCGGATTCGGGGCTATCGGGTCGCCGAGGTATCCGCTGCCGAGCCCACCGCCGTCCATCTCGTCGATGTATGCGGGTTCGCCGTAGTCGGATCCCATGGGCGCCCAGTAGCCGTCCTGCAGAAGTGTGGCTGTCAGGAAGAACCGTGCACGGGTGAGTTCGCGTTCGGAGCTGGGTTGGGGACCGAGCTTGTTGATGGTCATGGCCAGTCCCGGTTCCCGATGATCGCCCCGCGCGGTGAGACGAATGTACTGCTCGATGTCGAAGCGGGGATCACGCTCGGCACGAGGGTCGGCGAAGTTCTCCCATGCCCGCCCGTCGAGTTGTCGATCGCGCAGGGTTCTGTCTCCGTTGGCGACGAGCAGGGCAGTGGGCATGCGGTCGCGCATGATGCGTTCGGCCTCTTCGATTCCCCTGCCCCACGGCATGTCCTCGCCGTAGATCTGCGCGTCCGCCTCATCCGTGCCGTTCCGGTCGATATCCCATCGGTCGGAATCGGCGCTGTAGATTCGGTCGCCCCACACGTCCAGGAAGATGCCGTCCCAGACCCCCTCCGACCACACCGTGTCGACCACCCAGTCGGCCGCGTATCTGCCGAAGGACAATCCGTCCACTTTCGGTCCCTGGTCGGTGAGGTTCGACATCGACGTGTCGGGCCATTCGCTGACCACCGTGCCGTCCGCGCGCTTCGCCAGCCACTCGTCGGGGAACTGGCTCTCTCCGTGAGAATCGAACTGCCAGAGACGATATCGATTGCGCCAGTACTCCTCGGAACCGAGCCGGTCGGGATGGTCGATCAAGTTGACATAGGCGAGGAGGCGCGTTCGCGGGTTTGCTGCCCGGACGTCGTCGAAGAAGTCCCGCGGCATTCGGTGGCCCCACTCGTTGTCGATGACGACGACGTCGTACTGGGCGAGTTCTTGCGCGGTCGGCAGATCGTGCTGGAACAGGAAGTACGTGGCTGTTCTGGGGAACGTGAGGAGGCCTGCGTCGGACGGCACGGGCGGCGGGACGCCGTCGGATGTACTGCATCCCGCGACCGATGCCAGGAGGGCGACGGCGAGGGTCACACACGAACGCTGTACGCGGCGTTGCCACATGGTCGAACCGATCACATGTTCAGACTTCCACGGGGGGTGGCGGTTGTCATCCGTCCGGCGCAGACTGATTTCGAGCGGAGACATGATGAACCTCGGTTGGTATGCACACAGATTGGGTTCGATGAGTGCCCCGGAGGTGGTCTGGCGCCTGCGTGGCGTCGGACGTACTTATCGGTCCGGCGGCAGGTACGGAGTCCCCACGGATTCCGAACTGCTCGGATCCGGTCACCGAACCTGGAGTGATGCCCTGTCGGCATTCCGCGAAGGGGCAGGGGGGGCGTTGCTGTTCGGGAAGACCCGAGCCGAGGAGATCGCGGATCGGCTCCCTCTCCAAGTCGAGGCGCTGATCCGGGCTGCAGAGCGGACATGTGAAAATCGATTCGAGTTCTTCGCCGATCCGGAGGTCCGGCTGGACACCCCGATCGACTGGTGGTCCGATCCGCTTCGAGGTGTGCAGTGGCCGTCGAAACCAGCTCACCGGATCGATCACCGCAGGGGGCCGGGTGACCCGAAGTGGATCTGGGAACTGAACCGGCTGCAGCACCTTCCGTGGCTGGCATCGGCTCGGATGTTCACCGGCGAAGAGCGTTTCGCTACTGTTGCGTTGTCCCAGCTCGATTCCTGGATAGTCCGGAATCCACCGGGATGGGGTATCGCATGGCGCGGTGCGTTCGAGGCGGGTATCCGCTCGATCTCGGTCGCACTGACACTGGACGGACTGCGTGACTCTCCGGCATTGACGGAGGCGCGGTTCGCCCGTGCAGTACGGATGCTTGCGGCCGGTGCGGAACGCTGTCTGCAGGATCGTTCGCGGTTCAGTTCGGCCAACAACCATCTTGTGGGTGAACTGGCAGGGCCGGCGATCGTAGCTCTGCTCCTGCCGGAGCTGCGCCATGCCGCGCGGTGGGAGGCGGACGCGGTCGCTGCACTGGCCGTGGAAGCCGACCGGCAGATTCTGCCGGACGGCGCGGGCGCCGAGCAGGCATTGGGGTATCAGGTCTTCGTCGTGGAGTTGCTGACCGTCGTCGCTGCTGTGCTGTTTCGCAGATACGGTCACGCGCCGGACCGCCTGACTGCCGCAATCTTCCGCAGCAGGGAGTATCTCGAGGCAGTGATCGGTGAGTGTGACCCGGAGCCGCACTACGGCGACGACGACCAGGGATTCGCGGTACGGCTCGGTCCGGAACCACGCCGAACGGTCAGAGAACATCTCGGAATCGTGGATGCTTTCTTGGCTGACAGGCCGGCCGGCGCGGTGGAATCTCCGGAGTCGCTGACGGCGGCGTGGTTGTCGTCAGCGCGTCCTGTGAAGGTCCGGGAGCAGATCACCCTGCGAACGACGGCAGCGGGTTCCGCCTTCGCGCCGGACGGGGGTATGGCAGTGCTGCGGTCCGGCCCACGGACGATTCTCATGGATGTGGGGGCACTCGGATACCTGTCGATTGCCGCGCACGGCCACTCGGATGCGTTGGCGATGAGTCTGAACTTCGCCGGGGAGTCGCTGATCGGGGACCCGGGGACGGGGAGCTACTACCGGAATCCGGAATGGCGCGAGGCCCACAGGAGTACGCGCGCTCATGCGACGGCGTGTGTGGACGGGCTCGACCAGTCCGTACGCGGCGGTCCCTTCCTGTGGATGCGGCATGCGCAGGTCCGGGTTCGTGAGATCGATCTTCTCGGTGGCATCGTCGACGCCGAACACGACGGCTACCGAAGACTTCCGGCGCCTGTTGTCCACCGTCGCCGTGTGATGGCACCACCGACGCTGAAGTCGGTGCTCGTGTTGGACCTGTTCACCGGCCGCGGCCGACACGACGTGCATGTGTCCTGGCCGATGGCCCCCGATCTCGAGGTCGAGCCCGCCGGTGCCGGCCACCGGGCTCGGCGGCGCGGCGTACCGGTGCTGGAACTCGCATATGCGGTCAGCGGCGGGGTCGTGACGACGGAGGCCGTTCGCGGGGACGATGACAGCGCGCTCGGTTGGTGGTCGCGTGAGCTCGAGCACCGCGTGCCCGCGTGGGCGCCGAGCGTCCGTTGCCATGCCGATCTGCCCTTTGTGTGCGCCACGGTGCTCCTTCCGTTTCCTGAGTCCCGTGCACCCGGAGCACATGCGGTGCTGCCGGCTCGGTCGATAGCCGATCTTCGCGTCGACGTCGAGGAAGGCCGGGTGCAAGTGGAGTGGATCGACCTGGACGGTCCACATCGGGTTGCCTTCGAGATGGATCGCGTAAGGACTTAAACCAACCTCAAGTCTGTTATATGCTCGATTGCGAGGTTGACGGTCTGATCTGGGCGGTGAAAACGTGGAATCAGTCAAGTTGGATCATCGGATAGACGCGACGCGCTCGAAGCTCAGCGTCTTCGGTCTCGGGTACGTCGGATGTGTCTCCGCAGCATGCCTCGCGAGCCGGGGTCACTCGGTCGTCGGTTTGGACGTCGATCCCAGGAAGCTCCGATGTCTTTCTCGCGGTGAGGCGCCGGTGGTCGAACGACGGATCGCCGACATCACCGCCGAAGCTGTAGCGAGCGGGCGGCTGACCGTGAGCGACGACCCCGTCCGCGCCGTGTGCGAGACCGATATGTCCATAGTCTGCGTCGGTACCCCCTCGGGGGCCGGTGGTGGCCTGTCCACCGAGTACCTCGAACGGGTCACCGACATCATCGGGGCGGGGTTGGCGGCGAAGGACTCCTGGCATGTGGTGGTCTATCGCAGCACGATGGTTCCCGGCACTTGTGAAAGCCTGCTCGTGCCTCGTCTCGAGGCGGCGTCGGGAGGAAAGCGTGCCGGCATCGATTTCGGCGTGTGCGTGAATCCGGAGTTCCTCCGTGAGGGGAGTAGCGTCGAGGACTTCTTCGATCCGCCCAAGACTGTCGTGGGCGAGAGCGATCCCCGGAGTGGGATGCAGGTCATGGCACTCTACGAAGATTTCGGGGGATCCCGATTCAGAGTTCGGCCGGCCGTGGCCGAGATGGTCAAATACGTGGACAACAGCTTCCACGCGCTGAAGGTGGACTTCGGTAACGAGATCGGTGCGATCTGCGGAGCGCTGGGACTCGACTCGCACGCCGTGATGGAGATCTTCGTGTCGGACACGAAGCTCAACATCAGCCCCGCGTATCTCATGCCCGGTTTCGCGTTCGGTGGTTCCTGCCTGCCCAAGGACGTACGAGCTCTCGTCCATACCGCGCGCCGACACGACGTCGAGGTGCCTGTGCTCTCGAATGTGTTGACCTCGAACGAAGTCCACCTCCGCCGCGTAGTCGATCTGGTGCTGTCGCTCGATCGACACCGGATCGGGCTGTTCGGGCTGTCGTTCAAGCAGGGCACGGACGACCTAAGGGAGAGCCCGATGGTGGAGCTCGCCGAACGGTTGATCGGCAAGGGATTCGATCTCAAGATCTACGACGCCGACGTGGCACTGTCGCGGTTGACGGGATCCAATCAGGCATTCCTCGACCATCGCCTGCCGCACATCGGATCTGCACTGACCGACGATCCCGACGAGGTCCTGTCGCACGGTGAGGTACTTATCGCGGGTTCTCGTGACGAACGGGCCGTCGCTGCTCTCGACCGAGCCGGCGCCGACCATGTGATCGTGGACCTGGTCCGCCTGCCTCACGCCGAGGACCGGCGGCGACGTGGAGGCTACGTGGGAACGGGCTGGTAGCCGTGGACGCCGAGTCCCCAGAGCCGTTCTTCAGTATCCTCACGACCGCGTACCGTACCGAGCAGTATCTTCCCGAGGCGATCGAGTCCGTCCTGTCCCAGACCCGTGGCGACTGGGAGTTGATCGTGGTCGACAACGGGTACTCGGACGACATCGCGCGGATTGTCGGCACATACGCCGACGACCACCGGATCGGATTGATCCGACAGGCCAATCGGGGTTACGGCGGCGGAGTCACGGCGGCTGCAGGGACGGCCCGCGGCCGTGTGCTCACAGTGCTCGACAGCGACGACCTGCTGCGGCCCGACTTCTGCGAACGCGTGGGGGCCGTCTTCGAGGCGGAACCACATGTCGCCGCGGTCGGCTGCGACGCGACGCTGTTCGGTTTCGGCGACGGCACCGAACGCGGATACCTGAGGAGTATCGGTTACCGCAGTCGGAAACGTCACGTGGATGTGCCACTGACGTTTTCGGATGTGCTCGGAGGGATCGTGCCCTACTACAGCGGCGCTGTCCGGCGCGACGTGTGGCATGCTGTCGGCGGCTACACGGCCCCCGCCGGTGTCGAGGAGGACGTCCTGCTGTGGTTGCGCATCACGGCCGCAGGCTGGGACGTGCGATTGCTCGACGACCGATTGGCGCGGTGCCGGGTGCGGGCGGACTCGTCCTCGCGCGATCCGTCCCGGGTGGAAGCCTTCGACGAGCGACTGCAGGCGACGTTCCTGTCTCTAGCCGGGGGGCCGGACCAACGTCGTGCCGTGGACCCGACGTTGCGGCGCTTGCGGTACCACCAGTCCCTCCGCCGGGCTCGGTGGGCATTGCTCGAGGGAGACGTGCGCTCGGCTCGCCGCGCCGCGCGCACCGCGTTCGGCCAGAAGCCGAGTCTCCGAACTGCCACTGTGGTCTCGGCACTGGCTGTCGCGCCGGGCGTGCTTCGGCGCGTCCATCCCCTCAAGCAGCACCTCTCGGGCACTGTGCGGCGATACGGCGTCGCGGGTGCCCGGATCGTCCGTCCCGTCCGGGGATCCGGGTGACCATGTCGAAGCCTACGGAACGCCCGGAGTCCGCCGAGGCCCCTCCTGTCGGACCGCTCGCGGGACGCTTGCGGCGTGGAGCGGCAATGGCTGCGGCGGGGCTCGTCCTCGTCCAGGGAATCACCTTCGTGCAGACGCTGGTCCTTGCACGTCTGCTCACCCCGGAAATCGTGGGTGTGTTCGCGGCGGCAACGGTACTGACGACATTCCTCGTGGTATTCACCCATGGGACCTTGGCCCAGGCGCTGATCCAACGCGAGAACGAGGTCGACGACGCCGTCACCACCGTGTTCTGGGTGACCCTCGCGACGGGATCCCTCATGGCAGTCGGGGTCCTGACAGTTGCACCGATGATCGGGTGGTTGTTCCACAGCGACGAAGTGGCGACAGTGGCAGCGGCGATGTCCGGGTCGGTGCTGTTGACGGCTGCGACGAGTGTGCCCGATGCCGTCATGCAGCGACGGTTCCAGTTCAGTCGCCGGGTCGTCGTCGATCCGGCAGTCGGCCTGACCTACGCGGTGGTCTCGATTGCATGCGCAGCCCAGGGGCTGGGGGTGTGGGCGCTTGCGATAGGTTCGTACGCATCGTTGGCCGTGTGGATTGCAGCGAGCTGGTCGCTCTCGCACTGTAATCCGTTCCGCGGACACTTCTCGGTACGGCTGTGGCGCGAGCTCGCCGTGTTCTCCTTCCCCCTCCTGCTGGACGGTATGGCTGCACGTGCGCAGGAAGCCGTCGAGCTGACCATCATCGGTCGAGGTCTCGACGAAGGGGCTCTGGGCAACTATCGCTACGGACGTCGAATCGCCTTGATCCCGTCCATGGCGATCGTCCAGGTGTGCTCGTATGTCCTGTTTCCGGCCTTCTCCAGGATCGCCTCGGACGTCGAACGGTTCCGGGCGGCATTCCTGCGGTCTCTCCGATGGATGTGGCGGGTGACAGTGCCGGTGGCGGCATTGACAGCTGCGCTGGGCGAGTCAGCTGTCGTGTTGTTGCTCGGTGAACCCTGGCGCGGTGCCGGCGTCGCATTGGCGTCGATGGCCGGCATAGGCATCGGAGTGGCGATGACATCGGTCAGTGCGGAGTCCCTCAAAGGTGCCGGGCGATCCGTGCGGATGAACTGGATGACGGGGGCGGGGATCCTTTCCGGCATCCCGTTGCTCCTCCTGCTTCTTCCGTTCGGGCTGTCCGGAGTAGGGCTGGCTGTCTCCGGAACGGCAGTTGTCGTCGGGATCACGGGACTCGCCGTGACGCGCTCGGTAGTAGGGGTGACCGGACGCGACATGCTGCGGGTGATGTGGTCGCCTGTCGCGGCGTCCGTCCCGATGTTCCTCGCCGTCATGTATTTCGAACGATCGGGAGGGAGTCCCGACGAACTGTCGCTCGTCGCAGGTATCGGCCGGCTCGTCGTCGAGGTTCTGGTCTTCGGTCTCGGGTATCTGCTGGTCACGAGGTTGGTCGCCCCGGCAGATTTCGCCGAGATCCGGGCGGCGGGGGTGTCGCTGATCGCTCGTCTCCGGGGACGGACATGCACGAGAGCGTGACGAGCGCTCGGGGGAGACGAATCCGGATCGGACGGCGGTTGTCGTTCGTCGTTTTCGTGCTCCTGGTGGTGGTCGCCGGAGGCATCCCCCTGTACGTAGTACCCGCTCAGGATCGTCTCCTCCCGGCAGACGCAATCGTCGTGCTGGGTGGCCCGGGAGAGGAGCGCTACGCCTACGGGATCGAGCTCGCGAACAGGGGCCTCGCGGCACACGTCGCGCTGTCGGATCCCAGCGGCGGTGAGGACGATCGGCTCACGGGTCTGTGTGCGGAGCCGTCGATTCCGACGGTGACCTGCTTCGCGCCCCGTCCTCCGACGACATCCGGCGAAGCGCGCGCGATTCGTGACCTGGCCGCTCGGGAGCATTGGCGGAAGATTATCGTGATCACGTTCCTGCCGCATCTCTCACGTGCGGGATTCATCATCCGGCGGTGTTTCGCCGGCGATGTACTGATGATCGCCAGTCCGGACGGGCTCTCCCCTGCGGAATGGGCATGGCAGTATCTGTATCAGACCGCCGGTTACGCGCGTGCGTTGATGAATCCTCCTTGCTGAAACACTTGTGCGTACCCGTCGAGCGGTACCCAGCGGCCCTCCAGTTCCCGATAACGCTCGCGCACCTCGGGAAGTAGATCCGGCAAGGTGAGCAGAACCCGGTCGGGCTCCGCCATCATCATTTCCTCCGGCGCGACGATCGGCACGTCGGTTCCGGGCATGCGCCGGCCCTGCTTGGCCGGTGAGGCATCTGCCACAGCGGTGACAAGGCGCCGATCGAGCCCGGCGCGTGCGAAGAGCGCTACCGCCCGGGACGCAGCCCCGTAGGCGAAGATCCGTCGCCGTCGGCGTGCCGACGATTCGAGCCAGGCGCGCAGCGCGCGGGACTGCGTGTCCGCTGCCCTCTGCAACCGGCGTACCGACGACACGTCCGTGACACCGATCGCCGTCTCCTTCTCGAGGATGTTCCGGGTCTCCGCCGCCGGCACGGCACGCGGCGTCCGCCGTGCCGCGACCAGCACGGTGCCGCCGTACAGTTCGAACTCGCGGGCATACACTACGTACAGACCCACCTCGGCTAGCAGCGCGCGCAGTGCGGTCAGTGAGTAGTACGCATAGTGCCCGTGCCGGAGTGCCGTCCACTGGCCCCCCGAGACGATCGTGGCCAACGAATGGAACTGCAGCAGCAGCACGCCGCCGGGGGCGACAGCCGATGCGCGCTCGCGAAACGCCGCGCGCTGGTCGGGAGCGTGCATGATGCCGAACGAGTCGAGCACCACCGAGGCCGCGGCGCCCGCCGCAGCTACCCGGAAGCCGTGTTCGGTGAGCAACGGAAGCCAGGTACCGCCGTGCGGGCTGCCGAACTCGGCTACCGTCCGGCCGACGAGGAGACCTTCCGAGGCCGCAGCACGTACGGCGGCGGCGGCCTGGTCGCGCAGCGCCTGCGGTTCGACTCCACGAGGCTCGTCGGGCACCGAGTCGTCCTCGGCGAGCTGTGCGAGCCCACAGTCGCGGCACAGGTTCATCGCGAGCGGGTGCGCTGTCTCGTCGGCCGTGACGGGAGTGTCGACGGCAGGGAAGCAGTCCGCTGCGGGCATCGGGCCGAGGTCGACGACGCGCTCGACGTCCGGGCTCCCGCATCCTCGGCAGGTGCTCACAGCGCTCTCCTTCCGCCGCAACGGTGCACTGTTCGGCCACGCGGTCGGCGTCGATGCGCGACGATGGGCCGATGCGGGTGGAAACGACGGAACTGGCGGATGTGGTCGTCCTGCGCCCGGAGCCGTTCCGGGACGATCGGGGACTGTTCACCCGCACATTCGACGCCCAGGTGTTCGACGACCACCTCGGCGCGAGCGGAGTGCGCGCCGCCGATTTCGTCCAGGACTCGCAGTCGCGTTCGAAACGGGGCGTTGTACGCGGTATGCACGGACGGTCCGGACGGGGCGAGGCCAAGCTCGTGCGGTGCGCGCACGGCGCGATCCACGATGTGCTGGTCGACATCCGGCGAAGTTCGCACACGTTCGGCCGCCACAGCGCCTTCCTCCTGGACGACGTGGAGTTCGCCCATCTCTATGTGCCGCCAGGCTTTCTGCACGGGTTTCAGGCCCTCACCGAGGTGGCGGACGTGTGCTACCGCATCGACCGGCCGCACGACCCGGCGGAGGATCTGGCGGTCCGGTACGACGACGCCGACCTCGCGATCGGATGGCCCCTCCCGGTGACGGTGCTCAGCGCCCGGGATGCGGCAGCGGGGCCGTGGTCCGCCCTGGCGGCCGGCCTCTGACTGCCCGGACGCCGGCATCCTCACCGCCGCCCGGCGCCGGAGTGCTCGAAGCGCATCGTGCTGTCGAGCACCCCGGCCTCCTGGAGACGCTTCAGGTGGGCGAGCCGGACGAACCGGTTCGAGAAGCCCTCGCGCGTCAACCCGTACTGGAGGTAGCGGGCATACAGTTCGGCTGCCCCGTCGGCCACGGTCCACTGCGGCAGATAGTCGTCGAACGCCTTGCGGATCGCGCTGAAATCGACCCGGTACGAGCGCGGGTCGGCACCGGTCTCGCCGGTGATCACGACCTCCGCGCCCTGGACGACGTCGGCGACGGTCTGGGCGATCTGGGCGACGGTCACATTGTTGGTCTCCATGCCCACGTTGAACGCGGCGCAGTGGATCCGGTCGATCGGCGCGACCAGCGCGTGCGCGAACGCCTCGGCGATGTCCTGCGCATGTACCAGCGGCCGCCACGGCGTGCCGTCGGAGAGCACACGCACCTGGCCGGTCAGCACCGCGGTGCCGACGAGGTTGTTCAGGACGATGTCGGCGCGCAGGCGCGGGGAGAATCCGAACGCGGTGGCGTTGCGGAGGAAGACCGGCGAGAAACCGGAGTCGGCGAGGGCGGTCACGTCGTCCTCGACCCGCACCTTGCTCTCCGCATACGGCGTCAGCGGACGCAGGGGCGCGTTCTCGTCGACTGCGTCCTCGCCGGCCGCGCCGTAGACGGAGCAGGTGGAGGCATAGAGGAACCGCCGCACCCCGGCTGCCTTGGCGCAGCGTGCGAGCCGTACGGACGCCTGATGATTGATCGCATACGTGATGTCCGGCTCGAGCGCTCCGAGGGGATCGTTGGACAAGGCGGCAAGGTGGACCACCGCGTCAAATCCGGTGACGTGCGAGGCGGTGACGTCACGGAGATCGATCCGGATCGCGGACGGTTCCTCCGGTGCGGGCCCGAGGACGCAGTCCGCGAAGAGGCCGGAATCGAGTCCGGTCACGATGTGACCGTGGGCCCGAAGAACCGGGACCATGACGGAGCCCAGGTATCCCTGATGCCCGGTGACGAGGACGCGCATGGCATGCCTTTCAGAAGTGGACTGTGGCCTTCTCGACTACGAACGCTTCGGCGTGCGGGCGACGGCACTGCACGCCGCGCAGCCGCGACAGACCTAGGAAGGCCTGTTCGTCGAACCAGTCGTGGTCGAGCTGAGAGGGGTAGTGCTTGAGCAGGATCCGGACCTTCTCCTCGGCCACCTTGCGGGTCAGGGGGTGGTAGAGCACCGGGCGGGGGGTGTCGGCCTCCCACTTGAGAATCTCGTATCCGAGCACGAGGTGGTCGCGGAAGACGGTGGGGACGAGTTCGGCGAGCAACCGGTGGTCCTGATGGGCGTCACCGCGCTGCGGTGCGAACACCACGTCGGGTTCGCAGGTGTGCCGGAAGGATTCGAGGGCGGTCTTGATCGCGTCCCAGTACGCGGGGGCGCGGCCGTCCGGAACGTCGAGGACCGTGAGTTCGACGTCCGCCCCGGGACACAGTGCCGCGAGCGCGTGGCGTTCCTCGATCTCGCGTCGCGAGTCTTCACCCGACAGGACGAAGGCGCGTACCCGCAGAGGTTGTGTCGCCCGGCCGGTCAAGGTGAGCAGTGTTCCGCCGATGCCGATCGCGATGTCGTCGCAGTGGGCTCCGAGCACCGCGACCTCCCCGATGTCGCGGGCGTGCAGTTCGATCACGACGTCACCGTCGCACGGGCGCTCTCCCACACGGTCCACGGATGGATGCCGCGGGCGTAGTTGTCGTCCAACTCGGCGCGTTCCTTGAACGTGTCGGCCGGTTTCCAGAACCCGTCGTGCCGGTAGCCGTACAGCCGGCCCTGCCCGGCGAGGGTGCCGCAGACGTCGGCGACGAGGTCGCCCCCAGGTGGGAGCAGATCGAAGATCTCCTGACTGAGCACGAAGTACCCGCCGTTCTCCCAGATCGGGAAGCGGCTGACCGGGACGATCTCCTTGATCTCACCGTTCTCGGCGACGTCGACGCAGTGGAACGACGACTGTGGGGGGACGACGAGCATCGACGCCGTCGCGCCGGACCGGTGGTAGCGCTCGATCATCACGTCGAGGGGAGCGTCGGTCAGGACGTCCGCATAGTTGGCGAGGAAGTACCGGTCCCCGTCCAGGTGGTCACGCACGCGGCGCAGGCGCTCGCCGATCGCGGATTCGAGGCCGGTGTCGACGAAGGTGATCGACCAGTCGCTGATGTCGGTGTTGAGCAACTCGACCCGGTTGTCGTGGAGGACGAAGTCGTTGGACTGTTCCTCGTGGTAGTCGAGGAAGAAGTCCTTGATCTTGGCCGCTCCGTAGCCGAGGCACAGGATGAACTCGGTGTGGCCGTAGTGGGCGTAGTACTTCATGATGTGCCAGAGCAAGGGCCGTGGGCCCACCATCTGCATGGGCTTGGGAATCTCGTCGGTACGGTCGTTGCGCATGCGCATGCCGTAGCCGCCGCAGAACAGGACGACTTTCATACCGTGATCCTCCTGACGAAGTCGGCGGGGCCGATGGTGGTGTGCAGCGTGGGTAGCGGGAATACGAGCCGGCCGCCCCAGGCGGAGATGTACTGCAGTTGGGTCGTCAGTTCTGCGGACAGGTTCCACGGCAGGGCGACGACCACGTCGGGCCGGTCCTTCTCGATCTGTTCCGGCGGCAGGATCGGGATCCGGGCGCCGGGTGTGTAACGCCCGTGCTTGTACGGATTGCGGTCGACGGTGTAGGCCATCAGGTCCGGCCGGATTCCGCAGTAGTTGAGCAGGGTGTTTCCCTTACCTGGTGCGCCGTAACCGACTACGGACAGGCCCTGGTCGTAGCAGTCGAGGAGGAATCGCAGCAGGGTTCGGCGGACGGAACGGGCGCTGGCTTCGAGTTCGCGGTAACCCGCCGTCGTGTGCAGCCCGGCCCGGCGCTCCTCCTCGAGTACGGCTTCCACCCGTGTTCCGGGAGTGCTCGCGACCTCGTCCGGCCGGGCCCAGAGCCGGATCGATCCGCCGTGTGTGCCGAGCAGTTCGACGTCGACGACCGACAGGCCACCGGTGGCCAACGCCCGCATCGCCGACAGCACTGTGTAGTACTGGAAGTGCTCGTGGTAGACGGTGTCGAACTGTGCTTCGCGCACCAGGTTCAGCGCGTGGTGCACCTCGATGGAGATCCAGCCGTCGTCGGCGACGAGGGTGCGCAGCGATCGGGTGAATCCCAGCAGGTCCGGGATGTGGGCGTAGACGTTGTTCGCCACGACCAGGTCGGCAGGCCCGTACTCCTCGCGGATGTCCTCGGCGAGTCCTTCGTCGAGGAACGCGGTGACGGTGGGGACACCGATCGCGCGCGCCGCGGCGCCGACGTTCACCGACGGTTCGATGCCCAGACACGGGATGCCGGCCGCGACAGCGTGCCGCAGCAGGTAGCCGTCGTTGCTGGCGACCTCCACGATCGAGGAGTCCGGTCCGAGTTGCAGTTTGCGGACGGCGGCTTCGACGAACTGCCGGGCGTGGTCGACCCACGAGTCGGAGAACGACGAGTAGTAGGCGTACTCGGTGAAGGTGTCCTCCGGGGTGATGAGCGCCGGGATCTGCAGCAGCAGGCAGTCCTCACACAATCTGAGGTGCAGGGGGTAGGTGGTTTCGGGCAGGTCGAGTTCGTCCGCGGCCAGGAAGCGTTCGCACGGTGGTGTGGCACCGAGATCGAGCACGCTGAGGAGTCTCTCGGATTCGCACAGACGGCACTTCATTGATCACACCCCTCGGGCAGTCGGCCGGGGGACCGCGCCGGCGAGACTTCCGCAACATCGGTCCGACTCGACTAGGTAATCATACTTGAAGAACGAATGGAACCCTGAAACAAACCTCGATATTGTTTTTACGGCTGTTTGGCGCCGGTTGGTAGACACACATAGACTCGGGGCTATTCACACCCCCACTCGTGGGTCGGGCACGCCGGGGGCGAGGCGTACTGTGAGGTCCTGGGGAGGTCTCCCGATGTCGTTTCAGATCGTTCAGCGCGAACGGACTCTCGTCGCCGGCCTGCCCGTGCGCAGCCCGCGCCGGGCTCTCGGCAAAGTGCGCGACCGGGCGCTCGACCGGGCCTGGTCTGCGGTGCTGAAGCAGGAGCTCGGCGGCCCGCTGGCCTCCGCCTACACCGATCACGCGGTCGACATCGACTCCTATTACACCCAGACGGTCGGGTATCAGTGCGAGTCCCTGGATCAGGTGACGGAGGGGCACATAGTGGCCTGCCTGCCGGCTGGAACCTACGCGAAGTTCTCGTCGACCGGTACTTTCCCCGGCGTCTTCATCGATCTGTGGAATCAGATCCGCACGGCCGAGGAGACGGGCGAGATCGTCCGATCCTTCACGGGTGATTTCGAATTCTATCCGCACGCGTACCGCATCGACATGTACGTGTCGATCGTGACCTCGGAAAAGGCTGGTGTGCAATGAGTTTCGAACTCACCAAACTGCACGACCACTATGTGGGCGGCCTCGTTCTGCCGGGACTCGAACCGGGATCGACCGGCCAGCAGTCCGAACTGCTGGCCTTCACGGAGGATCGCATCCGCGCGCGCGGCGTCGGCGAGGTGCTCGTGGTCTACATCTGCCATCCCGAGGTCGGATGGAATGCGGTAATCGGCAGTCGTTGCGAGGGCCTGAGCGAGCTGACGATCGGGGACTCGCTGGTACGGGTCCCCGCCGGGTACTTCGCCCGCTTCGTGCCGGACGGAGAGCACTCCGATCCCGTCGACGACGTGTGGCACCAGGTGGAGATCGCCGAGAAGGAGGGGCTGATCGAGCGGGCACACCGGGAGGAGGTGGCAGTCATCGGACCGTCGGGACTGACGGAACTCTACATATCTCTGGCTTGAACGCTGTTGTGTGCTTCGAACACCGTTCTTCGGCGTGAACACTGTGGGGAGCACCCGGATACTGCATACTCGATCCATACAGCCACATATACGATCCGCACCGTCCCAGGTCGGGGATACCGACCGCGAGGAGCGCGAGGATCCGATGTGGTCCGCCGGGTGACTCCGACCGGGGTCTCCCGCAAAGTCGGGAGGCCGACCGTGGATCGAGCAGTGCGCGCCGCATCGCACTCGGTGCGGGAGCGAGTCTCGACCTACCGGGATCAGGCCTCCGGATATTCGTTCGTCGCAGCCGCACCGAGTGCGGCGCCGGATCTGTGGAACGAATACATTGCCCGGGCGTTGGGCGCTTATCGTCGATTCGGCGTCGAATCCGCACTGGAGTACGAAACTGTGCGAAGCGGGGAGAGCACGGCAATATTCTGCGCGGGGCTCGATCGAAGGGGGGTCGTCGTGGGCGGGGTGCGGGCCCAGGGGCCTTACCAGAACGCGGACGAGTCCCACGCCTTGACCGAATGGAGCGCGCCGGAGCACGTCGACCATCTCCGCCGCATGATCGAGAGCCGAATCCCGTTCGGTCTGATCGAAGCCAAGGCGGCGTGGGTGTCCGAGGATGTGCCCAAGCGCCGAGAACTCACGCTTGCCGTGGCGCGCATGGGCGCGAAGTTCATGGGCCTGCTCGACTCGCGATACATGATGGCCACCGCCGCCGACAACCTGCTGGATCTGTGGAAGACCTGCGGGGGTGTGGTCGACCCGAGCATGCCGGCCACCCCGTACCCGGACGCCCGCTATCGGACCCGGCTCATGTGGTGGGACCGTCTGCGCACCGATCCGTTCGGCGACGAACTCCGACGAGAAGTGGGTGGGATCCGCTTCGACGGGGAGCCGATGTGAACGCCGACGGCGAGACCGGATGGACGCCCTCCGTGTTTGCGGAGGACCGGCCGCAGGACATGGAGGAGCTTCGACGTCTCCGCTCCGAACCCGGGCTCGTCGTCGTCGACCGTCTCGCCGATCAGGTGAGAGGACTGCGCGAGGTGCTCCCGCGGCCGGAGAGCGACCTGCTCGACGAGCCGGCGCGGTGGGTCCATTACCCCTGGCATCGGACCGTCGTCCGCGTACTCGGCCCGAACTCGTTCCGGCGGTTACGGCTGGATCGTAACCGGAACAAGGTGACGTCGGCCGAACAGGATCGGCTGCAGGAAGTGACGGTCGGAATCGTCGGTTTGAGTGTCGGCTTCTCGGTTGCGCAGGCGCTGGTGCTCGACGGAGTGTGCGGAGAACTGCGACTCGCAGACTTCGATCCGATCGAGTTGTCGAATCTCAATCGGCTGCCGGCTTCCCTCGTCGATCTGGGCACGAACAAAGCGGTCGTGGCCGCGCGACGACTCGCGGAACTGGATCCGTACCTGCCCCTGTCGGTGTGGCCCGAGGGAGTGGGGCCGGAAACGATCAGCGAGTTCGTGGACGGACTCGACATCGTGGTGGACGAGTGCGACTCGCTGGACGTGAAGGTCGCGTTGCGTGCGGAAGCGGCCCGGCGGGCGGTACCGCTGGTGATGGAGACGAGTGACCGGGGACTGATCGACGTCGAACGCTTCGATCTGCAGCAGGGGCGGCCGTTCCACGGTCTGCTGGGAGAGATCGACCCGGAGCGGCTCGCCGCGTTGTCGGGCCGGGAGAAGATTCCGTACGCGCTGCGCCTGCTCGGACCGGAGCGGATCTCGGCCCGGATGGCCGCTTCCCTCCTGGAGGTGGAGCAGACGCTGGCCACCTGGCCTCAACTGGGCAGCGAGGTGATGCTCGGCGGCGCGACGGTCGCCGCGGTCGTGCGACGGCTGGGGCTCGGGCAACCGCTGAACTCGGGACGCGGCCGTGTGGACGTCGAAGCCTGCCTCGACGCCCTGACCCTCCCGGCGGATCCCGGAAACCGGCCGGGTGCGGATGCACCCCCGCCCCCGGAATCGGACGATCCGATCGACCGGGTACTGCACGCCGCGAGCAGAGCCCCCTCGGGCGGCAACAGCCAGCCGTGGTCCGTCACGGCCGGCGGCGGAACCCTCGAGATCGACATCGCGGACGACTTCGTGCCGACCGCGATCGACATCCACGCCCGAGGCAGCTACGTCGCGCTCGGCGCGGCCCTGCAGAACGCGCGCATCGCCGCCGCGGCACACCGGATACTCGGTGCGGTCCGGGTGCTCGAACGGGACGCCGGTGAGCCGCCGCGCAAGGTGCTCGCGACGATGCAGTTCTCCGACGGAACGGACTCGGTCCTGGCCGCCCAGTACGAGATGATGCTCGCCCGCGGAACCAATCGGCAACCCGGCGACGGATCGCCACTTTCCGACGCCGAGACGGCTGCCCTCCACCGGGCAGCCGAACAGGAGGGGGGCCGGATCAGGATCGTCACGGGCGCCGATCGCCTCGCCGAGGCCGCGGAGCTGCTCGCAGAATCGGACAGGATCCGCTACCTGACTCCCGTTCTGCGGCGCGAGATGCTCTCGGAACTGCGGTGGCCGGATTCGGAGGACATCGACAGCGGCATCGACGTCCGGACACTCGGGATGGACGACGCGGAGCGCACGATGCTCGACCTGGCGCTTCGAAACGATGTGCTCGATCAACTCGGGGAGTGGGACCTGGGGCACGGGCTGGGGCGGCTGACCGGAATGCGGGTGCGGAGCAGTTCGGCACTCGTGGCGGTCTTCGCGGCGGGTCCACGGCCCGCCGACTACGTCCGTGCGGGGATGGCAGCCGAGAGCGTGTGGATTTGCGCCCACAGTCTGGGGCTTGCGGTCCAGCCTGCTTCACCGGTGTTCCTCTACGCCGAGGACGACACCGACCTCGTCCGGCTCTCGGAGGTCCGGTTCGGCGCGCTCGGAAAGCTGCAGTCGACGCTCGACGACGCGTTCGACCGGCCGGCCGACCTGCGCTTCGCCCTCCTGCTCCGGGTGGCGCGGGCGCGACCGGAACGGATTCGCAGTGCGCGTCGCTCGGATAGAGTTCGAAAACATCCCTGATCCGGTCCGCTCGCGTCGAATGTGCTGTTCCCAAGGGGTTTGAGATGGCGGAGAAGAGCTTCGAGAACATCGTCACCCGGGTGGCTTCCCACCTCATGCCGGCGGACGCCGTGTCTCATCACTCGGTGATCGAACGGGTGCTCCAGGAGCTCGTCGAGCACTTCGAGGTCGACACCTGCTTTCTTCGCTACAACGATCACGAGATCCACGCGACGGTCCTCGTCGCCGAGTGGCCGCCGCGGGAATTCGTGCCGGACCCGGACCCTCTGGGAGTAGTGCACTTCCGGGACGCCGACCCGATCTTCGCCATGACGGAGACCATGAAGGAACCGGCCGTCACCCGCCCGGGACAGTCGGGGGACGAATACGCCGACCGGGTGCGCGCGGGTTCGGGGGTGCCCGAGGTCTCGGTCGCGGCGGTGCCGCTGATCTCCGGGAGCGTCACCACCGGCACCCTGGGCTTCATCAAGGCCGGTGATCGCGACTGGAGCGAGGACGAAATCAACACCTTGATGATGATCGCGGCTCTGCTGGCGCAGGTGCAGGCCCGTGTCCGCGCCGAACAGGACCTGCGCGACGCGGCCTATCACGACGATCTCACCGGCCTCGCGAGCCGGCGCGCCCTCCTCGAACACCTCGAGGAGCGGCTGAAGCGGGGGCAGCCGGGGCCGGTCGCCGTTCTGTTTCTCGACCTGGACCGGCTCAAGCCGCTCAACGACTTCCTCGGTCACGCCGCCGTCGACGTGTTCCTGTGCCGTACCGCACAGCGATTGTCGCGCGTGTGTGATCCGAAGGACATGGTGGCACGCCTCGGCGGTGACGAGTTCGTCGTCGTGCTCGACGGGCCGGTGTCGCTGGAGGCGGCCCGGGAACGCGCCGAGGCGCTGCGGTGGGCGGTCGGGATGTCGGTGCAGCTGGGCAGTCAGGTCGTAGGCCGCGGGGGCAGCCTCGGCGTTGCCGTCGGCGAGCCCGGACGGATCACGCCGGTGGCGCTGCTCGGCCGGGTCGACGAGGCGATGCTGATGGCCAAGAGCAAGGGTGGCAACAGCGTCGTCGCATACACCGAGGACATGCGAGGCGCGAGCGAGCGCCGCAACCTCATCGAGCTGAGCCTGCGGACGTCGATCGACGACGAGCATCTCACCCTGGACTATCAACCCGAGTTCGACCTGCGTGACGGCAGCATTCTCGGTGTCGAGGCCCTGGTGCGATGGAATCATCCGGTGCTGGGCAAGCTGCAGCCGGCCGAGTTCATCGAGGTGGCCGAGTCGACGAACCTGGCGGGCGAGCTCGGAGGCTGGGTGCTGCGAACGGCGTGCGGGCAGTTGGCGGAGTGGCGACGGCGTATTCCGGGACTGAACATTCGGATGAGTGTGAACGTCTCGCCCGTGCAGCTGGTGAGCCTCGATTTCGTGGAGACGGTGGAGAGCGCACTCGAGGAGTTCGGCCTCGGCAGCTCGTGCCTGTGCCTGGAGATCACCGAGTATGTGGTCGTCAGCGATCTCGAACGTTCGCGCAAGACGCTCCGGCGGCTCGAGCGTCTGGGCGTGTGCTGCGCGATCGACGACTTCGGAACCGGGTACAGCTCACTTGCCCACCTGAAGTCGCTGCCGGTCCACACGCTCAAGATCGACAAGGCGTTCGTGCTGAACCTTCAGCGCAGCGAGAGCGACCGAGTCATCGTCGAGTCGATCATGGGACTCGCTTCGGCATTCGGCTTGGAGGTGGTGGCCGAGGGTCTCGAGTCGGTTTCGGCAGCGACCAAGCTTCTGGACATGGGATGCCGGCGCGCGCAGGGCTTTCTCCTGAGTCGGCCGAAGCCGCCCGAGCAGATCGAGGAAGTATTGCGCCGCGGAAGAATCGACCTTCCGTGGAAGGTGCCGATCCCCCTGCATGAATGAACCACCGGTCCGTTATTGTGTCTAAAACAATCTCCAGGTAGGTTTTAAGGGGTCCGAGGCTCCTCGACTCCGAAATGGGGATGACTCCGATGCGGAACCGCGAGACGAACACCCCCGTTGCCGGTGCGGGTGGCGCCACAGTCCGGACCACGGTGGACCACGCGGGCGCCACGCGGTCGGATGCGGGGCGGAGCCTGCCTGGACTCTGCGCCCCGAATCCTGTTCCGAGGCCCCGGTGGGAGCGCCGGTATGCCGTTCTGGTGTTCTGCTGCGACCTGTTCTGCATCCTGGTGGCCGACCTGGCAATCACCTTCGGCTATCACACACCGGAGATTCCCACGGGGCAGACGCTCGCCGTCGTCGCCGTGGTCCCGGTCGCTGCGATGTCGAGCCTCGCGATCCAGAGGGCTTGGGACGTCAGGGTTCTGGGAGCCGGTGTCGATGAGCTGCGCCGAGTCGGCCGGGCGTACGTGCTCGCCACGGCGACGTTGGCCGTGGCCGGCTACGCGTGGGGGACCGCGAGCGGTCAGTCCTGGGTCTTCGGCGCACTACCGCTGGCCGCCGTCGCGACGCTCGGTGCCCGCCTGCTGCTGCGTCGCTTCGTGCGCAGCCGCCGGCGGCGGGGACGCTTCGTGCGATCGGTCCTGATCGCGGGTGACACCCTGGAGGTGCACGAGCTGCTCGCCCGAGCGGAGGAGTTCCGCGATGCGGGGTGGCAGATGGACGGAATCTGCCTGCCGGTCACGAAGTCGGACGTGGCGCTTCCGCTCGCCGTCGACGACGTGCCGGTGCTGGGGACCGAGGACGACATCGTCGGAATCGCCCAGTTGCACGAGTTCCAGGCGGTCGCCCTGCTGCCGTCGAGCGGCTGGACTCATTCGAAGACCCGCAGACTCAGCTGGGATCTGGAGCGTACGGGTGCCGATCTGCTGATGGCTCCGGTCCTCATGGACCTGGTGGGGCCGCGTCTGCACATGGCACCGCTCGCCGGGCTGCCGCTGCTCCAGCTCAGCGCTCCTCGCTACGTCGGCCCGGCCTGGGTGGTGAAGAACATCTTCGACCGGGTCGCCGCCCTCGCGATCGTGGTGCTGCTGGCGCCGCTGCTGTTGGCCATTGCCCTGGCCATCCGGGTCACGAGCCCAGGTCCCGTGCTCTTCCGGCAGACCCGCGTCGGCAGGGACGGGCGGACGTTCACGATGTTCAAGTTCCGCAGCATGGTGGTTGACGCGGAAGACCGCCTCGCGGAGCTGGCCGACTGCAGCGACGGCAACGGGATCCTGTTCAAGATGCGGGAGGATCCCCGGGTCACGCGGGTCGGCCGCGTCATCCGCCGGTACTCGCTCGACGAGCTGCCACAGCTGTTCAACGTGGTCACCGGCGACATGTCGCTGGTGGGCCCACGACCTCCGCTCGAGTGCGAGGTGGCGCGCTACGGAGAGGACGGCGCGCGCCGACGGTTGTTCGTGAAGCCAGGGTTGACCGGATTGTGGCAGGTCAGCGGCCGGAGCAACCTGAGCTGGGAGGAGTCGGTGCGGGCCGACCTGCGGTACGTCGAGAACTGGACCTTCGCGCTCGATCTGTCCATCCTGCGCAGGACCCTGCGTGCCGTGCTGCACAGCGACGGCGCCTACTGAGTGCCCGCGCGACGTGCCCCCTTCGCACCGTCTCGTTCACGCCTGGAAGAGCGCCTGCCCCCAGTACTCGCCCGGCGCCGGCCCGGCCGGGCACGCGAACACCGCCGACCCGACATGCTGGATGTACTCGTTGAGTGCGTCCCGTCGTGCCAGTTCGCGCTGCATCGGCACGAACTGCTCGAGCGGATTACGGCAGAATGCGATGAAGAACAGGCCCGCGTCCAGATGACCGAAGCCGTCGGAGCCGTCGGTGAAGTTGTACCCCCGGCGCAGGATCCTCAGCCCGCCCAGATGCTGGGCCGACGCGAGCCGCACGTGCGCGTCGACGGGGACGAACGGCCCGTCGGGCCCCTTGGACTCGAGATCGAGTTCGTCGAACTCGCCGGTCTTCCCGAGCGGAGCGCCCTCGCGCTTGGTGCGGCCGATCACCTGTTCCTGTTCCTGCAGCACTGCCCGGTCCCACTGCTCGATGAGCATGCGGATCCGTCGCGCCACCAGGTAGGTGCCGCCGGCGAGCCAGGCCTGGTCGTCGTCGGCGTCGACCCAGACCGATTCGGCGAGCGACGCGGGATCCTCGGCCTTGAGGTTGTTGGTTCCGTCCTTGAACCCGAACAGGTTCCGCGGTGTCTGCTGCGACGTGGAGGTCGACGAGGTGCGGCCGAAGCCGAGCTGTGACCAGCGCACCGATGCGGTGCCGAATGCGACCCGTGCCAGATTGCGGACGGCGTGCACCGCGACCTGTGGATCGTTGGCGCACGCCTGGATCGCGATGTCGCCGCCGCTGCGGGCGGGATCGAGGTTGTCCGCCGGGAAGTGCGGAAGGTCCTGCAGCGCAGCAGGTTTGCGATCGGACAATCCGAACCGGTCGAAGAGCGACGGTCCGAACCCGATGGTCAGGGTCAGCTGGGAGGCGTCGAGGTCCAGAGCCTCGCCGGTGTCGGTGGGCGGATGGTAGGGGCCCTCGCCGGTGGCGCCGTCCTCGGTGGCCTCGCGCCCGGCGGTCATCCGCTCGGCCATCTCGGTCCACCTCCTCAGCAGCGCGATCACCTCCTCCCGGTCGTCGGTGGTGACGTCGAAGGCGACGAAGTGCATGCGGTCCTGGGCGGGGGTGACGATCCCGGCCTGATGCGGACCCCGGAACGGGACGGTGCCGGCGTGGCCGGCGTCCGTGCCGGGGGCGGTGACCCGGCCGACCACCGCGCCCGCTCCGGCGAGCGCGGCGCCGGCGCCGACGGCACCGAACAGGCGCCGGCGGGAGATGCCCGCGCGGGACGCGGGTGCGGAGCTCGGCGTCTCGCTCATGCGCCCGCTGCCCCCGCGACGACGCCCTGCACCTTGCTCACCTCGGCCGAGAGTGCGTCGAGCAGGCGGGAGAGCTCCTGGCGCTGCGACTCCGTGACCGTGTCGTAGGAGACGAAGCCGTCACCCTGCCGGTACTGCGCGAGCGCGGCGTCCAGATCGGCGAAGCGGGCGTCGATGGCCTGCGCCAGCTGCGGGTCGTTCGCGTCGAGGATCGGGCGCAGGGCCGCGACCGCGGCCTGGGAGCCGTCCACGTTGCCCTGGAAGTCCCACAGGTCGGTGTGCGAGAAGATGTCCTCCTCGCCGGTGATCTTCGAGGTCGAGACCTCGTCGAGCAGACCCTGCGCGTTGCCGGCGATCTTGGTCGGATCGACCGTGTAGTCGTCGGCATTCACCAGATCGGCCAGCTCCTGGACGTCGGCGGCGAGTCGATCGGCGATCGCGGCCGTGTCGGGCTGGGCGCCCTGCACCCACAGGTCCTTCTCGAGCCGGTGGAAGCCGGTCCACGCCTGACCGGGCTCGAGGTCGGCCTCACGCAGGTCGATCCGGGGATCGAGGTCGCCGAAGCTCTCCGCCTCGGGTTCGATCCGTTCGAAGTAGGTGCGGCTGATCGGGAACAGCCGCTTGGCCTCGTCGACGTCGCCCGCCTTCACGGCGGCGACGAACCCGCCGGTGGCGGAGACGAGCGCCTCGGTCTGGCTGCGGATGTACCGGCGGTAACCGTCCCCGGCCTCGGCGAGCTTGCCGTCGGCGTCGGTGGCCGCCCGGGAGTCACCCGTGACCACGAATTCCTGCCGGATGCCGTCGCCGACCATTCCGGGGCGGCAGGACAGTTCGTAGGTGCCGGCCTCGGGCAGGTTCACGATCAGCTGCCGGGTGAGTCCTGGGCCGATGTTCTCGATCTCGCCCATCACCCGGTCGCCGGCGGCGAACACGTAGAACTCGGTGACCGTGGTTCCGTTGTTCGTGATGCTGAAGGTGGAGTGCCCGGTCGGGCCCTTCGTCGCCGCCACCTCGCACGCGTTGTCGGTGGCGGTGACGGCGATCGAGTCGTCGGCTGCGGTCGACTTCTCGGTGCAGCTCGCCAGAGCGAGGGGCAGGGCCGCTGCCGCCGCGAGGGCGTACGTGGATCGGCGCATGTGATCGGTGCCTTTCGAACAGAAGGGGTCAGGCGGCGACGGCCGGTTCGGCCGTGCGCGTCGGCGCGACGGGACGCAGGAACAGGTACAGAACGACGGCGAGGTAGCTCACCCACGCGACGGCCTGCAGGATCGTGGGATCCGGGCGGAGGTTGAAGATGCCGGCCAGCACGGTTCCGTACCAGCTGCCGGCGTCGTAGTGGGCCGAGATGTCGAAGGCGAGAGTGGAGCCGCCGGGCAGGACGCCGCCGATCTGGAGGGCGCGCAGGCCGTAGGCCAGGATGCCGGCGGCGACCACGACCAGGAAGACCCCCGTGTACCGGAAGAAGCGGGCCATGTCGATCCGGATCGCCCCGAGGTACATCAGGACCGTGAGGACGGCGGCCACGCCGAGCCCGAGGAGCAGGCCGACGAGCGGCCACGCGCTGCCGGCGGTGTTCTCGGCGTACCCGACCATCAGCAGCGCTGTTTCCAGGCCTTCACGCCCGACCGCGAAGAACGACAGGGTCAGTACCGCGGCCGGTCCTGCGAGCAGTGCCTTCTCCATCCCGGCGCGCAGATCGCCCGAGATCGACCGCGATGCGGTGCGCATCCACAGCACCATGGCAGTCACGATCACCACCGCGACGAGCGAGGCGAAACCCGCGGCGACTTCGGCGGCGAGCCCGGTGAGGGTTGTGGTGCCGAGATGGATGATCGCGAACGTCGCGGCCACCATGGCGACGGCAGTGCCGACGCCGAGCCATACCCACCGCAGCGCATCGCGGCGTTCGGACTTGACGAGGAAGGCGACGAGGATCATCACGACGATGCCCGCTTCGAGGCCTTCGCGGAGACCGATGAGAGACGAGCCCGTCAGCTGGGTGGCGATCGACGGGGCTCCGGAACTCACGGCAAGCACTGACATGGACACGACTCCAACGGTTAGGTGAGGCGAACCTCTCTTAGGTGACGCAAGCCGAAAACATACACCCGGCGGGGACGCCGGCAACAGGGACCTCGGTGTCTTTACCTGCGCTTTAACAGCGATATGGATGATGGGAACCATGCCCCCTGCCGCCTCGCCGCGACGCTCACCGTGGCCGCGCGTCCTGTTCGGCGCCGTCGCTGCGACGATCCTCGTGGTCGTCGGTGTTGCGGTCTGGAGCCCACGCGAGCCGCGCATCCCGATCCCCGACGGCGTCCCGCCCGCACCCGGCACCGCCGTCCCGGCGATCGACGTCGACGCCCCCGGCCGCACGGCCGACCAGTTGCGGGACTGGGCCGCGCCGCAGGCCGAGGCACTCGGCATCCCTCGCACCGCCCTCGAGGCATACGGTCACGCCGCCGCCGTGCTCGCCGCCGCGCGCCCCGGCTGCGGTCTCGCCTGGACGACCCTCGCCGGTATCGGAAGCGTCGAGAGCCGGCACGGCCGGTACAACGGCGCCGCCATCGCCCCAGATGGCCGCGTCGACCCGCCGATCCGCGGTGTGCCCCTCGACGGCGGACCCGGACTGGCCGAGATCCGCGACACCGACGGGGGGCGCCTCGACGGTGATCCCGTTCTCGACCGGGCCGTCGGGCCCATGCAGTTCATTCCCGAGACCTGGTCCCGTTGGGGTGTGGACGCGAACGGCGATGGCATCGCCGATCCCGACAACATCGACGACGCGGCCCTGTCCGCCGGCCGCTATCTGTGCGACCGCGGAGGCGACCTCACCACTGCCGAGGGGTGGACGCGCGCTCTCATGGCCTACAACCTCTCGGGTGAGTACCTCGCTCTGGTACGCGACCGCGCCGCCGCGTACGGGGTGGGTCGCCAGCCCTGACGCGACCGTCCGATCCGTCCGCCTCGCCACCGGGCAACCCGCCGGTGGCCGCCACCGCGGGGCGCGCCGTGCTTCGGGCGCAGGTCGGGGCGGTTAGGCTGTCCCCAGCGTGCAGACCCCGCAGCGTGAAGTCCATCGAAGGAGAATCAGCCAGTGGCCATCATTGAGCAGGTAGGAGCCCGCGAGATCCTCGATTCGCGTGGTAACCCCACGGTCGAGGTCGAGGTGCTGCTCGACGACGGAAGTTTCGCCCGCGCTGCGGTGCCGTCCGGTGCTTCCACCGGTGAGCACGAGGCCGTCGAGCTGCGCGACGGCGGCGAGCGCTACTTGGGCAAGGGCGTCGAGCAGGCCGTCGAGGGCGTCCTTGGCGAGATCGCCCCGGCGATCATCGGTCTCGACGCGACCGAACAGCGCACCGTCGACCAGGCCCTCCTCGACACCGACGGCACCCCCGACAAGGGCCGGCTCGGAGCCAACGCGCTCCTCGGTGCCTCCCTCGCCGTCGCCAAGGCCGCGGCCGAGTCTTCCGGGCTCGAGCTGTTCCGCTACCTCGGCGGCCCGAACGCCCACATCCTGCCTGTGCCGATGATGAACATCCTCAACGGCGGCGCCCACGCCGACACCGGCGTCGACGTGCAGGAGTTCATGGTCGCCCCGATCGGCGCGCCCACCTTCAAGGAGTCCCTGCGCTGGGGCGCCGAGGTGTACCACTCCCTCAAGTCCGTGCTCAAGAGCCGCGGCCTGGCCACCGGCCTCGGTGACGAGGGTGGATTCGCGCCCGACGTCGCCGGCACCAAGGAGGCCCTCGACCTCATCAGCGAGGCCGTCGCCAAGACCGGTCTGAAGCTCGGAACGGATGTCGCGCTCGCGCTCGACGTCGCCGCCACCGAGTTCTACACCGCGGGCACCGGCTACAAGTTCGAGGGCAAGGACCGCACCGCGGACGAGCTCGCCGACTTCTACGACGAGCTGCTCTCCGCATACCCGCTCGTGTCCATCGAGGACCCGCTGAGCGAGGACGACTGGGACGGCTGGGTCGCGCTGACCGACAAGATCGGCAACAAGGTGCAGCTGGTCGGCGACGACCTCTTCGTCACCAACCCCGAGCGCCTCGAGGAAGGCATCGTCAAGGGCGCCGCCAACGCGCTGCTCGTGAAGGTGAACCAGATCGGCACCCTCACCGAGACCCTCGACGCGGTCGATCTCGCGCATCGCAACGGGTACAAGTCGATGATGAGCCACCGCTCCGGCGAGACCGAGGACACCACCATCGCGGACCTCGCCGTCGCCGTGGGCAGCGGCCAGATCAAGACCGGTGCCCCAGCCCGCTCCGAGCGCGTCGCCAAGTACAACCAGCTGCTGCGCATCGAGGAGTCGCTCGGCGACGCCGCCCGGTACGCCGGCGAACTGGCGTTCCCGCGCTTCAACATCGAGGGCTGAGCGCACCCGCATGAGCCAGCGCGGTAGGTCCCGGCCCGGCGCCCGGCGCACCCGCACCGAGGGTGCGCCGGGCGCTCGGCGGCCCAGCCGGGCCCGCCCGGCAGGACCGACTGCCTCGACGGAACCGACCGCCGACGCCTCCGGTGCCCGCACCGGAGGCACCGGGGGCCGGGCCCGGCCCACCCGGGTCGGGACGCCGCGCGAGTCCCGGGCCGCCCGCACCGAGCGCACCTTCTTCGGCCTGTCCACCGGCCGTGCCGTCGTCCTCGCCCTCGTGGTGTGCGGGCTCGCCCTGACCCTTGCGGTTCCGCTGCGCACGTACGTCAGCCAACGGTCCGAGGCCGAGCGGGTCGCCGCGGAACGGGCGCAGCTCGAGCAGGAGATCGCGGCGCTGCGCGAACAGAAGGCGCAGATCGAGGATCCCGCGTGGATCCGCGCCCAGGCCCGCGAGCGCCTGCGGTTCGTCATGCCCGGCGAAACCCCCTACCAGGTGCAGTTGCCCGGCGACTATGAGGAACCGGTCGCCGAGCAAGCCGAGGAACTGCCTTCCACGGGCGCCTGGTACAGCGACCTGTGGCAGTCGGTGTCCGTGCCCGCGCCAGAACCCGAACCCGCCCCGGTGCCGCGGCAGATGCCGGTGGCGCCCCCAGAACCAGGAGAACCGACCGGGTGACCGATCCCGTCGCACAGGAAGACCTCGACGCCGTCGCCGCCCAGCTCGGGCGGGCTCCGCGTGGCGTTCTCGCCATCGCCTACCGCTGCCCGGACGGCGCCCCCGGCGTGGTGAAGACCGCACCCAAGCTGCCCGACGGCACGCCGTTCCCGACGCTGTTCTACCTCACCGATCCGCGGCTCACCGCCGAGGCCAGCCGGCAGGAATCCGGTGGGGTCATGAAGGAGATGACCGAGCGGATCGCCGCCGACCCGGAGATCGCGGCCGCGTACCGCCGTGCCCACGAGTCCTACCTGGCCGAACGCGACGCCATCGAATCGCTCGGCACCGACTTCAGCGGCGGCGGCATGCCCGATCGCGTCAAGTGCCTGCACGTACTCATCGCACATTCCCTCGCCAAAGGACCCGGGGTGAACCCGTTCGGCGACGAAGCCGTCGCCCTCGCCGCCGACGCCGGCCTGCGCGGCACCGCGATCCCCGCCGACTGGCCCACCTACGCCGAACTGCGCGGGCAGGGCGAGTGACCGCGGGTACCCGCCGCGTCGCGGCGATCGATTGTGGCACCAACTCCATCCGCCTGCTCATCGCCGATCTCGACGACGACGGCCGGCTCACCGACGTCACCCGGTTGATGCGGGTCGTGCGGCTCGGCCAGGGCGTCGACGCGACCGGCCGGCTCGCCCCCGAGGCGATCGAACGCACCCGCGTCGCCCTCGTCGAATACGCCGGCCTCATCCGCGAGACCGGGGCGCAGGCGGTGCGAATGGTCGCCACGTCCGCCACCCGCGACGCCGCCAACCGGGACGACTTCTTCGCCATGACCCGCGAGGTCCTCGGCGCGGTGATCGCCGGTGCCGAGGCCGAAGTCATCTCCGGCGACGAGGAAGCGCGGCTGTCCTTCACCGGCGCCGTGGGCGAACTCGACCCGGCACGCGGGCCGTTCGTCGTCGTCGACCTCGGCGGCGGTTCCACCGAGGTGGTGCTCGGCGACGCGGACGGCGTGCACGCCGCCTACTCCACCGACATCGGGTGCGTGCGCCTGACCGAGCGGTGCCTGCACGACGACCCGCCCACGGCCGAGCAGGTCGCCGCGGCGCGCACGTTCGCGGGGGAGAAGATCACCGAAGCGCTCGCCCACGTGCCGGTGGAGCAGGCTCGCACCTGGGTCGGCGTCGCCGGCACCATGACCACGATCGCGGCGCTCGCGAACGGGCTCGAGGAATACGACCCCGAGCGGGTGCACCTGTCCACCGTCGGCTTCGACCGGCTGCGCGAGGTGTGCGACGGCCTGCTCGCCGCCACCCACGACGAACGCGCCGCGCTCGGCCCGATGCACCCCGGACGGGTCGACGTCATCGGGGGCGGAGCCGTCGTCACGACCGTGCTGGCCGACGAACTCGCTCGTCGCGCGGGCATCGACGAGCTGGTCGTGAGCGAGCACGACATCCTCGACGGGATCGCACTGTCGATCGCGTAGGCAGCCGCGGCACTCAGCCGCTCCGCGCCCAGCCGTACGCGCTGACGATCGTCTCCGCGGATGACTGGGCGCGACGCGGCTGCGGGCCCCGAGGCGCCACGCTCTACTCTCTTCATGCGCCCCCATAGCCCAATTGGCAGAGGCAGCGGACTTAAAATCCGCCGAGTGTCGGTTCGAGTCCGACTGGGGGCACCACAACCCAACCAGCTGTGAGCCGACCCGACCGGCGCGTTCGATACGGCTTCCGGACCGCCCCGCGTGGGACCGAGGGCGATGGTCGTGACGGGCATCACTGGCAGCCGCGACTTCCGCCCCTACAATGCCCTGTGTGCTTACCGAACCAAACGATCGCCTGGGCGCGTCCGTCCGGAGGGGTGCAGTGCGGCTCGGCATCGTGTGGGGGTCGCTGGCCCTCGCAACCGGAGTCTCACCCCTTGCCTCCGCGGATCCGGGTACCGCGGACGAACAGGTCCGCGCCTCCGCGCCGGAGTTCGCTCCGATTCCAGGAATGGCAGCCTCCCCGCTCGTGGCCACCGCCGACGAGGGGGTCGAGGGCATCCGCCGCGCACCGGCTCCGCTGGTCCTGCGTGCGGCCGACGACTTCGATCGTCCGGACGGTCCGCTCGGCCCGAACTGGATCACCCACGGGGGCGGCACCCTGAAGATCGTGAACGGTCATCTCGACGGCCGGGGGACTCCGTCGACTCCGCTGAGTCTCGCGTTCTGGAGTGAGCCGATGCCGAGCGAGACGCAGGTGATGCGGTGTGTGGTCCGCTGGAACGGACGCGACCCGGAGCACTCGTCGATCGGACCGGTGGTGCGTGCCAATCCCGGTGTCGACACCGGTGTGCAGTTCGCGTTTACCGAGAGCATGATGGCGTTGTACTACGAGGATCCTTCCAGCCCGAACGGATTCGCCCCCGCTGCAGGGACGCCGCAGTACGCGTCCACGTCGAAGTTCCCCGAAGGCGCGGTCGTCGAGCTGCGTGCCGACGGGAACCGGTACACGGCCAGGGTCAACGGCAGGATCGTGCTGCAGGGGACCGTGGAGGCCGACCGGATCCCGTTCACGAATCGGTACGTCGGCACGGTCATCCAGGACGACAGCCGGGAACGGGGCGGTGGACAGCCCCCTGCTCAGCTCGACGATTGCCGGGCGTTGACTCCCTGACGGGACCCGTCGAGCAGAGACCCGGCGGAAGCGGCGATCGTTCACGACATCCGGGAGGGTTCGGCAGGACACGTCGTCAGGCGGGGAGAACCGACGACACGCCACCGATCCAGTTGCCGTCGGGTAGTTCGACCGCTCTTCCCACCCGGCACGGGGTCCGCGATGACGATACGTTCGGAACATGTCGAACGAATCCGAAAGTGCCGTTCTGTCCCTCACGACGCCGGTCACGATGAGCATCGTCCGGGCCTTCCTCGCGGGCGCTCCCGAAGACGCCACGCTGGAACTCGATTCTTCCGATCCCGGAGAGCCGAAGCTACTGCTGACCTGGGCGAAGCGTCAGAAGGGGTGATCCACGGCCGGGGCGGTCCCGACCGGTCGGGTCAGGGCCGCTCCCGGTTCTCCCGTTCCTCCCAGTCGTGCCCGACCTGTTCCTCCAGCGTCCATTCCGGGGCTCCCGACCGCGGGCGGGTGTGCGCCCATGCGAGGGCTTCGTCCTCGGTCTCGAACGACTGCTGGTCGATGACGGCACCGTCTCGGTCCACAATCCGAAAGTGCTTCACACCCGGAATCGTTCCAGGCGAGCATTCCCTTCGGGCCGCATTCGGCCGAATGCGACGCCCCGAAACGCAGGGGAGGGGTGACACGAGGGCAGCCGCCATTGCCGCCGGCGAGCCTTCCGCCGCAGCCTCAGCGCAGCGTCCCGCCCGAGGCCAGCAGCAACAGCACTGTCGCCGAGACGACGACCGCGACGACGACGGCGACGATCGCCACCATGCCGCGCGGGGACTCGGGGTCACCGAAGAGCGGTTCGTCCTTGTCCCACTTCCACGGGCAGCGCACAGCTACAGGAAACCGGATGCCCGGTATGTATGCAAGGCGTAGTCCCGCCGGCGGTCACGAGGAGCGACGTTTCCTGATGCAGTCGTCCAGCTCGGCCGACATGATGTGATAGGCCTCCGCGATGTGCTCGGGTGGGATTCTCTGAGTGACAATCTCTTTAGGGTCGAGGTAACCGTTACGGATGTGCTCGGACAAGCGTGGCGATCGACGCTCGACCGGGCACTGGTTCATCCGCAGCGTCAGTCCTCATGGCGCCCCCGAACTTCACGGCGCTGAACGTCGGGCCGTACGCGCCCATCACCGGGATCGTCCCGCCCTTGCGAACCGCGTCCATCGCCCAGTTCAGGGTTGTACATCTCGGCGTGCGCGAACGTGTGCGCCTTCTCGGGTCGGTAGTCGAGCTGATCGATCACGATTACGCGTCCGGCTGTGAACCACAGGGTGTCCGATCCGCCCTCCGAGAGTCCTCGTGTAGCGAACGGACTAACTCTTCGTCGCCTCGACCACTCGCTCGGCCACCGCCCGCGACGACGCCGGGTTCTGCCCGGTGTAGAGGCTGCGGTCGACGACCACGTGTGATTCCCATGCCGGCCCCGCGTCGAATCGGGCGCCGCTCTCGCGGAGGCGGTCCTCGAGCAGCCACGGCGCCTTCTCGGCGAGCCCGGCCTGCGTCTCCTCCTCGTTGGTGAATCCGGTCATCCGGTACCCGTCGAAGAGCCAGCCGCCGTCGGCACCTCGTGCGGGCAACAACGCTGCGGGAGCGTGGCATACGACGGAGACGAGCTTGCCGGCGGCCATGAACTCCGCGAGCAGCCGGCCGAACGGTTCGGACACGGCGAGGTCCTCCATCGGGCCGTGCCCGCCCGGGACGAACACGAGGTCGTAGTCCTCGGCGCGCACGTCCTCGAGTACGGCGGGCGAGTCGAGGACCGGCTTCAGCTCAGTGAGGGTCCGCCGCAGCTCGTCACTGCGGTCCTCGCCGCCGGCGGCGTCGGGTGCGAGGCTGGCCTCGTCCACGACCGGGCTGCGGCCGCCCGGCGTGGCGAACGTGAGACGGAAGCCGGCATCGGTGAACACCCGGTACGGCTCGATCAGTTCCTCGGCCCAGAATCCCGTCGGGTGTTGCGTACCGTCGGCGAGCGTCCAGTGATCGGCTCCTGTCACGACGAACAGCACCTCGGTCATGATCAATCCTTCCGGTCGGGAACGGGTCGTGGGGCGACCCACAGGGTGCGTTCCCGTTCCCGGCCGGTTCCAATCGTCGTTCCGGGCACCGCCCGGAATGACGAACGCCCCGGCACGGAGCCGGGGCGTTCGCGTGGCCGGGTCTTCCCCTCCGGCCGTGGTCCACTGTACGCGACCGGGCGGCGGTCCGGCCGCACGGGTCATCCGTTGCGAGGGCGGCGCCGGGATCGTCTGGCGGGCAGGTCATCCCGCAGTCCGAAACCGATTTACCGCAGTGCGGAACGACGCGGACGGCGATCAGGCCCGGGCGGAGAAGATGGCGTTGTAGTCGTACGGGCCGCTCGGCGGCTGCGAGGTCGCGACGGGCTCGGTGCTGCCCTCGTCGCCGGGAGTGGTGGGCTCGACGAAGAGCGGCGTCTGGAACTCGGTTTCGTTGTGCATGATGTCCTTTCGGGCCGGCGAGCCGTGTCGGGCGGCGTAGCTGTGGTACCCCGACGCTGCCGCCGCTACACCCGCACCCGGTATGCGGGTACGGCAGTTCCGGGGCAGGGCTCGGTGGGTGGTGCTCGACCGAAATCACGCTGTACTCGCCCGACCGGAAGCGATCGACCGAGACGTGTCGTCGATGCCCTCACCCTACACGCCGCTGGATGGCCGATGCGTTACGCGCACGGAACCGGTGCGTGACGTGTCGCGGGGTGCGGCGCGGCGAGGTGGGGCAAAGTCTTGTTCGTCCTGTTCGGTCGCGTCTACGGTGAGTTCGGACCGCGTGTACGACACTCCGAATCGGAGGCCGCTATGAAGGCCGGCAAGATCGTCATGTTCGTGGTGGGTGTTCTGCTGTCGATGCTCGGGCTGGCCCTGCTCGTCGCCGCCGGGGTGCTCGGCTGGGGGTACTTCGTCCAGCGCGACGACGGCTGGTTCACCGCTCCGACCGAGCGTTTCCGCACCGACTCGAGCGCCCTCGTCTCCGAACGCATCGACCTGGTCTTCGACGACACGCCCACCGGGTTCGGCGCCGAGGACTTCGGCCGGCTCAGATTGCGTGCGGCATCGGAGGATCCCGGACAGCCGGTGTTCGTCGGCATCGGCCCGCAGCGGGAGGTCGACGCCTTCCTGTCCGGGGTCGCACACGCCGAACTCACCGACGTCCGGTTCGAGCCGTTCCGCGCCGAGTACCGCGAGATCCCCGGCGACGACCCCGCCCGGGTTCCCGGTGACGAGGACTTCTGGGCCGCGTCGGCTGCCGGACCTGGGACACAGGAACTGCGCTGGGACTTCCAGGAAGGGGTGTGGTCGATCGTCGTGATGAACGCCGACGCCACCCCGGGCGTCGTCGTGGACCTGCAGGCGGGCGCCCAGTTCCCGTTCCTGGGACCGCTCGCGCTGTGGCTGCTCGTCAGTGCTCTCGTCCTGCTCGTGATCGGGGTTCCGCTGCTCGTCCTCGGCGCGGTGGGGCTCGGCCGGCACGGCCCGCCCTCGGCGCACGCGCCGCCGCCGCCCGCCGTCGCCCCGGGCACCTACCCGGTGATGTTGCGCGGCGACCCGGACTCGCCGTCGCGCGGGCTGTGGCTCGTGAAGTGGCTCTTGGCGATCCCGCACTACATCGTGCTCTTCTTCCTCGCGATCGCGCACTTCGTCACGACCGTCGTCGCGGGCTTCGCGATCCTGTTCACCGGCCGCTACCCGCGGGCGCTGTTCGACTTCAACGTCGGCGTGATGCGGTGGTGGTGGCGGGTGGGGTTCTACACCTACTCGGCGCTGGGCACCGACCGGTATCCGCCCTTCAGCCTGCATCGCACGGACTACCCCGCCGACTTCGACGTCCCCTATCCGGAACGTCTCTCCCGGGGACTGGTGCTGGTCAAGTGGTGGCTGCTCGCCGTCCCGCACTACCTGATCCTCGCCGTGCTCGTCGGGGGCGGGGC
Organism: Rhodococcus sp. GXMU-t2271; assembly: GCF_041414735.1. Classification (NCBI taxonomy): domain Bacteria; kingdom Bacillati; phylum Actinomycetota; class Actinomycetes; order Mycobacteriales; family Nocardiaceae; genus Rhodococcus; species Rhodococcus sp. GXMU-t2271. The sequence goes on from NZ_JAUIZP010000060.1 coordinate 87,929, forward strand.
CACCGCGACCTCAGGCGACTGGGACGACGCGGCGTGGACCTACTCGTGGTCCCTGCTCGGCATTCTCGTGCTCGTCGCGGCGATCGCCCTGCTGTTCACCGCCCGCTACCCGAGCGGGGTGTTCGATCTCGTCGTGGGCATCAACCGCTGGCGTTTCCGGGTGTGGGCCTACGCGGCGCTGCTGCGCGACGAGTACCCGCCGTTCCGGCTCGACCAGGGCCCCCGGGAACTGCACGAGTACGCGCCGCCGGCCGGGCCGCGCGACGACCTCTCACCGGAACCCGGTCGAACGCAGATTCCGCTGTCGAAGGAGCAGTACGGCGACGCGACCTCCGGGGAGCAGGCACGGCCGGGGGAGGGACGCTGACGGCCCCGGACACGAGCCGTGGCCCCGTCGACGGGGTCGACGGGGCCACGCGCGTGCTTGCGCGCCGCGGCGCTACTTCTTGAACGAGTCCTTGACCTTGCCGGCGGCATCGGAGATCTTGTCGCCCGCCTGCTTCAGACCGCTCGACGCCTGGTCGCCCCGGCCCTCGGCCTCGAGATCGCGGTCGCCGGTCGCGCGGCCGGCGCCTTCCTTGGCCTGACCGGTGACGTCCTCGGCCTTGTGCTTGGCCTTGTCGATGAAATCAGCCACTTCATCCTCCTTCGTCCGTGGTCGCTTCCATCCCCGGATACCCCGGACCCGGCCGCGCCAATCCTGGGGGCTCGGGTTTGGGTGGCGGATCGCCGGGGAAAGCCCCCGGCATGGCTACATACCGAGTGATCGACCCCAAGGGCGAAGTGGTGGCGACCAAGGACATCGAGAGCGCGGACGACGCGCACGCCTGGTTCGTGGACTCCAAGGCCGACAACAGTGAACTGGGCTGGCGCATGGAGGTCAGGGTCGACGGCGACGACGACTGGCGGTTCTTCGACGATTCCGAAGGAACCTCGTAGCCCGAGCAGACACGTGCCGTACCCGGTCGTCCGTCACAACCAGTTGCGTTGCTTGAACACGATGTAGAGGGTTCCTGCGGACGCGGCGATGACCGCGGTGCTCGACAGCACCCCGCTCCACTGCCCGAAGCCGGGGTACGGCACGTTCTGCCCGTACCACCCTGTCACCGCGGTGGGCACGGCGATGATCGCGGCCCACCCCGTGAGCTTCTTCATCACCGTGTTCAGCCGCGCGTCCTGCAGCGACAGGTTCGTTTCGAAGACCGTGGTGACCATGTCACGCAGGGATTCGGTCCACTCCGTCGCGCGGATGACGTGGTCGTACAGGTCGCTGTACCAGCCGTCGAGTTCGACGGAGTTGCCTCGCTCGGCCCGGTGCCGCATCACCGCGGCGACCACCTCGCGCATCGGCAGGACGACCCGGCGCAACTGGACGAGTTCCTTGCGTACCCGGTAGGTGCGACGCTGGAGCGAGCGGATGTGCGCACGCTCGTCGAACAGCCCGTCCTCGAGTTCCTCGATCGCGTCGTCGAGGCCCTGGATGGCCTCGAACTGGCCGTCGACGACGACGTCGAGCAGCCCGTGCAGCAGCGCGGCGGTGCCGTGCCGCAGCAGGTCGGCGTTGTCGTCCCAGCGCCGCACCATCTCCTCGACGTCGAATCCGGTACCCCGGTGTACCGTGACCAAGCCGCGTGGGACCACGAACACCGAGACCCGCGTGGTCTCGAGCCGGGATCCGAGCGTGTCGGCCGGCTCGCTCCCGTCCGCCAGCGACGTGGCGTAGACGGTCAGGAAGGTGTGCGTGGAGTAGCGCGTGACCTTCGTGCGCTCCCCACGCGCCACCACGTCCTCGACCGCGTGCGGATCGAACTCCAGCTCCTCTGCGATGTCGGTCAGCTCGCGGTGCGTCGGATCGTGCAGATCCACCCACACCAGGGCGGTCTCGTCCCGGAGGTAGTCGGAGACGTCCGCCAGCGGGTAGTTCTCTGCGACGAGCCGTCCGTCGCGCCAGAGCCTGGTACGGATGTGGTCGGGGACGGCAGCGGTCACGCTCGCAGTCTGCCCTACCCCGGGGCGGCCCGGGCTCACAGCGCGATGCGCGCGCCGCCGGCCTCCGCCAGCCGCACCATCTCGTCGAGGAAGGCCTCGTCCACAGCCGGCCAGTCCGGGGGCCACAACAGGGTGCGCAGCCGATCGCGCAGCAGGGGCAGGAGCGGCACCACGTGGGCACCGCCGTCGACGAGGTAGCGGAGCATGCCCAGGCGTCCGCACGTCGCCACGGCGGGGGCCAGCACGTGCTGGGCCTCCTCGATCCGTCCGGCGGCGTGCAGGCACGCCACCAGCAGCCGCACCGCCTGCAGTTCGGCGCGACGGCGGCCGCGTCCGGAGACGCGGCGGTGCCACAGCCGGGCCCACTCGCACGCCACGGCGGCGTCCTCGGGCCTGCCGCTGCCGTAGAGCAGCCGGATGGCGGTGGCGTCCTCCACCTGAGCGGTGATCTCCGCGATGCCGTCGGGGTCGGGGGCATCGGAATCGGGCATCTGTCGCGGGGCGGGCTGCGGCCCCGGCAGACCGAGCCGCACGCGTTCGTTGACCACCCGGGCATGCAGTCGCGGCAGCCGATAGTCGTCGGCGGCCCGCGCTCCCTCGTCGAGCAGTGCCGCCGCGGCGGCGCGGTCACCGCGCAGGGACTTGAGCCGCGCGGCCGTGACGAATCGGGCGATCATGAAGTCCGGTACGCCGCCCTCGGTTCCGAGCTCGTGACTTTCGTCGAGCAGGGCCTCGGCCTCGGTGATCCGGCCCTGTTCGTAGAGCAGCTCCCCGAGCATGGCGGCGGCCAGCCGCGCGGCGTGGGTGTGGATGCCACCCACTTTGCGCGCGGCCCGCAGCCCCGCACGGAAATGTCCCTCGGCCGCGGCGACGTCGAGCTGCTCGTTGGCCGCGATGCCGAGCAGGCACTGCCCGTACACGCGGCTGAACGGGCCGTTGGAGGCACGGTGGTACGGCTCGGCCCACCGCTGCCGTCGCCGGGCGGACTCGAAGTCGAACCGGTAGATGTCCACGAAGGTCGCCACGTTCGCCGCGACGGACACCACCCACGGACGGAAGGCGTCCGGATCGTCCAGGCACGGCGCGACCTTGTCCGCCACGTCGGCGATGCGGTCGGTGGAGACTGCGACGACACCCTCGACGACGTCGGCCTCGACCTGCAGGACCGCGATGTCCTCCGCCGCCGCATTGCAGCAGCTGAAACATCCCCGCGCCGCCGCGAGTGCGGTGCGCGTCTGGTCGGCTCGCTGCAGCAACGCGTTCGCCCACGCCACCGTCATCTGCAGCCGCGGGTGCGTGGCCACCACGCGGGGCGGTAGCTTCGCGACCAGCGCCAGCAGGGTCGTCATGTGGGAGTGCTCGATCAGGAACATCCCGTCGGCGGCGATGATGTCGACGGCGAGTTCCTGGTCGTCGGCGCTGAGCGCGTGGTCCACGGCCTCACGCAGCATGTGCTGGTGTGCGAACCATTGCGCAGCGGCACGATGGAGCGGCTCCACGCGTTCGGGATGATCACGCTCGAGCCGGCGGCGCAGGAAATCCGCGAACAGCCGGTGGTAGCGGAACCAGCTGCCCTCGTCGTCGACCCGGCGCAGGAACAGATCCCGGGCCTCGATCTGCTCGAGCATCGCCTGTCCGTGCAGGTCGCCGGTGAGCGCGGTGGCGAGGCTGCCGGTGATCTCGTCGGTGACGGACGTCGCGAGCAGGAACTCGTACACCTCCGGCTCGAGGGTGTCGAGCACGTTGTCTGCGAGGAACTCGCCGATGGCGCGGTGGCGGCCCGAGAGGTTCTCGATCAGGTCGGTCGGATCCTCGCAGTCGCGCAGGGACAAGGACACCAGTTGCAGCGCGGCGACCCAGCCGTCGGTGACTTCGGTCAGGCCCCGGATGTCCTCGGGGCCGAGGTCGAGGCCGCTCACGTCGCGTAGGAAACCCTCGGCTTCCTCGGCGTCGAACCGCAAAGCCTCGGAGTCGATCTCGACGAGTTCGTCGAGGACCCGCATCCGGCTGAGCGGCAGTCCGGCCCGGCTTCGGCTGGTCACCACGAGCTGCAGGTGATGACATCCTCGGTCGAGGAGGAAGTCCAGTGCCGCGACGGTCCCCGGTGCAGTGACGAGGTGCCAGTCCTCGATCACCAAGGCCATCGGGGTCTCCTCGCGATGGGTCTCGTCGATGAGGGTCGACAGGACGTACCGTTCGGCGTCGTCGCCGTGGGCCTCGAGCACCTGCCGCAGCTGGCGGGCGAACTGCGGACGCACCTGCCGGAACGCCTCGATCAGATGGGTGAGGAACCACACCACGTCGTTGTCGTCCCGGTCGACCGCGAGCCAGGCCACCGCGACGCCCTCGGCGGTGAGGACCTCCCGCCACTGTGCGGCCAGCGTCGACTTCCCGAATCCGGTCGGGGCATGGATCGCGACGAGACGGCGGCGGCGGGCGAGGCGCAGCCGGTCGATGAGGTGGGTGCGCGGGACCAGCGGTCGGCTGGCGGCGTGCGGCCGGAACCGGGTCACCGGCACCGGCGGCGTGGCGATCGCGGTGGGCGTGAGGTGGGGTCCGGTGGTGTGCGGGGTTCCCGGGACGGGCAGCGGCCCGGGTCCGTCCGGATCCGCGGGCAGCGCCATCTCGTCCACGTCGCAGCCGCCCCGCTCCTGGGCCCGCTGCAACAACTCCCCGAACTCCGCGGCGGACTGCGGACGGGCATCCGGATCGGTGGCCATGCCGCGTTCCAGGGCAGAGCACACCTCCTCGGGGACACCGGTGCCCCGCAGGTCCGGGACCGGTTCGGTGGTGATCCGCAGGAACTGCGTGACCACTTGTTCCCCGCGTCGCCGTTCGAAGGCCGCATGCCCGGTCAGTGCGCAGAACAGGGTGGCGGCCAGACCGTAGACGTCGGCGGCCGGGGTCGGCGGCGCGCCGGCCAGGATCTCGGGCGCGGTGAAGGCGGGGGAGCCCGTGATCGCGCCCGACGAGGTGCGGAAGCCGTCCGCGATTCGGGCGATGCCGAAGTCGGTGAGCTGCGGTTCGCCGTACTGGGTGAGCAGGATGTTCGCGGGTTTGACGTCGCGGTGCAGCACGTCGGTCCGGTGCGCCGTCTCGAGCGCGCCGGCGAGTTTGACGCCGATGCGCAGCACGTCCGGCCACGGCAGCGGCCCGTAGCGGCGGATGCGCGCCTCGAGCGAGTCGTGGGGGTGGTAGTGCATGACCAGGTAGGGCCGGCCGCTGCCGGTGGTGCCGACCTGCAGGACGGTGACGATGTGCGGATGCCCGGAGAGCCGGCCCATCGCGCGTTGCTCGCGGAGGAACCGGTCGAGGTTGTCGGCGTCGAGCGGGGCGGTGAGCACCTTCACCGCGACGGTGCGCTCGAGCGCCGTCTCCCGGCACCGGTACACCACCCCGAAACCACCACGGCCGATCTCGGTTGCGTCGGCGAACCCCGCGAGGCGCAGATCCTCGACGGTCTCGTCCTCCGCCGCGGCGGCGTGGGAGACCGTGGCTCGCTGGGTGGCGAGGGGATCGTTCTCGGCCATCGGGGCACTCACCTCACGTGGATTCCTCCAGGATAGTCCCGGGTGTGGCGGGCACGACACGGATGGATCGCCGGTTCTCCATTACCGTTGTCCGGCCGGGGCTCCCGGCAACGACGGCCGGATCTTCCGGGAAACGACACTGCGATCGGAATTGGGAAACGATGAAGAAGACTCTCGCGGCGCTGTTCGGTACGGGTGCGGTGCTGCTCGCGGCGGCCTGCGGATCGTCCGGTGACTCCGGCTCCGCAGCCGAGGGGACCACCGAGTCCACTACCGCCGCGCCGAGCACGAGCCAGGTCACCGGAAGCACCGGCATCGAGCTGGGCCAGAGCTACGACGAGATCTGCAGTGCCATGGTGCCGTACTTCGACCAGCTCGAATCCTGGGGGCAGGACCGCACCCAGGCCGCCGCCTCCGTCGCCGACGCGCAGAAGTCGCTGCCGGGGTGGGCGGAGCTGAGCGAGGAGCAGCAGGCCGACACCCTGCGCGCCATCGAGAACGCCGGCAAGGGGCAGTGCTGACCGGCGACCCCGCTGCCGGCGACGAACTGTTCGCCCGGTTGCGGCGCCTCCCCGACGTGGAGGCGCCCAATCTGGTGGCCGTCGACGCCGCCGACAGGTTGATTCTCGACGAGGCCGGCGCCGCGCTCGCCGCGGCGCCGGCCGGGACCGTCGCGGTGATCGACGACCACTACGGAGCCCTCACCCTCGGCGTCGCCGTGCGGCACTCCGCGTCAGGGATCCGGGTTCACCAGGACTCGGTGGTGGGGGAGCGGGCCCTGGCCGCGAACGCCGCCCGCGAAGGACTGACCGATCGTTACACCACGCACGACCTCGGTAGCGATCTGCTCACCGGGGCCCGGGTGGTGCTGCTGCAGTTGCCCCGGTCGCTCGCCGCGCTCACCGAGATCGCCGAGACCGTCGCCCGGTATGCCGACCCCGGCGTCACGGTGTTCGCCGGTGGCCGCGACAAGCACATCACACCCGCGATGAACGAGGTACTGGCCCGCTGCTTCACGGAGGTGCGCGCCTCCCGTGGCCGGCAGAAGTCGCGGGTGCTCACCGCCCGCGGCCCGATCGCGACCGAGCCGACCTACCCGGTGACCGGCACGGTGCCCGAGGCCGGGCTGACCGTCGTCGCGCACGGAGCGGCGTTCGCCGGCCCCCGCCTGGACATCGGCACCCGCTTCCTGCTGGACTTCGTGCCCCGGCTGCCGCGTGACGCGAGGACCGCCGTCGACCTCGGCTGCGGCACGGGCATCCTGGCCGTCGCCGCGGCCCGGCAGTTCCCCGGCCTGCGGGTGACCGCCACCGACCAGTCCGCTGCGGCGGTCGCCTCGGCCGCCGCCACCGCCGCCGCGAACGACGTCGCCGACCGGGTCGAGGTACTGCGCGACGACGTCGCCGGGACGCTGCCGGACGCCTCCGTGGACGTGGTGCTGTGCAATCCGCCGTTCCACGTCGGCGCCGCGGTGCACACCGGTGCCGCCGTGAAGATGTTCGACGCGGCGGCCCGGCTGCTGCGTCCGGGCGGTGAACTGTGGGCCGTCTACAACACCCACCTGAACTACCGTGGGATCCTGCAGCGGACGATCGGCCGCACGGAAGTTGCAGGACGCAACCGTAAGTTCACCGTGACCAGGTCCGTGCGCACCCGGTAGAGTCCGGTTTGTCCGTGCTCGGCTCGGGTCCGGGAACCCCCGGCGTCCGCGGATCGTTGAACGGACAGAACCGACCACCAGAAGGGATGTGCACGGTGCGCACCACCAGTAACCCGGTGTTCCGCAACCTGCCCAAGCAAGAGGGCGGCGGATACGCCACGTTCGGCTCTGCGACGGCGGGCGCCGCGCAGGTCACTCAGCAATTCGGCCAGCCGCAGTACGCGCCGACGGATCCGTGGGCCCGGCCCACGACCGAGCGGTCGATGACGATCGACGACGTCGTCACCAAGACCGGCATCACCCTCGGTGTGCTGGCGATCTCGGCGCTGATCTCCTACGTCCTCGTCAACGGCAACGTGAACCTCGCCGCGCCGTTCGTCATCGGCGGCGGTCTCATCGGCCTGGTCCTGGTCCTCGTGGCCACCTTCGGCCGCAAGATGGACAACCCGGCCATCGTCCTGGCCTATGCCGTCGCCGAGGGCTTCTTCCTCGGCGCGCTCTCGTTCATGTTCACCGACATCACCTTCGGTGGCGCCGGTGGCGGAACCCTGATCGTCCAGGCGGTGCTCGGCACGTTCGGCGTGTTCTTCGGCATGCTCGTCGTCTACCGCACCGGGGCGATCCGCGTGACCCCGCGCCTGACCCGCATGATCATCGGCGCCCTGATCGGCGTCCTCGTCCTGGCGCTGGGCAACCTCGTCGCGAGCTTCTTCATCGACGGCGGCCTCGGCCTGCGCGACGGCGGCACCCTGGCGATCGTCTTCAGCCTCGTCTGCATCGGCATCGCCGCGTTCAGCTTCCTGCTGGACTTCGACGCCGCCGATCAGCTCATCCGCGCCCAGGCGCCGGAGAAGGCCGCGTGGGGCGTCGCCTTCGGTCTGACCGTCACCCTGGTCTGGCTGTACATCGAAATCCTGCGCCTGCTGTCGTACTTCCAGAACGACTAGCCCAGCTCTCCGGCCACCGTGCCGACCGCGGGCCCCGGGAACACCCGTTCCCGGGGCCCGCGGCGTGTCCGGGGCAGCCACAGCCGCGCGGCCGCCGACGTGTGCGGCGGCACCGGCACCGGACCGCCGGACCAGAGGCCGAGCCCGGCGGCCAGCACCGGCAGCAGGTGACCGGCCGCGAGCTCGTATCCCGCGGCCGAGGGATGAAATCCGTCCGCGGAGAACAGGTGGTCGGGCGCGGACAGGAACTCGGGCGTCAGCAGGTCGGCCAGCGGCACGGGATGCCCGCCGGCCGCGCGCGTCGCCGCGGCCTGCGCGCGGGCCAGTTGCCGTCCCCACGTCCGTACCACGGTGCGCAGCGGCTGGGGAATCGCACCGACCACCCCCAGATCGGGACACGTACCGACGACGACGACGGCGCCGCTCGCGCGCAGACGTCGCACCGCCGAGCCCAGTCGCTGTGCCGAGCGGTGCAGCGACAGTTTCGCGGTCACGTCGTTGGCCCCGACCAGGATCACGGCCGCGTCGGGCGGCGGACCCGCCACGTACATCGCGTCGACCTGCCCGGCCAGTCCCCGCGACGTGGCGCCGGCGATGGCCTTCGTGCCGAGCCGGACGCTGCGGCCCGACTCGTCGGCCAGCGCCCGGGCCAGCAGCACTCCCGGCACCTCTGCCGCGCTCGCGCAGCCCAGGCCGGCCGCCGTCGAATCCCCGAAGATCATCAGGTGCAGGTCGAACGGCACGCCGCGGCGCCACGGCACCGGGGACTGCGCTCCGGGCAGGTACACCCCGTCCGCCTCGGGCGGCTTCGCCCAGGTGCGGCCGATGACACCTCTCGCTACCGTCGCCTGGCGCATCAGGTACGTGTACGTGAGCCAGGAGGCGCCGCCGGCGCCGGAGCCGGCGGCGACGGCCGTCGCGCCGGCCAGCGCCGCGGTGCGCCACGAGGTTCGGGGCACGGGAGATCACCTTTCCGAGCAGACGGCCCTGGAGTTGCAGACGGCCCTGAGGTTGCCGTGTCCAGTGTGCGTCGAATCCGCCGCTCGAGCAGCCGGAACGCCGTCGGGTACCGGCATCTGAGACCATGGAGGAATGCGCATCGCGGATTCCGTCGTCGACCTCATCGGAAACACCCCGCTGGTCAAGCTCAACTCGGTGACGACACCGGGTTCGGGCGTGGTCGCGGCGAAGATCGAGTACCTCAACCCGGGCGGCAGCTCGAAGGACCGCATCGCCGTCAAGATGGTCGATGCCGCCGAGAAGTCCGGTGCACTGAAGCCGGGCGGCACCATCGTCGAACCGACGTCCGGCAACACCGGAATCGGTCTCGCGCTCGTGGCCCAGCAGCGCGGCTACAAGTGCGTGTTCGTGTGCCCCGACAAGGTCAGCGAGGACAAGCGCAACGTGCTGCGCGCGTACGGTGCCGAGGTCGTGGTGTGCCCGACCGCGGTGCCCCCGGAGCACCCCGACAGCTACTACACCGTCTCCGATCGACTCGCCCGTGAACTGCCGGGTGGCTGGAAGCCGGACCAGTACTCCAACCCGGCCGGTCCGGAAAGCCACTACGAGACCACCGGCCCGGAGATCTGGCGCGACACGGACGGCAAGGTGACGCATTTCGTCGCCGGCGTCGGCACCGGTGGCACCATCACCGGCACCGGCCGCTACCTCAAGGAGGTCTCGGGCGGCAAGGTCAAGGTGATCGGCGCCGACCCGGAGGGCTCCGTGTACTCCGGCGGCACCGGCCGTCCGTACCTCGTCGAGGGCGTCGGCGAGGACTTCTGGCCCAGCGCCTACGACCCGTCGATCCCCGACGAGATCATCGCCGTCTCCGACGCCGACTCGTTCGACATGACCCGCCGGCTCGCCCGCGAGGAGGGCCTGCTCGTCGGCGGGTCGTGCGGCATGGCCGTCGTCGCCGCGCTGCGGGTCGCCGAGCGTGAGGGGCCGGACGCCCTCGTCGTGGTGCTGCTGCCCGACGGTGGCCGCGGCTACATGTCGAAGATCTTCAACGACAAGTGGATGGCCTCGTACGGCTTCCTGCGGGCCCCGCTCGACGGCAAGCCCGACGATTCGACCGTCGGCGACGTCCTGCGCAGCAAGTCCGGCGAGCTGCCCGCGCTGGTGCACACGCATCCGTCCGAGACGGTCCGCGACGCCATCGAGATCCTGCGCGAATACGGTGTCTCGCAGATGCCGGTCGTGGGCGCCGAGCCGCCCGTCACCGCCGGTGAGGTCGCGGGCAGCGTCAGCGAGCGGGAACTGCTCAGCGCCGTCTTCGAGGGCCGCGCGCGGCTGGCCGACCCCGTCGCGAAGCACATGAGCCCGACCCTGCCGCTGATCGGGGTCGGCGAGTCGATCGCCGCCGCCACGAAGGCGTTCGGCGATACCGACGCGCTGCTGGTCATCGACGACGGCAAGCCCGTGGGCGTGATCACCCGCCACGACCTGCTCGGGTTCATCAGCGCCGGTTCGTAGCGGCTGCGGCGGCGGGCCGGGGAGCCTTCCCCGGCCCGCCGTCCTTCCGTCCCGCGGCTAGGCTGAGCCGCATGAGTGAGCAGCGCAGCCACGGATTCTCCACCCGAGCGATCCACGCCGGATACGATCCCGACCCGGCCACCGGTGCCGTCAACGTCCCCATCTATGCGAGTTCGACGTTCGCGCAGGACGGCGTCGGTGGGATGCGCGGCGGCTTCGAGTACGCCCGCACCGGCAACCCCACTCGCAAGCCGCTCGAGGCGAATCTCGCCGCCATCGAGGCGGGAACGTTCGGCCGGGCCTTCAGTTCCGGGATGGCCGCCACCGACTGCCTGCTGCGTTCGGTGCTGCGTCCCGGGGATCATCTCGTCATCCCCAACGACGCCTACGGTGGCACCTTCCGGCTGATCGACAAGGTGTTCACGCAGTGGGGCATCGAGTACACGCCGGCGCCGATCTCCGACGTCGACGCCGTGCGCGAGGCGATGCGGCCCACCACCAAGCTGGTGTGGGTCGAGACCCCGACGAACCCCCTGCTCAACATCGGCGACATCGCGGCACTCGCCGACGTCGCGCACAGCGGTGGGGCGAAGATCGTCGTCGACAACACGTTCGCGTCGCCGTACCTGCAGCAGCCGCTCACCCTGGGTGCCGACGTCGCGCTGCACTCGACCACCAAATACCTCGGCGGCCACTCCGACGTCGTCGGTGGTGCGCTGGTGACGAACGACGAGGAGTTGGACGCGAAGTTCGCGTTCCTGCAGAACGGCGCAGGCGCCGTCCCGGGTCCGTTCGACGCATACCTGACGATGCGCGGCATCAAGACGCTGGCCCTGCGCATGGAACGGCACAGCGACAACGCCGAGAAGATCGTCGAGCTGCTCGACGGGCATCCCGCCGTCACCCGGGTGATCTACCCCGGCCACGAGTCGCACCCGGATCACGCCGTCGCCTCGAAGCAGATGCGCCGGTTCGGCGGCATGATCTCGCTGCGTCTGGCCGGGGGCAAGCAGGCCGCCCTCGACTTCTGCGCACGCACCGAGATCTTCACCCTCGCGGAGTCCCTCGGGGGTGTCGAGTCGCTGATCGAGCACCCGGGCGCGATGACGCACGCCTCGACGGCGGGGTCGCTGCTCGAGGTTCCGGACGATCTGGTGCGCCTGTCGGTGGGTATCGAGGATGCCGCCGACCTCGTCGCGGACGTGGAGCAGGCGCTCACGGCCTGACCCGGATGCCGCTCGCGCGTCCGTGCGCGAGCGGCGCCGTCCCTGTTGCTGTAACTTCAAGTCCCGTGTGTGGCGCGTCACAGGACAAGAACTAGAACGCGTTCTCGCATATATATGATATGGATGTAACGAACCGCATCGGTGATCGAGATCACACAGTACGGTGAAGTCGTTCGTCAAGGGATGGGGAGTTCGCGAATGTCAGTTGACCCGTCGGCGGTGATTGTGGCGGTAGCCACTGCGGCGAGTGCCCTGGTACAGGGAGCGGACATCCCGGAGCATCTTCAGGAACAGGTCACGCAGGTCATCGAGTCGTTCCAGGCATCCGCCGAAGCCGTTGCCTCGGCCACGGATCAGCAGGTCACCGACCTCGTCGCGGCGCTGCCCGAACCGATGCGCCCGGCCGCCGAGCAGGCCGTGGCGGATACGACCTCGGCCGCGAAGGACGCGTTGATGCCGCATCTGCCGCCGGAGGCGGCCGCGGTACTCGAACCGCCGGCCGAGAATCCGGTGCAGGCCGTGCTCGAACAGGCGCCGTCGGTGCTGGCCCCGGCCGCGCCGGCGGGACGGCCGTCGGTGTTCGGCGCCCCCGCCCCCGGCGCTGTGACGGGCAGCGGTGCGTGGGGGTCGGCACCGGGCGGGGTGGGAACCGGCGGTGCGGCGGTGACGTTGCCGTCGATCCCGGCGATCCTGCCGGGCACCAACCTGGCGCCGATCGGGGCGATCGCGGTGTTCGCGCCGTGGCTGCGCAAGGCCGGGAAGTTGTGCGAGGGCGTCGGGGCGCCGGTCCTGGCGGCGTTGTATTCGGCGGAGAACGGATTCCGGTACGGACCGAGCGCTCCGGTCTCGCCGGTGGGCGCGAAGGGGCCGGGGCAGTTCATGCCGGGTACCTGGGATGCCTACGGCAAGGACGCCGACGGGGACGGGCGGGCCGACGTGCTTGGCATCGCCGATCCGGTGATGGCGTCCGGGAATCTGTTGTGCGACAACTACCGGCAGATCGAGCAGTGGAAGGCACAGGGGGTGGTGCGCGGCGACACCCTCGACCTCACGCTCGCGGCGTACAACGCGGGCCTCGGGGCCGTGCGCCGATCCGGGGGCATGCCGTCCGGCCTGCCGGACTACGAGAACCAGACCAAGCCGTACGTGGCGAAGATCCGGGCGACCGAGATGGTGTTCGCGCGGTTGCTCTCACCGTTCTTCGGGCTCGGGCTGCCGGGGATGACCGAGACCGGTAACCGGGTGGTGGATCTGGCGTTCCGGTACCTGGGGCTGCCGTACGTGTGGGGCGGCGGCAACATCAACGGTCCCTCCGGCGGCGGGTTCGACTGTTCGGGCCTGACGTCGTACGCGGTGTACGCGGCGACGGGGATGACGTTGCCGCGTACGTCGCAGACGCAGTGGCGGGTCGGCACCGAGATCCCGATCGAGCTGGCCCGGCCGGGGGATCTGGTGTTCGGCAACTGGCAGTCCGACGGGCCCGGGCACGTGGGCATCTACATCGGCGGCGGCCAGATGGTGCATGCCCCGACGTTCGGAGACGTGGTGCGCGTCGGCGCGGTCTTCCCCGGCATGAAGGCCCGCCGTCTGATCTGAGGTGCCGTACGCAAGAAGGGTCCGACCGGAGGCACCGGTCGGACCCTTCTCGCGTGTCGGTCGAGCCGCGCGACGGCTCGCCGCCGATCAGCTGTGGTACGGCTCCGCGCTGACGAGCGTCACCTTCATGGTGCTGCCGTTGGGAAGCGTGTACTCGCGGGTCTCGCCGACCTTCGCGTCGATCAGGGCACCGCCCAGCGGGGAGCTGGGGGAGTAGATCTCGATCTCGTTGCCCCGGGCGCCCTCCTCGCGGGTGGCGATGAGGAACGTCTCCTTGTCGCTTTCGTCGCCGTCGTAGTAGACCGTGACGACCGAGCCGGGCAGCGCGACGCCGGACTGCGTGGGCGCGACACCGACCTTCGCGTTGTTCAGCAGTTCCTGCAGCTGACGAATCCGGGCCTCTTGCTGACCCTGCTCCTCGCGAGCGGCGTGGTATCCACCGTTCTCCTTGAGGTCGCCCTCCTCGCGGCGCTCGTTGATCTCGGCCGCGATGACGGGACGATTCGCGATGAGCTGGTCGAGTTCTGCCTTGAGTCGGTCGTACGACTCCTGTGTCAGCCAGGTCACCTGGGTCTCGGTCATCCTCGATCACTTCCTTCGGGTTGGAGCTCCCGGCTCCGTCGACTGGTCGCCGCAACTCGCAGCGACGACGGCAACGCGGATCCCTCGAACGTTCCCCCCAAGCCAGTGGCGAACAGGACCGCACTGCTTCCTATGCAGCAATACACGGCCCCAAAGGGTGGAACCGTGTATCAGGCAATTCTAGCACCAACGTGGTCGCGACCACGGAATCCGCAGCGTGCGGTCAGTGCGCGCGCAGGTATTCGGGCACCTCGAAGCTGCAGCCGTACATGTCCGCCATGCCCGGCCGCTGCGACGTGATCACCGGCGCGTCCATCAGCAGGGTGCCGGATTCGGACGACGGGATCAGCACCTCGCGCCGGCCCGTCTCGGATCCGTCCTTCGACCGCGAGCGGATGATGCACACCGCCTCCTGCGAAGGGTCCTTCCGCGTCACGGTGAACTGCACCTGCACGGTCGAGTCGTCGACGACGGTGTAGGTGACGACCTCGCTCTCGATGTCCGGGGTGCCGAACTTCTGGTAGAGCAGGAACGCCGCGAGCACCCCGGCGACGAGCCCGACGGCGACCAGTGCCCACAGCCAGGTGCGGCGGGATCCGCCCGTCGCCGGGTAGCGGCCGGTCGGGTAGCGGTCGGTCGGGGTGGTGTCGGTCATCACACTTACTTTCGTGCACCCGCGGGCGCAGCGGGGGCGTGGCTGACGAGGGACGTGTCAGGTGGAACTATAGGGGAGGAACCCAGGACGCCGGCCCGCAGTGCCGGTGGTCCGGGTAGCGACGATGCAGCCGACGGCGAGGTGGAGGAAAGACGTGAGCGGACTACGGCTCATGGCCGTGCATGCCCATCCCGATGACGAGTCGAGCAAGGGTGCCGCCACGACGGCCCGCTATGCCGCGGAAGGGCACGAGGTGCTGGTGGTCACCCTGACCGGGGGTGAACGCGGCGACATCCTCAACCCCGCGATGGACATCCCCGGGATCCGGGACCGCATGCCCGAGGTCCGGCGCGAGGAGATGGCCGAGGCCGCCCGCATCCTGGGGGTGCAGCAGCGGTGGCTCGGGTTCGTCGACTCGGGGCTGCCGGAGGGTGATCCGAAGCCCCCGCTGCCCGAGGGCTGCTTCGCGCTGGTGCCCCTCGAGGAACCCACCCGCAAGCTCGTCGAGGTGATCCGGGAGTTCCGGCCGCACGTGATGACCACCTACGACGAGAACGGCGGCTACCCGCACCCCGACCACATCCGGTGCCACGAGGTCTCCGTCGCGGCGTACGAAGCGGCCGGCGACCCCGACCGCTTCCCCGAGGCCGGACCGGCGTGGAAGGTGCAGAAGCTGTACTACTCGCACGGGTTCATCCGCAAGCGCCTCGAGCTGTTCCGCGAGGAGTACGAGCGGCGGGGCGAGCCGTTCCCTATGGAGGAGTGGCTCAAGCGGTGGCGCACCGAGCAGGGCGACATCATGGCGCGGGTGACCACGCAGATCACCTGCAGCGACTACTTCCCCAAGCGTGACGACGCGCTGCGCGCCCATGCGACGCAGATCGATCCCAACGGCTCCTTCTTCGCCGTGCCGCTGGACATCCAGCAGAAGGTGTGGCCGACGGAAGAATTCGAGTTGGCCAAGACCCGCGTGCACACGGCGATCCCCGAAACGGATCTGTTCGCGGGCATCGAGGACGGACAGGTGAGATGACGGTAGGCATGTTGGCGGCCGAGGTCCTGGCCCAGGACCCCACCGGCCCCGAATTCGGCAAGGCGTCGCCGCTCGGTCTCGCACTGATCGTGATCCTGCTCGTGGCGACCGCCCTGCTGATCCGCTCGATGAACAAGCGGCTCGGCAAACTGCCCGAGACGTTCGAACCCGAGCATCCGGAGCCGGACCAGGCCGCCGACGAGGGGACCGATCGCGGGGCGGCGGAAAACCCTCGCGGAGCCGCGCAGAACCCTCGCGGAGCCGCGCAGAACCACAGACCCGACCACCCCCAGCCCCCGATGGCCGCGAACTGACGGACGCGTCGTGACACCCCCGGCGCCCGAGACCCGTCACCGGAACACTCTCGGTGAGGCGACCAGCCCCTACCTGCGGCAGCACGCCGCCAACCCGGTGCACTGGCACCAGTGGGGCGAGGAGGCGTTGACCTGGGCCCGCGAGCGGGACGTGCCGGTCCTGCTCTCCGTGGGGTATGCGGCGTGCCACTGGTGCCACGTGATGGCACACGAGTCGTTCGAGGACGAGGCCACCGCCGCGCTGATGAACGAGCACTTCGTGTGCATCAAGGTGGACCGGGAGGAACGCCCGGACATCGACGCGATCTACATGAACGCCACCGTCGCGATGACCGGGCAGGGCGGCTGGCCGATGACGTGCTTCCTCACCCCGGACGGCGCTCCGTTCTACTGCGGCACCTACTACCCGAAGCTGCCGCGCGGCGGGATGCCGTCGTTCACCCAGCTGCTCGAGGCGATCGCCGAGACCTGGCGCAACCGTCGCGCCGACGTGCACCGCTCCGCCGTCGCGATCGTCTCGGAACTGCGCCGCGGCAGCGGCGGCCTCGCGCCGGGCGAGCGGCCGGTGGACGCCGCGCTGCTCGACGCCGCCGACGCCTCCGTCGCCGCCGACGAGGACGCGGTGCACGGCGGGTTCGGGGGCGCCCCGAAGTTTCCGCCGTCCGCGCTGCTCGAGGGCCTGCTGCGCGGATACGAGCGCAGCGGGAACCCGGCCGTGCTGTCCCTCGTCGAACGGACGGCCGAGGCGATGGCGCGCGGTGGCATCTACGACCAGCTGGCCGGGGGTTTCGCCCGCTACAGCGTCGACGCCGGGTGGGTGGTTCCGCACTTCGAGAAGATGCTCTACGACAACGCGCTGCTGCTGCGGATGTACGCGCATCTCGCGCGTCGGACAGCGGCGCCCTGGGCGCGACGGGTCACCGAGGAGACCGTCGAGTTCCTGCTGCGGGACCTGCGCACCGCCGGACGGTGCTTCGCCTCCGCGCTCGACGCCGACACCGACGGGGTCGAGGGCCTGACCTACGTGTGGACGCCCGGGCAGCTGGCCGAGGTCCTCGGTGACGACGATGCGCAGTGGGCGGCCGAGCTGTTCACCGTCACCGACGCCGGCACCTTCGAACACGGCGCGTCGGTGTTGCAGCTGCGCGCCGATCCGGACGACGCCGAACGCTACGAGCGGGTACGGGCCGAGCTGTTCGCCGCCCGGCTGCAGCGTCCGCAGCCCGGCCGCGACGACAAGGTCGTCACGGCGTGGAACGGTTTCGCGATCACCGCGCTGGCCGAGGCCGGTGCCGCGTTCGGTCGCGCCGACTGGGTCGAGGCCGCCGTCGACTGCGCGCGGACACTGCTCGAGCTGCACCTGGTGGACGGACGGCTCCGGCGCGCCTCTCTCGGCGGCACGGTCGGTGTCCCGGCCGGTGTGCTCGAGGACTACGGTGCCCTCGTCACCGCCCTGCTCGCGGTGTACCAGGCGACGGGCGACGCCGCGTGGCTCGACCCGGCCCGGGAGCTCGCCGACGTCGCCCTGAACCACTTCCAGGATCCGGCACGGCCCGGAAGCTGGTTCGACACCGCCGACGATGCCGAAACCCTGGTGGCGCGGCCGCGGGATCCGACCGACGGCGCCACCCCGTCGGGGGCGGCGCTGATCTGCGAGGCCCTGCTCACCCTCGCCGCGGTGGTGCCCGAGGACCCGCGGTACGCGGACGTGGCGGACGCGTCGCTGCGGTCGGCGGTGGTGCTGCTCGAACGGGCGCCGCGCTCGGCCGGACACTGGCTCGCCGTCGCCGAGGCGGCGGTGCGCGGACCCGTCCAGGTGGCGACGGTCGGCGGCGGCGAGCTGCTCGCCGTCGCGCGGCAGGCAGCTCCCGGCGGCGCCGTCGTGGTCGGCGGGGACCCGGACTCGTCACCGTTGCTGGCCGGCCGACCGCTGGTCGACGGACGCCCGGCAGCCTACGTGTGCCGCGGATACGTGTGCGACCGGCCCGTCACGACGGCGGCCGAACTGCGTGCGGCGCTCTCGGCGTGAGCGATCCGGGTCTCAGTCGGCGCGGGACGAGGCCAGCAGAGCCGGCAGGGGAGCATCGATGCTGTTGTCGTCGAACGCCTCGAGCACGGCGCGGGCGATCGCGCGCTGCACGGCCCACTGCTTGCCCGCACGGGTGCGCACGGTGATCCGCAGCGTCACCGATTCGGGGGTGACGGAGTTGACGCCGAGCATCTCGGGCGGCTCGAGGACGTCGCGGGCCAGGTCGTCGCGTTCGACCGTCTCGAGCGCGGCGCGCAGCGCCACCTCGCACGCCCGGTGGACGTTGGCGGCGTGGGCGATGGGGGCGTCGACGACGGCGACGGCGTAACCCTGGCTCATGTTGCCCACGCGCAGGATCTCGCCGTTGCGGCAGTACCAGAGGGTGCCGCTGATGTCGCGGACGGTGGTGACCCGCAGGCCGACCGATTCCACGGTGCCGACCGCGTCGCCCAGGTCGACGACGTCGCCGACGCCGTACTGGTCCTCGAGCAGCATGAACATTCCGGAGATGAAGTCACGCACCAGGTTCTGCGCACCGAAACCGAGGGCCACGCCGACGATGCCGGCGGACGCGATGAACGGTGCGACGTTGAGTCCGAGGGTGCCCAGTATCTGCAGGACGCACCAGACGAGCAGCACGACGGAGACACCGGACTTGAGCACCGAGCCGATCGTCTCGGCGCGCTGGGTGCGCCGCTCGTTGACCAGCACACCCGGCAGGCCCTTCGGGGCGCGTTCCTGGAAGGGGCGGAGCAGGCCGGGCTTGCTGCTCTGGTGCCGCGGCTTCGTCATCCGGTCGATGAACCGGTGCAGCACGAACCTCAGGATCAGCGCCGCCAGGACGTATCCCGCGATCGCCAGCGGCCGCTCGACGAGCCACTCCCGGTTGGTGTCGGTCAGTTCGAATGCCAGTCGCTGAACAGTCATCGCGGCCGAGTCTACGGATCCTTGACGTGGCTGCCACCGATGTGATCTTCGTCCGATCGGGTTTACCCGAACACCACCAGCCACACGGCGACGGCATGGCAGAGGGCGGCGAGCACCGTCGCCGCATGGAAGAACTCGTGGTAGCCGAAGACGTGCGGCCACGGGTCGGGCCACTTCGTGGCGTAGAGGATCGCGCCGATGCTGTAGAGGATTCCCCCGACGAGCAGCAGCACCATGGGGACGATGCCCGCCTCGTCGATCAGCTGGCCGGCGACGGGGACGATCGCCCAGCCGAGCAGCAGGTACAGCGGGACGCCCACCCAGCGTGGCGCGGTGGGCCAGAGCATCTTCAGGGCCACGCCGGCGAGGGCCCCGGTCCACACCACCGTCAGCAGCATGCGACCGGTGTCCGGGGGCAGTGCCAGCGTGGCGAACGGGGTGTAGCTACCGGCGATGAACAGGAAGATCATCGAATGGTCCGCGCGTTTCATCCACGTGCGCGCTCGCGGGTCGTGCCAGTGGACCCGGTGGTAGAGGGCGCTCACGCCGAACACGCCGCAGACGGTGAGGCTGTAGATCACCGTCGACCAGCCCGCGGGTGGATCGGCCACGGTCTGCGACAGGATCACGAGCGCGGCGCCGGCCACCACGGCCACACCGAATGCCCACAGATGGATCCAGCCGCGCATCCGCGGTTTCACGGGCAGTTCGTCGATCCCGAATACCGTCATCGGCCGGGCCTCCCTTCGATACCGAAGAGTAACCTACGCTTCCGTAACTTGCCTGCCGTACCGGACCCCGGGATGGGAGGAGTCACACTCGGGGCCGCACCCGACCGCCGCCGCGACCCGAGGCCACCGTGAGCGTAATGTGACCCGCGTGGTGATCTCGGGGTGAACGCGCGCGGCCTGCTGTATCAGCTCTACGAACGACGGCTGCTGAGCAAGCTGGACGGCGCGCCGCACCCCCGGCATGTCGCCGTGATGTGCGACGGCAACCGTCGCTGGGCCCGCGAGAACGGGTTCACCGACGTCAGTCACGGACACCGGATGGGTGCCCTCAAGATCGCCGAACTGCTGAGCTGGTGCGATGCCGCCGGCATCGAGCGGGCCACCATCTACCTGCTCTCCACGGAGAACCTGCGGCGTGAGCCCGAGGAGCTCGAGGCCCTGCTCGAGATCATCACCGACGTCGTCGAGGAGATCTCCGGTCCGGAGCAGAACTGGAGCGTCAAGATCGTCGGCACGCTCGACCTGCTGCCGGACGAACTGAGCCGGCGCCTGAGCGAGGCCGCACAGCGCACGCAGGGCCGCACCGGCACCCACGTCAACGTCGCGGTCGGCTACGGCGGCCGGCAGGAGATCGCCGACGCCGTGCAGGCCCTGCTGCGAGCCAAGCAGCGCGAGGGGCTCGACGGCGAGGGGCTGGTCGAGGCCGTCACGGTCGAGGCCATCAGTGATCATCTCTACACCTCGGGACAGCCCGACCCCGACCTCGTGATCCGGACCTCCGGCGAGCAACGGCTCTCGGGCTTCCTGCTGTGGCAGAGCGCGTACTCCGAGATCTGGTTCACCGAGGCCTACTGGCCGGAGTTCCGTCGCGTCGACTTCCTGCGCGCCCTGCGCGACTTCGCGGCGCGGCACCGCCGCTTCGGCGCCTAGCCACCGGTGCGTCCTTTGGGCTGTCCCCGCAGCCCAAAGGACGCACCGGCGGCGCAGCCGCCTACAGTTTGCGCAGGCGCAGACGGTTGATCGAATGGTCGGAGTCCTTGCGCAGGACCAGCGTTGCGCGCGGCCGCGTCGGCAGGATGTTCTCCACCAGGTTCGGCCGGTTGATCGAGTGCCAGATCTCCTTCGCGGCGCCCACTGCGTCGCGGTCCGACAAGTTCGCGTAGTGGTGGAAATGCGCCTCGGGATCGGAGAACGCCGTCTTGCGGAGCGCGAGAAACCGCTCCACATACCATTTCTCGATGTCCTCGAGGCGAGCGTCGACGTAGATCGAGAAGTCGAACAGGTCCGACACCATCAGCCTCGGACCGGTCTGCAGGACGTTCAGGCCCTCGATGATGAGGATGTCCGGTTGCCGCACCACGTGATATTGGCCCGGGATGATGTCGTAGGAGATGTGCGAGTACACCGGGGCCGCCACCTCCGCGGCGCCGGATTTGACCTCGGTGACGAACCGGAGCAGTTTGCGCCGGTCGTAACTCTCCGGAAACCCCTTGCGATGCATGATGTTCCGTCGCATCAGCTCCCGGGACGAGTACAGGAAGCCGTCGGTGGTCACCAGGTCCACCCGAGGATGGTGTTCCCAGCGCGCCAGCAGTGCCTGCAGCACGCGCGCCGTGGTCGACTTGCCGACCGCGACCGAGCCGGCCACTCCGATCACGAACGGCACCTGCTGGTCCGGATGCTTCTCGCCGAGGAACGTTGCGGTCGCGGCGAACAGGCGCTGCCGTGCGGCGACCTGCAGATGGATGAGACGGGCCAGCGGAAGGTACACCTCCGCCACCTCCGCCAGATCGATCTGCTCGCCGAGGCCCCGCAGGCCGCGCAGTTCTTCCTCGGTCAGCACCAGCGGCGTCGACTTGCGCAGCGTCCGCCACTGCTTGCGGTCGAACTCGACGTACGGACTCGGCTCGCTCAGACGCGCCACCGGCACACTCCCGACTCGACGGGCCCGGCGGCACACGCCGGGGATGGCTCGCAGCGAAGGATGTCCATATCGGCCGATTGTGCTCGCTGACACATCCGCTCGCTGCGCGGGGTCCGGTTTCCGGGGTCGCCGACGGGCCGTGGACCGGTTCGGGGTACTAGGGTGCGAGGGCATGGACCCGGACTCGCTGGTGCGTGAATACCTCCTGCTCGGCTTGGCGTTCGACCGGCTCGAGGAGGGTTTCGTCGACGCCTTCACCGGTGACCCGGACCTGCGTCGCCGTGTGGAGAACGCGCCGGCTCCGGATCCTCGTGACTTGTCCCACATCGCACGCAGGCTGCGGGCCGAGCTGCCTGCGACGGGACTCTCCGGCGAGCGCACCCGCTTCCTCGACGTGCACCTTCGCGCCCTCGACTGCTCGGCCCGCAAGTTCGCCGGTGAGGACATCGCCTTCGTCGAGGAGGTCGAGGCCTACTTCGACGTGCGTATCGACATGGGCGACGAGGATTCGTACCGCGACGCCCACCGGCGGATCGACGCGCTGCTGCCCGGCAGCGGTCCGCTCGCCGAGCGGCTGCAGGCCCACCGCAAGTCCGAGGTCGTTCCCGCGGACCGCCTCGCCGAGTGCGTGGACGCCTTCTCGAGCGCCCTGCGTGACAAGGTCCGCGCGGTGTTCCCGCTACCCGAGACCGAGACCGTCGAATACGAGGTGGTCGGCGACAAGCCGTGGTCGGGGTTCAACTACTACCTGGGCCACTACCGCTCCCGCGTCGCGATCAACTCCGATCTCGACCAGCACATGTCGCACCTGCCTCGGCTGATCGCGCACGAGTCCTATCCCGGCCACCACACCGAACACTGTCGCAAGGAGGCCGGACTCGTCGCCGGGGGGCACGACGAGCAGACCCTCTTCGTCGTGAACACCCCGCAGTGCCTCATGGCCGAGGGGCTGGCGGACCTCGCGCTCGAGACGATCGTCGGACCGGGCTGGGGGAAGTGGGCCCAGGACATCTACGCCGACCTGGGCCTGCGCTTCGACGGTGAGCTCGCCGAGCAGCTGCACGAGGCGTCCGCCGGGCTGCTGAGCGTCCGCCAGGACGCCGCCCTGCTCCTGCACGACCGGGGGCGCACCGGCGACGAGGTCGTCGCCTTCCTGGAGCGCTGGTCCCTGTCGAGCCCGGAGCGGGCCCGGCAGTCGCTCCGCTTCCTGTCGTCGCCCTTGTGGCGCGCCTACATCAGCACCTACGTCGAGGGGTACCGCCTGCTCGGCGGCTGGCTGGCGCAGGCACCGGCAGGGACGGAACGCGTCGAACGGTTCCGTCGCCTGCTCGACGAACCCCTGGTGCCCAGCGTCCTGCGGTGACGAGCAGTCGTGACCTGCGCCGTCGCCCGAGGGGACCGGGTTCCTGGACCGGGGGCAGGGTTCGTAGACTGGTAGGTGAATTCCCGCCGTCCCCAGCTTGGAGAAACCTCGATGACCGTTGTGCCCGGCACCGACGTCAACACCGCCTCGCTCGCAGATCTGGACCCCGAGCTGGCGCAGGCCATGGCCGGCGAGCTGTCGCGCCAGCGTGACACGCTCGAGATGATCGCGTCGGAGAACTTCGTGCCGCGCGCGGTGCTCCAGGCGCAGGGCAGCGTGCTCACCAACAAGTACGCCGAGGGATACCCGGGACGCCGCTACTACGGCGGCTGCGAGAACGTCGACATCGTCGAGGACCTCGCCCGCACCCGCGCCAAGGAGCTGTTCGGCGCCGAGTTCGCGAACGTCCAGCCCCACTCCGGGGCGCAGGCCAATGCGGCCGTGCTGATGGCGCTGATGAACCCGGGCGAGAAGCTGCTGGGGCTCGACCTCGCCCACGGCGGGCACCTGACCCACGGCATGAAGCTGAACTTCTCCGGCAAGCTGTACGACGTCGCCTCCTACGGGGTCAGCAAGGAGGACCACCGCGTCGACATGGACGAGGTCCGCTCGATCGCGCTGACCGAGAAGCCGAAGGTCATCGTCGCCGGATGGTCCGCGTACCCGCGGCACGAGGACTTCGCCGCGTTCCGCTCCATCGCCGACGAGGTCGGTGCCTATCTGTGGGTCGACATGGCGCACTTCGCCGGCCTCGTCGCTGCGGGCCTGCACCCGTCGCCGGTGCCGTACGCGGACGTCGTGTCCACCACCGTCCACAAGACCCTCGGTGGCCCGCGCTCGGGTCTGATCCTCGCAAAGCAGGAGTGGGCGAAGAAGATCAACTCCGCGGTGTTCCCGGGCCAGCAGGGCGGCCCGCTCATGCACGTCATCGCCGCGAAGGCCGCCGCGCTGAAGATCGCCGCGAGCGAGGAGTTCAAGGACCGGCAGCGCCGTACCGTCTCCGGCGCGAAGATCCTCGCCGAGCGACTGATGCAGTCCGACGTCACCGACAAGGGCATCACCGTGCTGACCGGCGGCACCGATGTGCACCTCGTCCTCGTCGACCTGCGCAATTCGCAGCTCGACGGCCAGCAGGGCGAGGACCTGCTGCACGAGATCGGCATCACCGTCAACCGCAACGCGGTGCCGTTCGACCCGCGTCCCCCGATGGTCACCTCCGGCCTGCGTATCGGCACCCCGGCGCTGGCCACCCGCGGCTTCGGCGACGAGCAGTTCACCGAGGTCGCCGACATCATCGCGGCCGCACTGACGGGCGCGTCCGACGCGGCGACGCTGCGCGGCCGGGTGAGCGCGCTCGCCGCCGCCGCTCCGCTGTACCAGGGTCTGGAGGACTGGAAACTGGTCTAGGCGCGGCCCCCGGCCCGTGCCGGAATTGCCACGTTTACCCAATCTTCACCGACACGCCTCTTCGCTCGTCGAGCGAACGGGGCGTGTCGGCGTTAGCGTCGAGGGTGTAGACGGCGCAGTTGCCGGCTACGCGGGAGGTCCTGATCGTGACTGTGTCAGACAGAGCGAGGGGCCGGCACCCGGCCCTCGTGTCCTTCGTGGACACCAGGTTCGACCGGCCCATCGAACGAAGTCTGTGTGGTGCTACACAGGCCTAGGAGCCTCACGTGACTGCAACACGCTCCGTCCCCGCCCGCCGCTCCGGTAGGACCCCGGCGAAGAAACCCGATGTACGCACCTACGTGCTGGACACCTCCGTGTTGCTCTCCGATCCGTGGGCGGTGACCCGCTTCGCCGAGCACGAAGTGGTGCTACCCCTCGTCGTGATCGGCGAACTCGAAGGCAAGCGGCACCACCACGAACTGGGTTGGTTCGCGAGGGAATCGCTGCGGCTGCTCGACGACCTGCGCCTGCAGTACGGGCGGCTCGATCAGCCCATCCCGATCGGGGACGCGGGAGGCACCCTGCACGTCGAGCTCAACCACACCGACCCGCAGGTGCTGCCGGCCGGATTCCGCACGGACACCAACGATTCCCGGATCCTGGCGTGCGCGCTGAACCTCGCCGGCGACGGGCACGACGTGGTGCTGGTCAGCAAGGACATCCCGCTCCGGGTCAAGGCCGGCGCCGTCGGGCTGAGCGCCGACGAGTACCACGCCCAGGACGTGGTGACGTCGGGCTGGACCGGCATGACCGAACTCGAGGTGGACCGGACGCTGATCGACGACCTGTTCGCCGAGGGCATCGTCGACCTCGACACCGCGAGGGATCTGCCGTGCCACACCGGGATCCGTCTGCTGGGTGGCTCGTCCAGCGCCCTGGGCCGGGTCACGCCGGACAAGCGGGTGCAGCTGGTGCGCGGAGACCGGGAGGCGTTCGGGTTGCACGGGCGTTCCGCGGAACAACGAGTGGCGCTGGACCTGCTGCTCGACGAGTCCGTCGGCATCGTCTCGCTCGGCGGCAAGGCGGGCACGGGCAAGTCGGCGCTGGCACTGACCGCGGGCCTCGAGGCCGTGCTGGAGCGTCGCACCCAGCGCAAGGTCGTGGTGTTCCGTCCGCTGTACGCCGTCGGAGGGCAGGAGCTGGGCTATCTCCCCGGCAGCGAGAGCGAGAAGATGGGACCGTGGGCGCAGGCCGTGTTCGACACCCTCGACGGTCTCGCCAGCCCGGAGGTCATGGACGAGGTCATCAGCCGGGGCATGCTGGAAGTGCTTCCGCTGACCCATATCCGGGGCAGGTCGCTGCACGACTCGTTCGTGATCGTCGACGAGGCGCAGTCCCTCGAGCGCAACGTGCTGCTCACCGTGCTCTCCCGCCTCGGCGCCGGCTCACGGGTGGTGCTCACCCACGACGTCGCCCAGCGCGACAACCTGAGGGTGGGCCGTTACGACGGCGTCGCGGCCGTGATCGAGAAGCTCAAGGGACATCCGCTTTTCGCGCATGTCACCTTGACCCGCAGTGAGCGTTCGCCGATCGCGGCGCTGGTGACGGAGATGCTCGAGGAGTTCGCCCCCGGCGCCTGATGCCTGCTGTCGTCGGCCGGCTGTCGTGGGCCGAATGTCACATCGCGTCGATGACGGCGGTTTCAGGCGGCCGATGCGACAAGCTCGGTGAACGCTTCGG
>NZ_JAUIZP010000061.1:0-91036 GCF_041414735.1 Rhodococcus sp. GXMU-t2271
GCGACCGTGGCCCCGCGGTGCGGGACTACGAAGAAGGTAACGGGGCAGTGTGGGCACCCGGTGCTTCGTCGTCCTGCTGCTCGGACCGGCCGACGAGCCGTTGTTCCTGCAGGTGAAGGAGGCCGGGCAGTCGGTGCTGGAGACGCACGGCGGGATCCGGGAGACCCCCCACCCGGTCGCGGCGGAACTCATCGCGCACGGCCAGGGCGCCCGGGTCGTGGGTGCGCAGCGAATCCTGCAGGCCCACTCGGATCCGCTCCTCGGCTGGATCACCGGCGTACCCGGTGCCGACGGCGTGCGACGGGACTTCTACGTCCGCCAGTTTCGCGACATGAAGGGGTCGGTGCAGTGGGAAGGGTTGAGTTCCGCACAGTCGGAGCAGTACGGCCGGTTGTGCGGAGCGCTGCTCGCCCGTGCCCACAGCCAGAGCCCGGGCGGCGCGTTCGTCGCCGGGTACCTCGGCCGCGGGACAGTGTTCGACGAGGCGATCGCGCGGTGGTCGGTCGCCTACGCCGATCGCACGGAGCAGGACTGGCAGACACTGTGCGACAGCACGCCGTAGGTCACCAGCAGTGACCCTCGCCGCGGTAGGTGGGGACGGTGGTGCGCGTGCCGTCGGCATCGACGAGGTGCAGTTGCGCGAACCGCTCGCACAGCTCCCCTGCCTTGGCGTGCCGCAGCCATACGCGCCCGCCGACGGGCAAGTCCGCCGCGGCACGGCCGGTGACGGGGGTCTGCACCTCACCGGCTCCCTCGGCGCGCAGCAGCCGCAGTCCGGCGGGGCGGACCGGACGCGGCACCCGGGAGGGACCCGCCGGCCCGGAGGCGATGTAGCCGCCCCCGAAGAGGGTGGCGACGGTGGGGCCGGGCCTGCGCACCGCGGGCAGCGCGAAATACAGCGCAGGACGCGGGGTGAAGGCGCGGTATCGATCGAACAGCGTGGGCACGTACAGGCCGGAGCCGGCAGTGACCTCGGTGACGACCGGGTCGGCGGAGCTGATCTCGAGCGAGCCCGTGCCCCCGCTGTTGACGATCTCGAGGTCGCCGACGACGGCACGGACCGCCCCGGCGACGGCGCCGCGACGGGTGGACAGCTCGGCCGCCGAACGGCGCTTGAGCAGGCGGACCGCCGGCGAGGTGTCGGGCAGACCGGCGATCTGCGCCTCGTAGAACATCACACCGACGACGGTGAAGCCGGCGGTCGTCGCGCAGCGCGCAAGCTGCGCCACCTCGTCGGGGGTGCGCAGCGGCGAGCGCCGCACACCGAGATGCACCGGGCCGAGCCGCAGTGACGCGTCGACGTCGAGGCACACCCGGGGGCGCACGCGGGCGGTGCCGAGGGCGTCGCGGGCGATACCGAGCTGAGCGGCGCAGTCGACCATGAGGGTGACGGCGTCGAGCGCCTGCGGCCGGTCGGCCAGTTCGGCGAGCGCGGCTCGGTCGACGGTCGGATAGCCGAGGAGCACGTCGCGGGCACCGCGCTCGACCAGCCACAGCGCTTCGCGCAGCGAGTACGCCATGATGCCGCGGAAGCCGGCCCTGGCGGTGAGGCCGGGGCCGAGCGCCTCTTCGAGGACCGCGCGGCACCGGACGGACTTGCTCGCCACCCGCACGGGGGTCCCTCCGGCCCGACGGACGAGGTCGGCGGCGTTGCTCCGGAGCGTGGGGAGATCGGCGGCCGCGAGCGGAGGGTCCAGGTCGGCCGTCGCGTCGTGGAGCCGGTCGAGGGGGTGGGTCACGGCGGGGTCCAATCCACGGCAGGTCGAGGGTCGCGGCCAGTCAAGCACCGAGTTGGACCTGTGTCCAGGTTCAGGTCGTTTCCACGGCCCGCCCGGCGACGATCGCGGCGATGTCGTCGAGTTCGGTGACGATGGAGTCGCTGTCCCGATCGACCAGCCAGCGCAGGACCAGGCCGTCGAGCATGGCCAGCGCGAGCCGGGCGACGGTCGAGACGGGCTCGATCCACTCGGTGCCGGTGCGGGCGGCGCACTCCTCGAGGAACGTCCGCGCCTCGACATCCATGATGCGGTACTGATCGGTGGCGATGTTGCCGCCGAGGGGTTCGCCGGCGGCGCGGTGACGCAGCGAATACGCCGTGATCTCGTAGGTGAGCAGCTGCCGGTCGGGCGTCTTCTCGATCGTCGGCCACATCGCGTTGATCCCCACGTAGAGCAGCTGCCGCAAACCGCGCAGGCCCTGCGGGTCGGGTCCGTCCTGCGGAAGGGTGAAGGCGGTGCGCAGCGCCTGGCTGAGCTGGAGCACCAGCGTCTCCCCCATCGCAGCGACGAGGGCCTCCTTGCTCTCGAAGCAGTAGTGCACGACCCCGAGCGAGACGCCGGCGTGCTCGGCGACGGCCCGCACGGTGACGGCCCCGAGACCCCCGCCCTCTGCCAGCGCGAGAGCGGATTCGACGAGTTGGGCTCGACGTTGGTCCGCCGGCAACCGGTTCAGCATGCCTCCGATCGTAGAACCCGGTCCGGATCCGTCGGCGCCTATTGACCTGGACGGTCGTCCAAGTCGATGATTGGCCCATGTCCACCGACCGTCCCGTCGCCACCTGGCGCAACTGGGCCCGCACCGAATCCGCGACGCCGCACGCGTACGAGACCCCGGAAACCCTAGAGGGGCTCGTCGCCGTCGTCGCACGGGCATCCGGACGCGGGCTGCGCGTCAAGGCGGTCGGGGCGGGTCACTCCTTCACCGGGGTCGCCGTCACCGACGGCGTGCTCGTCTCCCTCGACCGGTTCACCGGCATCGAGCAGATCCGTCCCACCCCGGCGGGTGCGCTCGTCACGGTGCGGGCCGGCACCCGGCTGCGGGACCTCAACCGGCTCCTGTGGGACCACGGCCTGGCGGTGCCGAACCTCGGGGACATCGACGTGCAGTCGCTCGCCGGCGCGATGTCCACCGGCACCCACGGCACCGGCGCGCGGTTCGGGGGCCTGGCCACCGTCGCCCGCGCGGCCACCCTCGTCCTCGCGGACGGCTCCGTCGTGCGCTGCTCCCCCGACGACGAACCGGAACTCTTCGAGGCCGCCCGGCTCGGCCTCGGCGCCGTCGGCATCCTCGCCACGATCACCCTCGAGTGTGTCCCTGCGTTCGCATTGCATGCGGCGGAAGCGCCCGGCACCCTGGACGACACCCTGGCCGTGCTCGAGCGCGACCGGCTCGGAGTCGACCACTTCGAGTTCTACTGGTTCCCGCACACCGACCGGGTGCTCACCAAGCGCAACACCCGGCTGCCCGCCGACGCACCCGGCGCCCCGGTGGGACGGCTGCGCGGTTTCCTCGACGACGAGGTACTCGCCAACGGCATGTTCGAGGTCGTCCAGCGCCTGGCAACCCGCGCGCCGGCCCTCGTCCCCAGGCTCAACGGGTTCGCCGCCCGGACCCTGTCCCCCCGGGAGTTCGTCGATCGCAGCTACCGCGTCTTCGCCTCCCCGCGCCGGGTCCGGTTCCGGGAGATGGAGTACGCCGTCCCCGTCGAATCCGCGACCGAGGTGCTCACCGAAATCGATGCGTGGCTCTCCCGCAACGACTTCCACGTCGCTTTTCCGGTGGAGGTACGGTTCGCCGCCGCCGACGACGTGTGGCTGTCGACGGCCCACGGCCGCGACAGCGCCTATGTCGCCGTGCACCAGTACCACCGTCGCGAACACCGGCCGTACTTCGATGCGGTCGAGGCGATCGCTCGCGCCGTGGACGGCCGACCGCACTGGGGCAAGATGCACGGCCGCACCGCGGACGACCTGCGCACGACGTATCCGCGATTCGACGACTTCCTCGCCGTCCGCGACCGTGTCGACCCGCAGCGCACGTTCGCCAATCCGTATCTGGACCGCGTGCTCGGCCCGTGACACGCGCCCCGACCGCCTGCCCTAATCGAACGATGCTGCGATCGAATTGCGCGCCAACGTTTCCCGCTGCTCGTCGGTGAGCCCGAGCCGGTCTCGCAGCGCCGCGAAGGTGTCGTCGACGTACCCGCCGAAGTACGCCGGATCGTCGGAGTTCACGGTCACCAGCAGGCCCGCCTCGAGCATGCGCGGCAGCGGATGTCGCTCGAGCGAATCCACCACGCGCAGGCGGACGTTCGACAACGGGCAGACGGTGAGCGGAATCTGCTCGTCGACGAGACGTGCGACGAGGAGCGGGTCCTCGAGGGAGCGGATTCCGTGGTCGATGCGTTCGACTCCGAGCAGATCCAGTGCCTGCCAGACGTATTCGGGCGGCCCCTCCTCCCCCGCATGAGCGACCGCGTGCAGGCCCTCGGCACGGGCGCGGGCGAACACGTCCTCGAACAGCGACGGCGGATAACCGACCTCCGCGGAGTCCAGGCCCAGCCCGATGATCGGGGCCGACAGGCGCAGCAGTTCCCCGAACACCTCCTCGGCCTCGTGCACGGGCCGGTCCCGCACGACGGAGGCGATCATCGCCGCGTCGACGCCGAACTCTCGCCGGCCGGCCGCGACGGCCTCGGCGAGGCCCTCGACCACCTCGGCCAGCGGCACGCCGCGGCTCGTGTGCGCCTGCGGGTCGAAGAAGAACTCGGCCCGCGTCACCCCGGCCTGCGCCGCCCGGCGCAGGTACGCCTTCGCGAGATCGGCGAAGTCCTCGGCGGTCCTCAGCACCTGCATGTTCGCGTAGTAGAGGTCGAGGAACGACTGCAGGTCGGTGAACTCGTACCGGCTGCGCAGCTCGTCGAGGTCGGCATACGACAACGAGACGCGGTTGCGCTCGGCGAGAGCGAAGATCAGTTCCGGCTCGAGGGTGCCCTCGATGTGGACGTGCAGTTCGGCGAGCACGAGCGATCCTCCTTCGTCGGCGCGGGTCGTCAGCGGCCCTTCCAGACCGGGGGACGCTTCTGCGCGAACGCCGTCGCACCCTCGCGGGCGTCCTCGGACACGAACACCGGGCCGACGATCTCGCGCTGCCGGTCGAAGGCCTCGTCCGCCGGCCAGTCGGCGGCCTTGGCGATGACCTCCTTGGTGGCCGCGACGGCAAGCGGGCCGTTGGCCGTGATCCGTTCGGCGAGAGCCAGGGCGCCCGCCAGCGCACCGCCCGGCTCGGTGAGAACGTTGACGAAGCCGTAACCGTGGGCCTCCTCGGCGGTGAACGCGTCGCCGGTGAGCGCCAGTTCCATCGCCTTCTGGTACGGAATCCGGGTGGGCAGGCGCAGCAGGCCACCGCCCGCGGCGACGAGTCCGCGCTTGACCTCCGGGATGCCGAACTTCGCGTCCGTGGCGGCGACCACGAGGTCGGTGGCGAGGACGAGTTCGGTGCCGCCGGCCAGCGCGAAGCCCTCAACGGCGGCGATGATCGGTTTGCGCGGCGGCGCCTCGGTGAAGCCGAGACCCTTGCCTGGCACCGCGACCTTCTCCCCGGCGACGAAGGCCTTGAGGTCCATACCGGCGCAGAAGGTGCCGCCGGCACCGGTGAGCACACCCACGGACAGGTCGGGATCGGCGTCGAGTTCGTCGACGGCGGCCGCGAGGCCGTGACTGACGGCCGCATTCACGGCGTTGCGGGCCTCGGGACGGTTGATGGTGATCACCAGAATTCGACCGCGACGCTCGAGCAGGACCTCGTCGGACATGCGCGCACACCTTTCACCGGGGTTCGGTTGCCGACCGCGCGTACCGCGGTCCGTTCGCTTATACCGCAACCGAACCCGACGACAGCGGACCGCCGTGTCACGACACGCGGACGGCGACGGGCGTGACGAAACCGTCCGCGTCGATGTGCACCTGGTCGCCGGTGTGGAACCAGCCGTCGTCGAAGGTCTCGGCGGTCGCCTCCGGGTCGTTCCAGTAGCGGCGAGCGACACTGGGGCCGCGGCACAGCAGTTCGCCCTCGCCTCGATCGGCCGCCGGGCCGAGGAGGGCGACCTCCATCCCGCCGAACGGAACCCCCACGCTGCGCGGGTGCGCGGCCCGCTGATCGGTGGGCAGCAGCAACCCGATGCCGCCGGTCTCGGCCACCCCCCAGCCGCGCACGCATCTCGCCGCGGGGAACGACGCACGCAGGTGCCGCCACGGCACGCGCACCCCCCGCGCCCCGGCGGCGACGACGGTGCCGCCGGCCGCCAGGGTCGGCAGCAGTTGCACGGCGCTGCCCGCCGCCGTGGACAGCGGTGCGGTGAGCACCGTGCGCGCCCCCTCCGCGGTCAGGTCCATCGCGTGCACCACGGCCTCGATCGTGGAGAGGATGTTCTCGTTGGTGAGTTCCACCCCGTGCAGTCCCCCGCCGCGTTTGCGCACGTAGTACAACACCGCGAGCTCGTCCGGCGCGGCGCCCTCGTCGAGGAACGCCACCCCGTCGGGCAGCTGTCCGTCGAGGGTGAGGACGGCGCCGCTGTCCTCGGCGATCCACTCGAGCTCCGGGTCGCTGCAGGTCGGATCCGGCAGCACCGGCACGCCACCGGCGAGGACCACCCCGAGGAACGCGTACAGCCAGCGGAATCCGTTCGGACAGTGGACGACGACGCGGTCGGCCGGGCCTACGCCCTGATCGAGCAGGCCGCCGGCCACCCGGGCCGCCGCCGACCACATCTGCCCGTAGGTGAGGGCGTTTCCGGCCCGGTCCACGGCGGCGACGCGGGCGGAATGCCGCAGAGCGCTGCGGTCGAGCAGCTCGGCCAGGCACGGCTCGAGGTCCTCGTACCGCAGGACACCGTCCAAGCGGCGGCTGACGCGTTCGTCACGGAACCACCCGGCTGCACACGAAACCCGGACCAGCGCCACCGACATCGTCACCTCCGCCTCGTCGTGTGCCTGCACTATATGGCGCGGGTCACAGTTGGGGGCTGGATCGGCTCACCTTCCGGTGTACGACGCCTTCCCCGGCCCGTCGACGAGGAAGCTGCGCACCGCGCCTTGCAGGTCGTCGGTGCCGAACAGCGCACCGGAGACCTCCGGGGTCTCCGAATCGGCGTGGGCGACGCCGCCGGACCGCCACGCGCCGATGATGCGCTTGGTGGCGTCGTGGGCGCGGGTGGGACCGTCGGCGAGCCGGTCCGTCAGGGCGCGTGCCGCGGCGTCGACGTCGTCGTGGACCGCGTTGACCACCCCCCACGACCGCAGCGTCTCGGCGTCGTAGAGGTCGCCGGTCATCACCAGCTCCCGCGCACGGCCGGAGCCGGCCCGCTCCGCCAGCCGCTGCGGCCCGCCCATCGACGGCGTCAGGCCGACGACGGTCTCCACCAGCCCGAACTTCGCGCCCGGTGCCGCGAGGACGATGTCGCAGGCGAGCGAGATCTCGAACGCCGCGGTGAGGGTGAGCCCGTGCGCGGCGAACACCACGGGGCACGGCAGGGCCTCGAGCGGATGGATGATCTGCGCGAACAGGTCCTGCCAGAGCTGCGCACCCTGGCCGGCGTCGAGCCCGTCGAACAGGTGGACGTCCACACCGCCGGAGACGACCTTGCCCTCCGCGCGGATCAATACCGCGCGTGGCGGCGCCGCCGCGAGCGCGGCGACGTCGGCGATCACGGCGTCGAACAGGGCCCGGTCGAACAGGTTCAGCTTGCCGTGCGCGACGGTCAGCACGGCGACCTCGGCGCCGGCCGCGGTGGTGTGGCGCTCGAGGCGGGTGGGATGGGTGATCTGCGTCATGCGCGCCACACTAGGCGAGTGTGCTGCGTTCCTCGAGGGACGGGCGCGGCGCCGGCTCGACCCGGTCGGGCCGCGCGAAGAACAGCGCGGCGGCGAAGCCGACGAGCAGGACTGCGGCAGGCAGCAGCGTCGACTCGGCCATGGCGGCGGCGAACGGCTCGCGCACCGGCTCCGGCAGGACCGTCGCCCCGCCCCCGGCCGACTCGGCGGCCCCGCCCCCGGTCAACCCGTGCACGGCGAGGCGCGAGGTGATGAGCGCGCCCACCGCGGCGCTGCCCAGGACGGCACCGACCTGACGGGTGGTGTTGTAGACACCCGACCCGGCCCCCGCCTGGTGTGGCGGCAGGCCGTGTGTCGCGGTGGCGGCCAGCGGCGACCAGATGCCGGCCATCGCGGCACCCATGAGGGCGATCGGCAGCAGCAGCTGCCACACCGGCGAGTCGGGTGTCATCACTGCCGCCAGCCACGTCAGCGACACTGCGAGCAGCGCGAATCCGGTGCCGGCGATGTAGCGCGGATGGGTCCGGTCCACGAGCCGGCCGACCATCGGGGCGAGCACGCCGGTCAGGACCGCCATCGGGGCCATCAGCAGCGCCGACTCCGTGGGTGTCCAGCCGCGCACGCCCTGGGCGTAGAACATCAGCGGCAGGACCATCGCGGTGACCGAGAAACCCATCGCGGCGATGCCGAGGTTGGCCAGGGAGAAGTTGCGGTCACGGAACAAGCCGAGCGGGACGAGCGGCTCTCCGCGCCCACGGGACTGGTACCACACGAACACCACGAGCAGCGCCACCCCGGCGGCGACGAGCACCCACACGGGCGTGGACCAGTCGTAGGAGTTGCCCTCCTGGATACCGAACACGAGGCAGAACATGCCCGCGCCGCTGAGCAGCACGCCGAGGAGGTCGAACCGGTGCGGATGGGTGGGCAGCGCCGGGACCAGGCGCGCCGCCAGGACGAACCCGACGATCCCGACCGGCACGTTGACGAAGAAGATCCACTCCCAGCCGAGGTGCTCGACGAGGACACCGCCGGCCAGCGGACCCACGAGGGTGGCCACGCCGGCCACCGCGCCCCACAGGCCCATGGCGGTGCCCCGCCGGTCCGGCGGGAAGGTGCGGGTGATGATCGCCATGGTCTGGGGAGTCATCAGCGCCGCACCGAGGCCCTGGAAGACCCGGGCGACGACGAGAACGGCGACGGTGCCGGACAACCCGCACCACAACGACGCCGCGGTGAACACCACCAGCCCCGCCAGGTAGACGTGCTTCGGGCCGAACCGGTCCCCGAGGCGGCCGGTGACCAGCAGCGGCACCGCGTAGGCCAGCAGGTAGGCACTGGTGACCCACACGACGTTGTTGATGTCGGTGTCCAGCGCCCGCATGATCGCCGGGTTGGCGACCGCCACGATGGTGCTGTCCACCAGGATCATGAAGAACCCGAGGCACAGCGCCCACAGTGCCGGCCACGGACTTGTCTCGGTCTCCACCCGCACGTCCTCCGCTCGTAGGCGTCTACGGTAGCGCCGTGGACGGACATCTCCTGGACATCGTGCGGCTGGCCTGGTGCCGCGAACTCGGGCTCGACGACGCAGCGCTCGCCGCCCCGGGCCGGGTGACGCGGGTGGACGACGCATCCGCCCTGGTCCGGGTACTGCGGCTCGGTGAGGTCAGCGCGGTGGTGGGCCCGGGCTGGGTGGTGGACGCGGTCGCGGCGGTGCCCGATGCGGAGCTGGACGCGTCGGTGCTGCTCGACCTGACGCGCGGGCACGCGGTGCGCAGCCACGCGCTGAGCTACTGCGCCGACTGGGTCGACGCGACACGGGTCCGCGATCCGTTGATCTCCCACGAGCTCGACGACCTGGCGGAGCTGCTGCGGCGCTGCCCACCCGACGACGCGACCGAGGCGGGCCTCGAAAACGTGACCGAGGCGGGCCTCGAGACCGTGACCGAGGAGGCCTCGTCGTTCGTGCTGCTCGACGACGACCACCGGCCGCTGTCGGGTGCGGTGTACACGGAGGTGCAGTCGATCCTGGCGGACGTGACGGCGCTGACCGTGCCGGAGCACCGGCGGATCGGCCTGGCGGCGACCGTCGCGACCCTGGCGACGCACGACGCGCTCGACGCCGGGCTCGTCCCGCAGTGGCGGGCCCGGCGCGACAACACCGCCGGCCGTGGCCTGGCCGCGGTGTTGGGGTACACCGAACTGGGAACCCACGTCTCGGTGGCACTACCGGCCGCCGCAGGAACGTGACGAACGAAGGGAGACCGGTGAACGAGCACTCCGGAGGCGACGGGGACGGGTACGTCACGCCCGGCGCCGAGTACAACCGCGACACGCACTACATCACCACGCGCATCACGGCCGACGGGCGCGACGGGTACCCGGTGGAGGCCGGCCGGTACCGGCTGGTCGCCGCCCGCGCCTGCCCCTGGGCGAACCGCGCGCTCATCGTGCGCCGGCTGCTGGGGCTCGAGGACGCGCTGTCGCTGGGGTTGTGCGGGCCCACGCACGACGAGCGCAGCTGGACCTTCGATCTGGACCCGGACGGACTGGATCCGGTGCTGCAGATCCCGCGGTTGCAGGACGCGTACTTCGCCCGTGACCCGGAGTACTCCCGGGGGATCACGGTGCCCGCCGTCGTGGACGTGCCCACCGGCCGCGTGGTCACCAACGACTACCCGCAGATCACCCTGGACTTCGCCACGGAGTGGACGGCGCTGCACCGCGACGGCGCCCCCGACCTCTATCCGGAACCGCTGCGCGACGAGATCGACGAGGTCGCCGAGCTCGTCTACCAGGACGTCAACAACGGCGTGTACCGGTGCGGGTTCGCGGGGTCCCAGCGCGCGTACGACCGCGCCTTCGACCGGCTGTTCGCGCGGCTGGACTGGCTCGAGGAACGGCTGACCTCCCGTCGGTACCTGGTGGGCGAGACGATCACCGAGGCTGACGTGCGGCTGTTCACCACCCTGGCCCGCTTCGACGCCGTCTACCACGGGCACTTCAAGTGCAACCGGAATCTGCTGGCGTCGATGCCGGCGCTGTGGGGGTACGCCCGGGACCTGTTCCAGACTCCCGGTTTCGGCGACACCATCGACTTCGGGCAGATCAAGCAGCACTACTACATCGTGCACACCGACATCAATCCGACGCAGATCGTGCCGAAGGGCCCCGACCCGAGCGGGTGGCTGACCCCGCACGGCCGGGAAGAGCTGGGCGGCACGCCGTTCGGCGACGGCACGCCTCCGCCCCCGCCGCGGGCGCAGGAGGCGGTGCCGGCCTGGGCCTGACTCACGCGCCCGCGTACGTTCCGAAACTCCAGTACACCCCCTGCGGGTCCCGGCACGTGAAGTCGTGCGATCCGTAGTCGGTGTCGTGCAGACCGAGGACGACCGTGGCGCCGGCGGCCACGGCGCGGGCGTGCAGCGCGTCGACCGCGGCGGCGTCGGGGACGACGAGGTAGATGCAGCCGGTGCCGGCGGGTATCTCGATCGGGCCGCCCCGGCCGGCCGAGCCGAGCATGACGCCGCCGCCGTGCGGCCAGCGCAGCTCGGCGTGGTCGACGCGCTCGCCGTCGCCGTAGACGGCGTTCTCGGTGAAACCGAACGCGTCGACGAGGAAGCGGATCGCCGCCCGGGCATCGGTGTAGGAGAGGCAGGGCCATACGGGTGTGGTGAGTGCTGTCGTGGTCATGGTTGCCAGTGTTCGTCGGCGTCCGGGTCGCCGTCTTGGACGATTGGGAACTGCTCGTCGCGCAGCCAGCGCGACGGCGGAACTCCGGCGATCGCGCGCCATTCCCGGGCGAGGTGGGCCTGATCGTAGAACCCGGACCGGGCGGCCACGTCGGCGAGCACGTGCGGCCCGGGCCGGCGCAGCAGCCGGCAGGACCGGTCGAACCGGACCACCCGCGCCGCCTCCTTGGGCCCGACCCCGAACTCGGCGGTGAATCGAGCGTTCAGATGCCTACGGCTCCAACCGATCTCGTCGGCGAGGTCGGCGATCCGCACGCCGGGCGTGCGGGGGTCCTGCAGTCTGCTCCACACGTGCCGCAGGTGCGGATCGATCTCGCCGCGCTCGGCGGCGAGCCGCCGGGCGAGCACCTCGTCGAGGATCCGGAATCGGCTCTCCCACTCCGCAGTGGCGGCGATCCGCTCGGCGAGTTCGCGGGCGGCGGCACCGAGCACGTCCTCGAGATCGACGACCCACGCGCCGAGCGCACCGGCGGGCACCCCCAGCAGTACCCGGGCTCCCGCCGGGGTGAGCGCGAGCTGGATTCCGTGCTGGTTGCCGTCGTGGGCGATGGTGACGGCAGTGGTGGCCAGGCCGCTCGCGAGCGCACCGAACCGGCCCGGGCCCTGCCCCGGCGCCGCGGCCCGCGCGAGTTCGACAGGGGCGCCGATCGTGAGCACGACGGTCAGGTCCGGGGACGGCAGACCGAGGTGGGTACCGGGGGCGAAGCCCGTCAGCCGGTACCCGTCGTAACTGCGCACGTAGGGGCGCAGCGGCGGGGCGGGCCGCCGCCGGGCACCGTCCGAGATGCCGGTCACGGTCCCAGAGTAGACAGGGATAGACCCGTAGCTCACGGGGTACACAGGGTGGACGGCCGTGGGACGCACGGCCGCTGCACACAGGCCCGGCAGGGCCGGGAGGCACACAGGCCCGACGGGGCCGGGAGGATCGAGGACGATGAGCGACAGGGTGGGACGCGTGGAGAAGTATCTCGTCACGCTCCTGGACAACGGCAGCAGGCTGCAGGCGCCTGCGGTGGCACGCTACGTCGACCTGACGCGGCGCGCCCATCCCGACGAGACCCCCGAGCAGATCGTCAGGCGGTTGGAGAAGACCTTCCTCAACGGAGTCACCGGGAGCGGTACGGCGGCCGGCGCCGCGGCGACCGTGCCCGGTCTCGGCACGCTCGCGTCGATCGCCGCGGTCGGCGCCGAGACCGCGTTCTTCCTCGAGGCCGCCGCGCTGCTGACCCTGGCGGTGGCGTCGGTGCACGGGATCGAACCGCACCAGCACGAGCAGCGCCGCGCCCTCGTGCTCGCCGTGGCACTGGGCGAAGCCGGCATGGAGATCGTCGAGCGGGCCACCGGTACGACCGCGAAGACGTGGACGTCGGCGCTCACCGGCAAGATCCCCGGGGCCCAGCTGAAGTCCGTGAACAAGTCGCTCGTGCGGACCTTCGTCCGCAAGTACCTCGCCAAGCGCAGCGCCCTGGTGTTCGGCAAGCTCGTGCCGGCCGGCATCGGTGCCGCGATCGGTGGTGCGGGCAACCGCGCGCTGGGCAAGCGGGTCATCGCGAACGCGCGGGACGCGTTCGGGCCGCCGCCGGCGCAGTGGCCGTCGCAGCGTCCGCGGCTCACCGACGCGGCTTCCGGACCGGACGGGGATCCGAACTGGCAGGCGCTGTCCTCTCCCCTGACCGGCTGGTGACATGTCCGCCGGCAAGGTGTTCGTGCGCGAGAGTGGGTCCGGATCCCGCACCGTGGTCCTCCTGCACGGATACTCCGATCACGGGGGCACCTGGTGCAAGGTGGCCCCGGCTCTGGCCGAACGCCACCGGGTCCTGACCGTCGACCTGCCCGGATTCGGCCGCAGCGCCGGACACTGGCGGGCGCCGGTGCTGGACCACTACGTCGACACCGTCGCCGAGGTGATCGCCGACTGTGCGGATCCGGTGGCGCTGATCGGCAATTCGCTGGGGGCGGTGACCTCGCTGGCATTCGCATCGACGTATCCGGGCCGGGTGGACGGCGTCGTGCTCGCCGACATGCCGGGGATGGCCGGCATCCCGCGTAGCTGGTCCAGCGGCGCGCGATTGCCGCTGGACATGGTCTCGCGCGCGCTGTCCCGGCCCGTGCCGCCCGCCCTGGTGCAGTTCGCCGTCGCCACCCTCTACGCCCGCGCGGCCCTCCATCGTCCGGACCGGCTGGGCGTCGACACCCGCTCCGCGTTCGCGGCGAACTACGCGACCCGGCGCAGCATCGAGACCCTGCTGGCCGTCGGCCGGGCCGTGATCCCCGAACTGGCCCGGCTGCCGATCCCCGAGATGGTGAACTCCCTGTCCGTGCCGGCACTGCTGGTGTGGGGCGAGCGGGACCTGATCACCCCGGCGCGCGCCGCGGGCCGGGTGCACACCGGCGCCCGGCGGCGGGTCGCGATCATTCCGGACGCCGGCCACTGCCCGCAGCTCGACGCCCCCAGCGAATTTCTCGAACTGGTGCTGCCGTTCCTCGAACGGTCCTTCTCCCGGCCTGCCGCGCCGGGCACGTAGGCTCGCG
Organism: Rhodococcus sp. GXMU-t2271; assembly: GCF_041414735.1. Taxonomy (NCBI): domain Bacteria; kingdom Bacillati; phylum Actinomycetota; class Actinomycetes; order Mycobacteriales; family Nocardiaceae; genus Rhodococcus; species Rhodococcus sp. GXMU-t2271. The sequence goes on from NZ_JAUIZP010000061.1 coordinate 13,898, forward strand.
GGGTCCGAGCAGGACCCACCAGAGAGGGAATCGATGACAGCGCCGTTCCCGACGGAGCCGGCCGCCGGCTCCGGGTACGCGACCGCGCCGCCGGGCATCGCCGTGCAGGGCCTGTGGAAGAACTTCCGCGACGTGCCCGCGGTGTCGGACCTGTCGTTCTCCGTGCCGCCGGGCTCGATCACCGGATTTCTCGGTCCGAACGGGTCCGGGAAGACCACGACCCTGCGGATGCTGCTCGGTCTGGTGCGCCCGACGGCCGGTGTCGCGCTCGTCGACGGGGTGCCCTTCACGTCGCTGCCGCACCCGGCACGGGTGGTCGGTGCGGTGCTGGACGCGCAGAGCTTCCATCCCAAGCACACCGCCGGCACCCATCTCGAGGCGTACGCCGCGGCGATCGGCGTGCCCTCGGCGCAGGTGCGGCACGTCCTCGACCTGACCGGGCTCGCCGCGGCCGCCCGCCGGCGGATCGGCGAGTTCTCCCTCGGCATGCGGCAGCGGCTGGCGCTGGCCACCGCGCTGCTCGGTGAACCGCGTTACCTCGTGCTCGACGAACCGGCGAACGGCCTCGATCCCGAAGGTATGGCCTGGTTGCGCGACTTCCTGCTCGGCTACGCCCGCTCCGGGGGCACCGTGCTGATCTCGAGTCACATCCTGCGGGAGGTCGAGCAGACCGCCGACCGTCTGGTGATCATCAGCCGCGGCAGGCTCGTGCACCAGGGCACGACGGCGGATCTGCGGCATGCGCACCGCGCCCGGGTCCTCGTCGCCGTCTCCGATCCCGCCCGCCTGGCGACGGCTCTCGCCGCGTCGGGCCACACGGACGCGCAGGTGCAGCCCGACGGGCGGCTCGCGATCGTCGGGGTGGAACCCGAGCGCGTCACCGAGCTCGCCGCCGCGCACGGCGTGACCGTCTTCGGGACGAGCGTCGAGCACGCCGACCTGGAACAGGTGTTCCTGGCGATGACGGCGGGTCAGTACGTGGGCGCCGCCCCGGCATGGGGCATGCAGGGACTGCCGTCTCCGCAGCCCCCGCCCTACCCGGGGCAGTTCCCGCCTGCCGGGCAACCTCATCCGCCGACCGGTTGGGAAGGACCCCGTTGACTGCGTTGCTGACGGCCGAGTTCCGAAAGGTCCTGGGCCTGCGCTACTGGTGGACCCTCGGCATCGCCCCCGTGGTGGTGGGCCTGTTCTCGGGGGCTCTGACCCTGCCGATCCTCACCACGCTCGAGGGCCTCGTCGGCGAGAACTTCGCCGAAGCCGCCGCCGCCGCGATCGGTGTCGCGGTCGCACTCGCGCTGGTGTTCCTGTTCGCGGCCCTGTTCGGAGTGGTCAACACGGGCAGCGAGTTCCAGCACCGCACCATCGTCACCAGCTTCCTGACCACCCGCGGCCGCGACGGGGTGATCGCCGCCAAGCTGACGACGGCGGTCGCGTTCGGCCTGTTGTACTGCGTGGTGGCCGAAACCGTGTCGATGCTGACCATCCTGATGTTCGGCGGCGGACTGTCCGGCGACGGCTCGGGGGCGGGCAGTGTCGTCGCGGTCCTCGGCGCCGGCCTGTTCGCCGCGATGCTGTGGGCCCTCATGGGCGCGGGACTCGGCCTGCTCACCGGTTCGACGGTCGGCAGTGTCCTGGCGATCACCGCTTGGATCCCGTTCGGGGAACTGATCGTCTCGCTGATCCTCGACGGTCTCGGGGCGGGCGCGCTCGCCCGGCTGCTGCCCGGACAGCTCACCTGGTACACCGTCTTCACGGTCATCGACCTGCCCGAGGAGGTGGACCCGGCCGTGACGTGGCCGGCGGCGCCGCTGGGGTTGCTCGGCTGGACGGTGCTGCTGTGCGGCCTCGGCTGGTGGCGTGCCCGTACCCGCGACATCGTCTGAGGCCCTCTGCGCGGATTCGTCCGCTCGTTGCGAATTCGCGCCGGTCGCGCACGGTGCGGATTCCGAAGGGCCGAGCGGATCCGCTTCGACGGGAGCGGATCGCCGAGAGCCGTGACCGCGGCCCTCGTCCTGTCGGCCGCCGGCGCTAATGTCGGAGGACGATGGCACACGACGCGCGTTCCCCCGGTTGGATCCGTCGGCTGGGCGCGGAGGCCTGGCGGCACCGCCGCGTCGCGCTCGGCGCGCTGACCGTCACCGTCGTCGCCGCACTGATCGACATCACCTTCCCGCTGCTGACCAAGCTGGCACTCGACAGCGCCACCCACCCGGAGGGTCACGACCTCCAGCTGATCGGCCTGGCGGCGGCGGCGATCGCGGGGGGCGCGGTGGTGCGGTTCGGGTGCCAGTACGGCCGGCGGATGCTCGCCGGCCGGCTCTCCCTCGACGTGCAGCACGACCTGCGGCTCGGTCTGCTCGCCTCCTTGCAGCGGCTCGACGGACGCGGCCAGGACCAGATCCGCACCGGGCAGGTGGTGTCGCGCTCCATCACCGACCTGCAACTCGTCCAGGGTCTGCTCGCGATGGTCCCCATGTCGGCGGGGGCGCTGCTGCAGTTCGTGCTGGCACTTGTGATCATGGCGGTGCTGTCACCGCTGCTGACCCTGGTCGCTCTCGTCACCGTGCCGGTGATCGCCGGGGTGGTGGCCCTCGTCCGGCCCAAGCTGTTCGCGGCGACGTGGTCGGCGCAGCAACGCGCCGCAGACCTGGCCCAGCACGTGGAGGAGACCGTCACCGGGGTTCGGGTGGTCAAGGGATTCGGGCAGGAGGCCCGCGCCGTCGACCAGCTCGAACAGCACGGTCGCGCCCTCTACGCCGAGCGCATGCGCGCCGCCCGGGTCAACGCCGCGTTCGCCGCCCCGATGGGGGCCATCCCGCAGCTCGGGCTCGTCGCCGTGATCGCGCTCGGCGGCTGGCTGGCCCTGCAGGGCACCGTCACCGTCGGCACGTTCCTCGCGTTCGCCGCCTACCTGGCGACGATGACGGCGACCACCCGCACGCTGTCGTCGGTGGTGATCATGGCGCAGCTCTCCCGGGCGGCGGTCGAGCGGGTGTACGAGGTGATCGACACCGAACCCGACGTCGCCGACCCGCCGCACCCGGTGCCGTTGCCGGAGGGACCGCTCGGGCTGGTCCTCGATTCGGTGACCTTCGGCTTCGAGCCCGGCCGGCCCGTCCTCGACGGTCTCGATCTCGAACTGGCGCCGGGCGAGACCGTCGCCGTGGTCGGCGCCGCCGGCTCCGGCAAGACCGCGCTGTCGCTGTTGCTGCCCCGGTTCTATGCCCCCGAGTCCGGGACGGTGTACGTCACCGCCGCGGACGGCGAACGAATCGACGTCGCCGCCCTGCGTGCCGAGCAGTTGCGCGAGGCGGTGAGCCTGGTGTTCGACGAGCCGTTCCTGTTCTCGGACACGATCGCCGCGAACATCGCGCTCGGCCGGCCCGAGGCGAGCGCCGAGGAGATCCGCGCCGCCGCGCGGGCGGCGTGCGCGGACGAGTTCGTCGAGGCGCTCCCCGACGGGTACGACACCGTGGTCGGCGAGCGGGGGCTGACGCTCTCCGGCGGGCAGCGGCAGCGTGTCGCGCTGGCCCGTGCGTTGCTGCTCGATCCTCGGGTGCTGATTCTCGACGACGCGACCTCGGCCGTGGACGCGGAGACGGAGGCCGCGATCTTCGCGGCGCTGCGGGCACGCCCGAAGCGCACCACGCTGATCCTCGCGCACCGGCGGTCCACGCTTTCCCTCGCCGACCGGGTCGCGGTGCTCGACGGCGGCCGCGTGGCCGACTCCGGAACGGTCCACGAACTCGAGACGCGCAATGCGCTGTTCCGGGCCCTGCTCAGCGGCGACGAGGACGAGACTCCGGCGCCGGACCGCACCACGCACGCCGCCGGGGCGTTGTGGCCGCAGACAGCGCCGGACTCCGATCCGGCCGTGGCCCGGGTGGCGGTGCCACAGGCGGGTCCGGCTGCGGGCGGCCGGACGAGCGGCGGCCGCGGTGGCGGCCCGATGAGCGGTGCCCTCGGGTCGATCGCCCCGACGCCGGCGCTGCGCCGGGCGGTCGAGGCGTTGCCCCCGGCCACCGAGCAACCGGGACTGGACACGGCACAGCTGCGCCGATTCGACCCCGAGTTCCGTCTGTCCCGGACGCTGCGGCCGGTGCGGTGGATTCTCGCGGCGGTGGTGCTGTGCCTGGCGGTCGAGTCGCTGACGTCCATCGCGTTCCCGTCGATCGTGCGCTACGCCGTCGACCGGGGCGTCACGCCGGGCGACCCCGGCCGATTGTGGGCGGCCACCGCGGTGGGTGCCGCGCTGGCGCTGCTGGCGTGGCTGGTGGTCGCGCTGCTCACCGTCCTCACCGCGCGTGCCGGTGAGCGGGTGCTGTTCGGATTGCGGGTGCGCAGCTATGCGCACCTGCAACGACTCGGTCTGGACTACTACGAGCGGGAACTGTCCGGCCGCATCATGACCCGGATGACCACAGACGTCGACGCGCTCTCGTCGTTCATCCAGACCGGGTTGTCCACTGCGGTGGTGAGCGTGCTGACGCTGGCCGGGATCTCCGTCGCCCTGCTCGCCACCGACCTCACCCTGGGGCTGGTGGCGCTGGCGGTGGTGCCGCCGCTGCTCGCCGCGACACTGTGGTTCCGGCGGGTCTCGTCCACGGCCTACTCAGTCTCCCGGGAACGCATCTCGCTGGTCAATGCGGACTTCCAGGAGAACATCACCGGGTTGCGGGCGGCCCAGGCATACCGTCGCGAGGAATTCGCGGCCCGCCGGTTCGCCGAACGCGCCGACGCGTACCGGCGCAGCCGGATGCGCTCCCAGCGGGCCATCTCCCTGTACTTCCCGTTCATCGCGCTGCTGTCCGACCTCGCGCTGGCGGCGGTGGTGTTCGTCGGGGCCCGGGAGGTGGCGTCGGGCGCGACGACCGCGGGCGTGCTCGTCGCATTCGTGCTCTACCTCGGTCTGCTGTTCGGCCCCATCCAGCAGTTGTCGCAGGTGTTCGACGGCTATCAGCAGGCCCGGGTGGGACTGCGCCGGATCGGTGACCTGCTGCGGACCGAGAGTTCCCTCGAGACAGGCGGCACCGGCACGGTGCCGATCCCGGGACATCTGCGCGGCGACGTACGGCTCGAACAGGTCGGGTTCCGCTACGCGGGTGCCGACGCGGACGCGCTCACCGGCGTGGACCTGCACTTCCCGGCCGGTTCGACGGTGGCACTGGTCGGACGCACGGGGGCCGGCAAGTCCACGATCGTCAAACTGCTGGCCCGGTTCTACGATCCGACGTCCGGTTCGGTGCGCGTGGACGACGTCGACCTGCGCGGCTACCGACTGCCCGAATACCGGGCCCGGCTCGGCGTCGTCCCGCAGGAAGCGCATCTGTTCACCGGCACCGTCGCGAGCAACATCGCCTACGGGCGGCCCGGCGCGGACCGCACGGACATCGAGGCGGCAGCCCGCGCAGTGGGGGCGCTCGACATGATCGCCGGTCTGCCCGGCGGCATGCTGCACCCCGTCGGCGAGCGGGGGCAGGGCCTGTCCGCCGGGCAGCGTCAGCTCGTCGCGCTGGCCCGGGCCGAACTCGTCGATCCGGACCTGCTGCTGCTCGACGAGGCCACGGCGACTCTCGACCCGGGCACCGAACGCGCGGTACTCGCGGCGGGCGAGTCGGTGACCCGCAGCCGCACCGCCGTGGTGGTGGCCCACCGATTGGCGACCGCGGCCCACTCCGACCTGATCGTGGTGGTCGACGGTGGGCGCATCGTGGAGACCGGATCGCACGACGCGCTGCGTCATGCCGGGGGCGTGTACACGACCCTCTGTGATGCGGCCCAAATGCGGGCAGGGAATAATCGGCTGGCGAGAACCGTCGTCGATGGGGACCCCGTCGACTCAGAGATTGTGAGGTAGGTCTCGACCGTGGCAGAGCTTTTTCGTTCGTCACAGTCGCGGGCTAGCCTCATATACATAGGCACTCCGATCGGGTACCGAAGAAAGAAACGAGGCGAACAACTGCCGTGAGCAGCAGCTCTACTTCCCAGTTCGGACAGAACCAGTGGTTGGTTGACGAGATGTACCAGCGGTTCCAGGACGATCCGTCGTCCGTGGACGCCAGCTGGCACGAATTCTTGACGGACTACTCCCCGGAGGCGGCGGTCGCAGGTGGCGCGAACGGTGCCACGCAGACCCAGCGTCCGGCGCAGAGTTCCGCTCCGACCTCCACCGAATCCGCTCCCGCCTCGAAGGCCGCCCCGGCCGCGGCTCCGCCGAAGGCCACCCCCACCCCGCCGAAGGCCGACACCGCCCCGGCCAAGCCCGGCACCGCCCCGGCCAAGCCCGCTCCGAAGCCGGCCGAGCCCGCCGCCAAGCCGGCAGCCGCCAAGGCGGCCCCCGCGAAGCCCGCCGCCAAGCCGGCTCCCGCGAAGCCCGCCGCTTCGGCCCCCCAGGAAGAGTCCAAGGTTCTCCGTGGCGCTGCCGCTGCCGTCGCGAAGAACATGAACGCCTCGCTTTCGATCCCGACCGCCACCAGTGTGCGCGCCATCCCTGCGAAGCTGATGGTCGACAACCGGATCGTCATCAACAACCACCTCGCCCGTACCCGCGGCGGCAAGGTGTCGTTCACCCACCTGCTCGGCTACGCCATCGTGCAGGCGGTCAAGGCGTTCCCGAACATGAACCGCCACTTCGCCGAGATCGACGGCAAGCCGAACGCGGTCACCCCCGCGCACACCAATCTCGGTCTGGCCATCGACCTGGCAGGTAAGGACGGCAACCGGTCGCTGGTCGTCGCCGCGATCAAGAACTGCGAGTCGATGAACTTCGCGCAGTTCTACTCCGCGTACGAGGACATCGTCCGTCGCGCGCGCGACGGCAAGCTCACCGCCGAGGACTTCTCCGGGGTCACCATCTCGCTGACCAACCCGGGCGGCATCGGCACCGTGCACTCGGTGCCGCGGCTGATGCCGGGCCAGGGCGCCATCATCGGCGCCGGCGCGATGGAGTACCCGGCCGAGTTCCAGGGCGCCTCCGACGAGCGCATCGCCGAGCTCGGTGTCGGCAAGCTCATGACGCTGACCTCCACCTACGATCACCGCATCATCCAGGGCGCGGAGTCCGGCGACTTCCTGCGGACCGTCCACAACCTGCTCATAAGCGACGATTTCTACGACGAGATCTTCCACACGCTGCACATCCCCTACGAGCCGGTCCGCTGGCGCAAGGACGTGCCGGAAGGCGCCGTCGACAAGAGCACCCGCGTCCTCGAGCTGATCGCCGCCTACCGCAGCCGCGGCCACCTGATGGCCGACACGGACCCGCTGCAGTTCGTCAAGGACAAGTTCCGGTCCCACCCGGACCTCGACGTCACCACGCACGACCTGACCCTGTGGGACCTCGACCGCGAGTTCAACGTCGGTGGGTTCCACGGGCAGCAGCGCATGAAGCTGCGCGACGTGCTGTCGGTGCTGCGCGACGCCTACTGCCGCCACGTCGGCGTGGAGTACACCCACATCCTCGACCCCGAGCAGCAGCAGTGGCTGCAGGAGCGCGTCGAGGCGCACCACGTCAAGCCGACCGTGGCGCAGCAGAAGTACATCCTCAGCCGCCTCAACGCCGCCGAGGCGTTCGAGACGTTCCTGCAGACCAAGTACGTCGGCCAGAAGCGGTTCTCGCTCGAGGGCGCCGAGTCGGTCATCCCGATGATGGACGCGATCATCGACCAGGCCGCCGAGCACCAGCTCGACGAGGTCGCCATCGCGATGCCGCACCGCGGCCGCCTGAACGTGCTGGCCAACATCGTCGGCAAGCCGTACTCGAAGATCTTCACCGAGTTCGAGGGCAACCTGAACCCGGCCGCTGCCCACGGATCCGGCGACGTGAAGTACCACCTCGGCGCCGAGGGCAACTACATCCAGATGTTCGGCGACAACGACATCAACGTCTCGCTCACGGCGAACCCGTCGCATCTCGAGGCCGTCAACCCGGTCCTCGAGGGCCTCGTGCGCGCCAAGCAGGACATCCTGGACAAGGGTGAGGGCGGCTTCACCGTCATGCCGCTGCTGCTGCACGGTGACGCGGCGTTCGCCGGTCAGGGTGTCGTGGCCGAGACCCTCAACCTCGCGCTGCTGCGCGGCTACCGCACCGGCGGCACCGTGCACATCGTCGTCAACAACCAGGTCGGCTTCACCACGGCCCCCGAGCACTCGCGGTCGTCGGAGTACTGCACCGATGTCGCGAAGATGATCGGCGCGCCGATCTTCCACGTCAACGGCGACGACCCGGAGGCGTGCGTGTGGGTGGCCCGCCTCGCCGTGGACTTCCGCGAGAAGTTCAACAAGGACGTCGTCATCGACATGATCTGCTACCGCCGTCGCGGGCACAACGAGGGCGACGACCCGTCGATGACGCAGCCGGCGATGTACGACGTGATCGACACCAAGCGCAGCGTCCGCAAGAGCTACACCGAGTCCCTCATCGGTCGTGGCGACATCTCGCTCAAAGAGGCCGAGGACGCGCTGCGCGACTACCAGGGCCAGCTCGAACGGGTCTTCAACGAGGTCCGCGAGCTCGAGAAGTTCAAGCCGGAGCCGTCCGAGTCGGTCGAGCTCGACCAGACGCCGCCGGCGAAGCTGACCACCGCCGTCGACAAGTCGGTGCTCGAGCGGATCGGCGACGCGTTCGTGAACGTCCCCGAGGGCTTCTCCGTGCACCCGCGCGTCAAGCCTGTCGTCGAGAAGCGTCGCGAGATGTCCCGCCAGGGCCACATCGACTGGGCGTACGCCGAGCTGCTCGCGTTCGGTTCGCTGGTCGAGCAGGGCGCGCTGGTGCGTCTGGCCGGCCAGGACTCGCGCCGCGGCACGTTCACCCAGCGTCACGCGGTGCTCATCGACCGCAAGACCGGCGCCGAGTACACCCCCCTGCAGCAGGTCGCTGCCGAGGGCGGCAAGGGCGGCAAGTTCATGGTGTACGACTCGGCACTCACCGAGTTCGCGGGCCTGGGCTTCGAGTACGGCTACTCCGTGGGCAACCCGGAGGCGCTGGTGCTGTGGGAGGCGCAGTTCGGTGACTTCGTCAACGGCGCGCAGTCCATCATCGACGAGTTCATCTCCTCCGGCGAAGCCAAGTGGGGCCAGCTCTCCGACGTGGTGCTGCTGCTGCCGCACGGCCACGAGGGCCAGGGCCCGGACCACACCTCGGGCCGCATCGAGCGGTTCCTGCAGCTGTGTGCGGAGGGTTCGATGACGGTGGCCATGCCGTCCACCCCGGCGAGCTACTTCCACCTGCTGCGCCGGCATCACCTCGACGGGATCCGCCGTCCGCTGGTGGTGTTCACGCCGAAGTCGATGCTGCGCAACAAGGCCGCGCTCAGCAACCTCGAGGACTTCACCAGCGGCAAGTTCCGCTCGGTGTTCGAGGAGCCGCTGTACGAGAGCGACGGCGGCGACCGCGAGAAGGTCACCCGCGTCCTGCTGACCTCCGGCAAGCTCTACTGGGAGCTGAAGGCCAAGAAGGACAAGGAGAAGCGGGACGACGTCGCGATCCTGCGGATCGAGCAGCTGTACCCGGTGCCGCGCCGCCGTATCGCCGAGGCACTCGACCGGTACCCGAACGCGCACGAGTTCTTCTGGGTGCAGGAGGAGCCGGCCAACCAGGGCGCGTGGCCGTTCCTTGGCCTGGCGCTGCCGGAGATGCTGCCCGAGAAGCTGTCGGGCATCAAGCGGGTGTCGCGCCGCGCGATGTCGGCGCCGTCGTCCGGGTCGAGCAAGGTGCACGCTGTCGAGCAGCAGGAGATCCTGGAGAAGGCGTTCGGTCAGTAGTCACCGGCGGTACCCCGCGGTTCTCACACGAGCCGGGTCGCGCTTGCCCTTCGGGGCGGCCGGCCCGGCTCGCGCCGTTTCCTACGTCCCAGCGTCATGACCGAATGTGACATCCGGTCGATTCGATCGACCGAATGTCACATTCGGCCCGCCGGCAGCCAGGGCGAGCGCCGGCAGGGCCGCGACGGCGAGGTCCACGAACTCGTCGCGGGTGAGCTGCGGATCTCGCAGCCAGGCGATCGTGGTGTCCTCGACGAACGCGATCCAGCCGCGCACGGCCAGGGCGACGGCGGGGCCGGCGTCGATGCCGATGCGGGGCAGGTGCGCGACGGTGCGTTCGACCATTGCGGTGCGGGTGTCCTCGAACACCTGCCGCATGTCCGGATCCCCGCTCGCGGTGCCGCGCAGCATCGACAGGTAGGTGTCGCGGTGGTCGGTGACGTAGTCGACGTACGCGACGATCGTGCCGCGCAGCATGTCCATCGGTTCGAGGCTGTCGTCGGGTGCGGTGCGCTCGAGCATGTCGCGGCTGGTGTGCCGGACGAGTTCGACGTGGAAGTCGTGCTTGGACGCGAAGTAGTGGAACAGCAGCCCGCGCGACACCCCCGCCTGATCGGCGATCTCCTCCACAGAGATCTGCTCGAGCGGCCGTTCGGCGAGCAGTTGCACGCCGAGGTCGACGAGCTGGGCCCGGCGCTCGGCGGGACTGAGCCTGGTGCGCTTGACGATGTTGCCCTTCACAGGTGCCATGCAAACATTCTTGTTGAATCGCAGTCAACAGCTATTGACCGCCACTCAATATGGCCCTACGCTCATTTACATGAGTCTTCCGGTTACAGACACCATCGCCACCGCTGCGCACCCGCGTCAGGTCGACACGCTGATCATCGGCAGCGGTTTCGCCGGACTCGGCGCCGCCGTCCGGCTGACGCAGGCCGGCAAGAACTTCGTGGTCCTCGAACGCGGCTCGGAGGTCGGCGGCACCTGGCGCGACAACACGTACCCGGGCGCGGCGTGCGACGTTCCGTCCAATCTGTACTCCTACTCCTTCGCCCTGAACCCGGGCTGGACGCGGTCCTTCTCCCCCCAGCCCGAAATCCAGGCCTACATCGCTTCGATCGCCGACAAGTACGACGTGCGCCGCCGCACCGTCTTCGGCTGCGACGTGCAGACCGTCCGCTGGAACGACGCCACCCACCGCTGGGACGTGCGGACCACCAAGGGTGCGTTCGATGCTCGGATCGTCGTCTCCGCCGTCGGCGCGCTGTGCGAACCGGCGCTGCCCGACATCGAGGGCATCGACCGGTTCCGGGGCGAGATCTTCCACTCCGCCCGGTGGAACCACGACGCGGACCTGAGCGGCAAGCGCGTCGCCGTGATCGGCACCGGCGCGTCCTCGATCCAGATCGTGCCCGCGATTGCCGGCAAGGTCGCCCACCTCGACGTCTACCAGCGCACCGCACCGTGGGTGCTGCCGCGCGCCGACCGCAAGTACACGCCCGTCGAGCGGCTCGCGTTCCGCCACGTGCCCGGATTCCAGCGCCTGTCCCGCGCCCTGCAGTACCTCACCCGCGAGACACAGGTCGTCGGTCTCGCCAAGGCACCGGCGTTCATGAAGCCGCTCGAGCTCGCCGCCCGCACGCACATCCGCCGCCAGATCGCCGATCCGGAGCTGCGCCGCAAGGTCACCCCGGACTTCCAGATCGGCTGCAAGCGCATGCTCATCTCGAACAACTACTACCCCGCGCTGGCCCGGCCGAACGTCGACCTGGTCACCGACGGCATCGCGGAGGTCACGGCGGACGGCATCGTCACCCGCGACGGCACCACCCGGCAGGTCGACGCCATCGTCGTCGCGACCGGCTTCCACGTCACCGACTCGCCCACCTTCGCCGGCGTCTTCGGCAAGGACGGCCGCAGCCTCGCCGACGTCTTCGACGCCACCGGGATGCAGGGATACAAGGGTGCCGCCGTCGCCGGCTTCCCCAACCTGTTCTTCCTCGTGGGACCGAACACCGGCCTGGGCCACACCTCGATGGTGTACATGATCGAATCCCAGCTCAACTACGTCGTGGACGCGATCGAGACCATCGACCGCCATCGGATCGGCACCGTCGAGGTGCGTCCCGAGGTGCAGGACGACTACAACCGCAACCTGCAGGCCGCCCTGAAGCGCAGCGTGTGGAACAACGGCGGCTGCGCGAGCTGGTACCTCGACAAGCACGGTAACAACACCACCCTGTGGCCGAGCTTCACATTCGAGTTCCGCCGCATCACCAAGCATTTCGATCTGGATGCCTACCGCAGCGTCGCTGCGGCAGACCTCCCCCCGGTCCCGGCGCCGACGCCGTCGGCCGTTCGCGACACCGACGAGACCGACGCCCGGAAGGTGGCAGCACAGTGAGCGAGTTCGCAGGAAAGGTAGCCGTCATCACCGGTGCCGGATCGGGCATCGGCCGCGCTCTGGCGCTCGAGCTCGCCCGGCGCGGCGCCCGGCTGGCCCTGTCCGACGTCGACACCGTCGGGCTGGAGGAAACCGCGCGCCGGGCCCGCGACCTCGGCGCCGAGGTCAAGGCCGACCACCTCGACGTCACGCAGCGCGAGGCGGTGCTCGACTACGCCGAGGCCGTCGCCGCCCACTTCGGCCAGGTCAACCAGATCTACAACAACGCCGGCATCGCCTACCACGGGGAGTTCGAGCGCTCGGAGTTCAAGGACATCGAGCGGATCATGGACGTCGACTTCTGGGGCGTGGTCAACGGCACCAAGGCGTTCCTGCCCCACGTCGTCGCGTCCGGCGACGGCCACGTCGTCAACGTCTCGAGCCTGTTCGGGTTGCTGTCCATCCCCGGTCAGAGCGCCTACAACTCCGCGAAGTTCGCCGTCCGCGGCTTCACCGAGTCCCTGCGCCAGGAGATGCTGATCGCCGGGCACCCCGTCAAGGTCAGCTGCGTCCACCCCGGCGGCATCAAGACCGCGATCGCCCGCAATGCAGCCGTCCCGGACGGCGACGACCAGGAGTCCTTCGCCCAGTTCTTCGACCGCAAGCTGGCACGCACCAGCCCGGAGGACGCGGCCCGCACCATCGTCGAGGGGGTGCGCAAGGGCCGGCCCCGGATACTCGTGGGCGCCGACGCGAAGTTCCTGGACGCCTGGGTGCGCGCGGTGGGTCCGTCCTACCAGCGTGTCGTCGCATTCGTCAGTGGCCGCTTCGTGCCCAGGGGCTAGGGTCGCGGTCATGCCACAGCTCCCCCTGCCCGTCGTGCGGGCCGCGTTGCGTCCGGCGTACCGGCTCGCCCTCAACGCCCGGCTGCCGTACTCCGTCCAGCGCCGGCTGCTCGAGCTGGTCGCGCCGATCCAGAGCCTGCCCGAGGGCACGGTGGTCCGGCAGGTCACACTCGCGGGGAGGCCGGCCGAGCGCGTCACCGTCGGCGCCACCGAACGTCCCACCGCGGTGCTGTACCTGCACGGCGGCGCGTACACGGTGGGTTCACCCGCCACGCACCGGTCCCTGGCCGCGTACCTGGCCGCGGCCTCGGGTTCGGTGGTCTACGTGCTCGACTACCGGCTGGCTCCCGAGCACCCCTACCCCGCCGCCCTGGACGACGCGGTCGGGGCGTACCTCGAGCTGGTGACCGAGCACGGCGTGACCCCGGGAACCGCCCCCATCGCCGGGGATTCGGCCGGGGGCGGGCTGGCGGTCGCGACGGCGCGACGGCTGATCGACCGGCACGGGGTCCGGCCCGCCGCCCTGGGCCTCGTCGCCCCCTGGGCCGACCCCGGCTCGCGCGACTTCCCGTTCGACCGGGACACGGTCCTCAACGCCGCCTGGATCTCGGCCTCGGCCCGCGCGTATCTCGGCGGCCACGACGCCGCCGACCCCGGCTACGCGCCCCTGCGGGGGGACCTGAACGGGCTGCCGCCGACGCTGATCCACGTCGGCACCGGCGAGATGCTGTACCCACAGGTCAGCGAGTTCGCCCGCGAGTTCCGCGACGCGGGGGTGGAGGTGACGGTCACCGAGCAGCGCGACCTGTGGCACGTGGCCCATCTGCAGGCCGCGCTGGTGGGCGAGGCCGCCGACGCAGTGGCGCAGCTCGGCGGCTTCCTGCGTTCACACGTGCTCGGTGAGCCACGCCTGCGCGACGGCCGCTGAGTCCTCGCCGCCGTCGATCCGGCCGAGCATCTCGGCCAGGTCGGCGGTGGTGAGCTCCCCCGCGACGAGGCTCAGGGCTTCGAGCTGACGTTCCCCCAGCGCGTGTTTGCGGAATACGGGGACGACGTTCTGGGCAGTGAACACCGGTGGCTCCGTGACGGTTCCGTCCTCCGGCCCGGTTCCGGGCGCGCGGTCCGGTGCGTCCTCGAGCGCGACTCCTGGTGCGTCGCGCGCGACGACCGAGGTGGTGGTCAGCGCGGCCGCGCTCCCCTCCTGCGTGACCGCGCGCAGCGCCACATCGCCGTCGCCTTCTTCGACGCGACCTGGGACGCAACCTCTTTCGGCCATGTCCCCCAGGCCGTCGTTCGTCTCGAACCCGGCGGTCACCGTCACGGTCAGCTCGCCGCACCGGCCGAGGATTCCGGTCAGCTCGGTGGTGCCGAGCCGTTCCGCCGTGGCGTCGGACACGACCAGCATCGAACGATCCTGGGCGGCAGCATAATCCGTGATCGCCAGGTCCTCGGGCAGGGAACGGGCCAGGGCCTCGAACACGTCCTCGGCGTCCGTGTCCGGGGCAGCCGGAGCGAAGTACCTCAGCAACCGGCCGGTGTAGTCCGGCACGAGGGTCACCTCGGCCGCGTCCAGCGCCGCCAGGTACCCGGCACGGTCACCGAGCCCGGTTCGCAGTTCGGTACGGGTTCCGCTCCCGGCCAGGGCACCGGCGTAGATGCGGGCCAGCAGCTCGCTCGCCACGCCGTCCCCGGCTCCGACGACCACCGTGGCGGTGTCCGCCGACTCGTCGAGAACCGACGGGCCGCACCCGGTCAGCACCGCGACGGCGACCGTCAGCCCGGCCACCGTCCGTCCGAATCCCCCGCCGCGCCGTCCCCGGCTCCTCACGTTCCACACGTTGCCCATCCTCGCGCATCCCCGGAACGCCGAACGCCCCGGCCGGAACCTGGGTGCGGGCTCCGGACGGGGCGTGCGGTCGATCGCGTCAGTCGGTGACGCCCTCGGCCCGTGCCGCGGCCGCGACGGCCTCGGCGACGGCGGGCGCCACCCGCGGATCGAGAGGGCTCGGGACGATCTTGTCCACGGCCAACTCGTCACCGACGACCGAGAGGATGGCCTCGGCGGCGGCGAGCTTCATGCCCTCGGTGATGCGCCGGGCACCGGCATCGAGCGCGCCCTTGAACACACCGGGGAAGGCCAGCACGTTGTTGATCTGGTTCGGGAAGTCGCTGCGCCCGGTCGCCACGATCGCGGCGTGCTTGGCGGCGATCGTCGGGTGGATCTCCGGGTCCGGGTTCGACAGCGCGAACACGATCGCGCCCTCGGCCATCTCCGCCACGATCTCCTCGGGCACCGTGCCGGCCGAGACGCCGATGAACACGTCCGCGCCGCTCAGGGCCTCGATCAGCCCACCGTGCCGGCCGGCGGGGTTGGTCCGCGCGGCCAGATCGATCTTGACCTCGTTCAGGTCGGTGCGATCGGCCGAGACGATGCCCTTCGAGTCCAGCACGGTCACATCCGCCGCACCGGCGGCGAGCAGGATGTTGGCCACCGCGACGCCGGCGGCACCGGCACCGGAGATGACGATGCGCAGGCCGCTCAGCTCCCGGCCCTGCACCTTGGCCGCGCCCTTGAGCGCGGCGAGCGCGACGATCGCGGTGCCGTGCTGGTCGTCGTGCATGACCGGGCAGTCCAGCGCCTCGATCACGCGCTTCTCGATCTCGAAGCAGCGCGGGGCGGAGATGTCCTCGAGGTTGACCGCACCGAAGCTCGGCCGCAGCCGGATCAGCGTCTCGACGATCTCGTCGGGGTCCTTGGTGTCGAGGACCAGCGGGATCGAGTTCAGGCCGGCGAACTTCTTGAACAGCGCGGACTTGCCCTCCATCACCGGCAGCGACGCGCGCGGGCCGATGTCACCGAGGCCGAGGACGGCCGAGCCGTCGGAGACGACCACGACCAGGCGGTTGGTCCAGGTGTAGCGGTCGGCGAGCGTCTCGTCGGCCGCGATCGCGCGGGAGACCTGCGCGACGCCGGGGGTGTAGGCGATCGACAGGTCCCGCTGCGTCTCCAGCGGTGCCGTGAGCTCGACGGACAGCTTGCCGTCGACGTGGCTGCCGAAGATCTCCTCGTCGGTCAACTCGACCTTCTGGGGGGTAGGTGCATCAGACACGATTGACACGATGACACTCCTGCTCGAGCCGGAACCACTCGGGTTCCGGTTACTGCGAAGTAGCTGCGCGACAGACTTCAGGCGCAGTGCTTCGCCAAGGACATTTCGGTGAAGCTTCCGGGCGCGATCACGGTTACCGCTGTACAACGCTGTACGACTTCCGGAGCGTGATGGCGCCGAGGCGGGTGAGCCCTGGCGACGAGCCCTCTACAGGGTCTGCCATCTTCGTCCGGCTTCGGGGCGGTGGCACCGACGCCGGATTGGGGAAAAGTTTGCCACCTTCACAAGCCAACAATCAAATCGGTATTTCTTGCGAATGTCTCACGATTTTCGCCGCTCACCTGTGAGTTTGGACAGCCGAGCCGCAATGTCGACCCGAGGATCGGGGTCGTTCCGAGGCAAAAGCCCGAGATCTCGACCGGTTACCAACCGGTAACGGACGGGGTCCGAACGTCAGCCCCACCACTGGGTGAACATCAGGACCGCACCCGTGAGATAGACCACACCCGCGGCCGCGGCGGCGGCGAGACCGTGCCGACGGTCCGCGAACAGCTGCGCGGCCGTCACGACGATCGCCGCGACGACGTGCGCGGACAGCGACGCCGAGCCCGGTCCCGGGAAGTCCCGCTTGTCCCCGAGGTACTGCGCCACCCAGACCACCACCGTCAGGACGATCACCGCGCCGCACACCACCCCCGACAGCGCCCGCAATCCCCGCACGACGAACCCGTCCCGTCTCGGCGTCCCACCGCGGGACGCTGTCGCCGGGGGTGTCTCGTAGGGGTCGCGGCCGGAGCGGTAGGCGGGATCGTCGTAGTAGTCGTCGTGTCCGGCGGCGCGGTCGTCGCGGCGCGCCGGGCGGCCCCAGGTGCTCATCCCTCGAGCACCTCGATCCCGGTGGCCCGCGCCGTCAGCGCCTCGAACGCCTCGGGGTCCGTCGTGTACCGGCCGAGCGGGACGGCCTTGTTGCCGCCGTGGTAGTCGGACGACCCCGTGACGAACAGATCGAGCTTCGCCGCCAGGTCTCGCATGAGCTGCGCGTCGGCAGGATCGTGGTCCGGATGGTCCGCCTCGAGGCCACCGAGACCCAGTTCCGCGAGTTCCTCGATGTGGTCGAGTGCGAGCAACCGGCCGCGGGATCGAGCACGGGCATGCGCGACGACGGTGACACCGCCGGCGTCGGCGACCATGCGCACGGCTTCCGAGAGCGGAGTGTCCGCCTTGGTGACGTAGTAGCGGCCCCGCGACGACAGCAGGTCCGCGAACGCGGCCTCGATGCTCGGCACGACCCCCGCCTCCACCAGGGCGCGCGCCAGGTGCGGCCGCCCCGCTACCGGGCCGGCGGCGGTGACGATCCGTTCGGGATCGACGGGCAGACCGTCGTCGGCCATCCGCTCCGCCATCGTCCGGATACGGGCCACCCGCTCCCCTCGCAGGCGCTCCCGCTCGACCGCGAACGCCTCGTTCCGCGGGTCGAACAGGTAGGCGAGCAGATGCACCGCGACGGGCCGTCCGTCCTCACCGCGCCCGGTGCACGACATCTCCATGCCGCGGATCAGCCGCAGCCCCGCAGGCAGCGCGTCGGCCGCCGCGTCCCAGCCGGCGGTCGTGTCGTGGTCGGTCAGGGCGACCGCGTCGAGCCCGGCGTCGGCCGCGGCACGGACGAGTCCCGCCGGGGAGTCGGTCCCGTCGGAAGCCAGCGAGTGGG
Organism: Rhodococcus sp. GXMU-t2271; assembly: GCF_041414735.1. Classification (NCBI taxonomy): domain Bacteria; kingdom Bacillati; phylum Actinomycetota; class Actinomycetes; order Mycobacteriales; family Nocardiaceae; genus Rhodococcus; species Rhodococcus sp. GXMU-t2271. The sequence goes on from NZ_JAUIZP010000061.1 coordinate 31,706, forward strand.
CATGCAGGTCGATACGCACCCCACCAGTGTGTCAGGTCCCGTCGTGCGGCCCCGGCGGGCGGCCCGGGGCGGGTTAGCATGACGCTGCGACCGCCCGGACGGGCCGGAGCGTGCTGCGCGGAAGGGAACCGATGTCGAACCTGCCCTCGCACCCGTCGCGCCGGACCGGTGCCCCGGCGTCCACCCTGCGCGTCCCCGCGGAGCGGGCCGTGGTGGACTGCGCCGTCTACGTCGACGGGGTCCGGCTGCCCGGCCGCTACGCCCACGACGCGGCGCTCGAGGAGGTGCGCCGACGAGGCGCCGGCTTCGTGTGGCTCGGCCTGCACGAGCCCGACGAACAGCAGATGACGAGCGTGGGCCGCACGTTCGGGCTGCACGAACTGACGGTCGAGGACGCCGTGCACGCCCATCAGCGACCCAAGCTCGAACGCTACGACGACGTGACGTTCCTCGTGCTGCGCACCGTGAACTACGTCGAACACGAATCGGTGACCACGACCAAGGAGATCGTCGAGACCGGCGAGATCATGCTCTTCTGTGGCCGGGACTTCGTCGTCAGCGTCCGCCACGGCGAGCACTCGGGGCTGGCGGACGTGCGGCATCGGCTCGAAGGCGCCCCGGAACGCCTCGCGCTCGGTCCGTCGTCGGTGCTGCACGCCGTTGCCGACCATGTCGTGGACTCGTACCTCGCCGTGGTCGACGCCGTGCAGCCGGACATCGACGACCTCGAAGAACTGGTGTTCACGCCCGACACCCGCATTGCGGTGGAGCAGATCTATCTGCTCAAGCGGGAGATCGTCGAGCTGCGGAGGGCGGTACTCCCCCTTGCGTCGCCGCTGCGCCAGCTGACCCGCGGCCCCGGCAACCCGGTACCCAAGGAGGTGCGGCGCTACTTCCGCGACGTCGCCGATCATCACACCAAGGTGGCCGAGCGCATCGCGGACTACGACGAGACGTTGAGCACTCTCGTCGATGCCGCGATCGCCAAGGTGACGGTGCAGCAGAACACCGACATGCGCCGGATCTCGGCGTGGGTGGCGATCGCGGCCGTGCCCACCATGATCGCCGGGATCTACGGGATGAACTTCGACAACATGCCCGAACTGCACTGGGAGCACGGCTACTTCGTGGTCGTCGGGGCGATCGTGGTGATCACCGTCGGCCTGTTCGTCACCTTCCGCCGCAACAAATGGCTCTGATCACCGCGGCGCGGGAGCGCCTGGCGCCGGCCGCTTCCGCAGGGCACCCCCGCGGGACGTGGGTGCTCGCGGCGGCCCTCGTCCTGATCGTCCTGCAGCTGACGGTGCGCTCAGTGCTCGCGTTCGGTGGGCAGTTCTACTGGGACGACCTGATTCTGGTCGGACGGGCGGGCCTGCACCCGCTGCTGTCGTTCGAGTTGCTCGGCTACGACCACGACGGTCATCTCATGCCGGGTGCGTTCCTGGTGGCCGACGTGGTCACGAGTTTCGCGCCGCTGCAGTGGTGGCCGGCGGCCGCGACGCTGGTGACCGGCCAGGCGTTGGCGTCGCTGGCCGCGCTGCGCGTGCTGTGGTTGCTGCTCGGGCCGCGGCCGGCACTGCTCGGCCCGCTGCTGTTCTACCTGTTCACCCCCCTGACGCTGCCGGCGTTCGCGTGGTGGGCGGCGGGCCTGAACTCGCTGCCGTTGCAGGCGGGTATGGCGTGGGTGGCCGGCGACGCGATCCGTGCGGCGCGCACCGGCCGGCTCCGCTACGCGCTGAGCGGGACGGCGGTCACCGGCGTCGCTCTGCTGTTCTTCGAGAAGTCGGTGCTGGTTCCGGCGGTGGCCTTCGCGACCGTCGCGCTGATGTACGGGCTGGACGGCCACCCACGGGCGGTGCGCACCGCGGCGAGACGCGCGGCGCCGCTGTGGCTCGGCTCGTCGCTGGTCCTCGCGGCGTGGGCGGCGGCGTACCTGTCCCTCGTCGAGTCCCGGTTCGGGGCGCCGACGGCCGACATGGTCCGGGGGTTGACGCACCACGGTGTCTCGTTCGGGGTGCTGCCGGCGCTGCTGGGCGGACCCTGGCGATGGGACCGCTGGAATCCGGGCCCGCCGTGGGCGGATCCGCCGACCGGGCTGGTCGTGGTGGCCTGGGCCGCGGTGCTCGCCGTCCTGGTGTGGTCGCTGCGGCGCAGCCGGCGCACGGGCTGGGTGTGGGCGGCAACGGCCGCCTACGTGGCGGCCTCGACGGCCGCGATGATCAGCACCCGCTTCGGCCCGGACACGACGTACGAACTGGCCCAGACCCTGCGCTACCACACCGACACCGCCGTGGTCGTCGCGATCGGAGCGGCCCTGATCCTGCGCACCCGCCCACGCGACGACCCCCGGCCCTCACCCACGGGACGGATCGTCGCCGCCGGGTGCGCGGTGGCCTTCACGGTGAGCTGCCTGTGGTCCACGGCGACCTTCGCCCGCACCTGGTCCGACAACCCCACCGGCGCCTATCTGGCCGCCGCGAAGTCCGCGCTCACCACACGCCCCGACGTGCCGATCCTCGACCATCCCGTGTCGGTGTGGGTGCTCCTGCCGGTCACCCACCCCCACAATCTCCTGAGCCGGGTGTTCTCGTCGCTGCCGGGACGCGCCGGGATCGGCGACGTCACCACCGAACTGCAGGTGCTCGACGACCGGGGCCGGCTGGTGCCGGCGGAACTCGTCCCGGTGCGGCACGTGCTGCCCGGCCCGGCGCCCGACTGCGGGCATCTGCTCACCGACTCGACGACGACCGTGCTGCCCGCCGACACGGCGCTCGTGGGCGGGGAGTGGACGGTGCAGCTGAACTACCGCGCCTCCGCGGACGGCGAGATCGAGGTGGGGTTTCCCGCCGGCCCGCGGGTGCGGGTGCCGGTCACCGAGGGACTGGGCACGGCCTATGCACGGGTGCCGGGTGCAGGCACCGGGCTGCAGGCCCGCTCGGCGTCGCCGGACCTCGATGTCTGCCTGGCCGGCGGCCCGATCGGGGTCGTCGTCCCGCGCTGACCGGGCCCGTCACATGCGGGCTGGGGCGCGGTTCGGGTCCCGCACGTCGATGCCGGCCTCCGACCACGCCTCGCGCAGCGCGTCGCCGCCGCGCAGCCGCTTCCACGCGGCCTCGGTGCCCGTCAACGGGATCACCTCGAAGAACCGCACCGGGTCGGCGGGCTCGGGCAGGACCAGTTCGGGGACGTCGCTCGGCTCGAGCATCACCGCGGTGAACGGTGCCCCCTCCCACAACGGCTCGCCCAGGTCGAGCAGGGCGTCGTCGGTGAGGACGACACCCTCCACCGCGGGCAGTGCCGCGAGCGTCGCGAGCGTGCGGACCAGCCCCGGCAGAGCGCCGGTGAGGCCGCGCACGCTCAGGATCAGTTCGGCGCGCGGCCCCCGGTTCGGGTCGGCGACCGTCGCGGTGGGGTCGCCCATCGGATGCCGCGAACATCCCAGGGTCGCGAACCGCACCAGGTCCGGCTGCTCCACGCGGAACCGCAGCACCTCGATGGGTTCGAGTCCGAGGAACGTCACGGACGCCGTCTCCGGCTCGGCGCCCCCGAAGCGGGCGCTGAGATGGGCACGGACGGCGGGCAGCACGGCGTCGATCACCCCTGCAATGTAGACCCGGTGCGGGGCCGATGCCGCCGGTGCGTCCCGCACCGATCCGGGCAACCGGGAGCCCGTCCGCCGGTACCGTCGTGTCATGGTGCGAGACACCGGCTTCCCCGGCGCCGATGCCGGCGACGACTTCTCCCGGCAGCGCCGGCGCGCCGAGTACGCGCGGCTGATCGCCTGGTTGCGCCGCGAACCCGGGGACGTCAACACCGTGCTGCCGTTCGACGCCGTGGTGCGGGCGCTGGGCCGGGTCGGGGAACGGCGTCTGGGGCTGCAGAGCATCGACGTGGCCTCGATCGTCGGCAGCGTGGACCGCACCGAGGATTTCGACCGGCGGTTCCGGCCCACGTCGGCCCGGCTGCGTCAACGGTGGGAGAAGCTGGCCACGGCTCGTCGGCGGGGCGAGGCGGTGCCGCCGATCACGGTGTACCGGGTCGGGTCGATGCACTTCGTGGTGGACGGACACCACCGCGTCTCCATCGCCTACGCCCGCGGGGACGCGACCATCGACGCCTACGTGACCGAGATCGTCACCCGGATCTCGCCCGAGGGGGTCACCCAGCACTCGGACCTGATGCGGAAGGACCACTACCGGATGTTCCTGAGCCGGGTGCCGCTCACGGGCGACCGGCGTGACGCGGTGACCGTCCGGGACCCGTGGGACTACGCCGAGCTGGCCGAGTGCATCGAGGCGTGGGGTTTCCGGCTCATGCAGGAGCAGGGCGAGTTCCTCACCCGCGACGTGGTGGCGCAGCGCTGGTTCGACGAGGAGTTCGTGCCCGTGGTCGACATGGTGCGGGCGGCAGGGATGCTGCGCACCCGGACCGACGCCGAGGCCTACCTGTGGCTGGCCGGCGAACGTTACCGGCTCGTGCGCCGGCACGTGTGGAACGAGGAGATCGTCGAGCGGCTGAAGCGGCGGGCCCCCCGGTGAGCGCAGCCCGGCCGGTTTGACCCCGCGGCGCCGGAGGTATGCCCCCGGCAGTCACCGAGGACGTCCGCCGCACACGCGGGCGCCCGGGCCGGTCGAGCAACGTGCCGGCGCCGGTCCGCGCGGGAAAACCCCCGCGCTCCGTACCCTGGTCGGCAGGACCGGGCCCACGACAGGAGAATGCGCTTGACGGCGACCGTGCAGGAGGCAGCGGACACCACCCGGGACGTCCGGACCGAGCTGAGCGCGGCCGCGCGCCGCGTGTTCGGCTGGGAGGAGCTGCGTCCCGGCCAGCTCGACGCGATGGAACCGCTGGTGCAGGGCCGGGACGTGCTCGCGGTGATGGCCACCGGATCGGGCAAGTCGGCGATCTACCAGGTTCCGGCGCTCCTGATCGAGGGCACCACCCTGGTGATCTCCCCGCTCATCGCGCTGCAGAACGATCAGATCGCGGGGCTCGACGCCACCTCGGCGCCGGACGCGGTCGCGATCAATTCCCGGCAGCGGGTTTCGGAGACCGCAGCCGCCTGGGAGACGATCCGTGAGCGCACCGTGGAGTACATCTTCCTGGCGCCGGAACAGCTCGCCAACGACGAGGTGGTCGCCCGCCTCGCCGCCGCGCGCGTCTCCCTCGTGGTGGTCGACGAGGCGCACTGCGTGTCCGCGTGGGGTCACGACTTCCGGCCCGACTACCTGCGCCTGGCCGATGCGCTCGACCGCCTCGGCCGGCCCCCGGTGGTGGCGCTCACGGCCACCGCGTCGCCGCCGGTGCGACAGGAGATCGTCGAGGAGCTGCGCCTGCGGGACCCGGTGGTCATCGCCAGCGGCTTCGACCGGCCCAACATCGACCTGGCCGTCGAGCGGTACACCACCGACGCCGACAAGCGCCGGGCGGTGATCGAGACCGTCGCCGGACTCGACACACCCGGACTGGTGTACACCGCAACCCGCAAGGACGCCGAGTTCTATGCGGCCGAACTGACCGAACGGGGGCTGCGGGCGGCCGCGTACCACGCCGGCCTGCCGGCGGCCACGCGCGAGCGGGTGCACCACGGATTCCTCGACGACGAGCTCGACGTGGTGGTGGCGACCTCCGCGTTCGGCATGGGGATCGACAAGCCCGACGTGCGGTTCGTCGCACACGCCTCCGCGCCGGATTCCGTGGACAGCTACTACCAGCAGATCGGCCGCGCCGGCCGCGACGGGCTCGCGGCGAAGGCGCTGCTGTTCTACCGGCCCGAGGACCTGTCGCTCGCGAAGTTCTTCACCACCCACCGCCCCGACGAGGAACTGCTCGGCCGGGCGTTCACTGCACTGGCGCGCGCGAAGTCCCCGAAGCGACTGAAAGACCTTCGCGCCGAACTGGATACCAAGGGCCGAACGCTCACCAATGCGATCAACCTGCTCGAACGCGCGGGTGTGGTCTCCTCGGGACGCAAAGGACTCACCGCACGCACCGTCGAGGTGGAGATCGCCGTCCGCCGCGCGGCCGAGGTGGCCGCAGTCGGTGAACGGATGGACCGCTCGCGCGTGGAGATGATGCGTGGGTACGCCGAAACCCGTGGCTGCCGCAGGCAGTTCCTGCTCGGGTACTTCGGTGAGTCGCTGCCCGATCCGTGCGGCCACTGTGACTGCTGCCGCGAAGGAATCCCCGAGCACCGGGCGGAGCCGCCGAAACACAGTCTTCACGAGCCGATTCCGCTGCACACCCGCGTGGTGCATGCGCAGTGGGGCCCCGGCGAGGTGATGAGCGCCGAGCCGGACCGGATCACCGTGCTGTTCGACGAGTACGGCTACCGCACGCTGTCGCTCGAGGCGGTGGAGGAGCACGATCTGCTGCGCCCCGAGGACTCGGAGCCCGAACCGGAGCCGGACATCGCCTGACGGATCCCGGGTGAGGATGCGCCCGGTCGATCCGCCCGCGACTTCGGAATCCGCCCACGCCGTGACATGGGCGGATTCCGAACCGGTGCGTCGATCCTGCCCGGCCTCGGACGGCGGCACTCACTGAACGCTCTGCTGCGCCTTCGCGTAGGCGAACTGGAGGAAGTCTGCGCCGGCCAGGGCGGCGAACAGCCCGGCGACGAGCCGGGTCGGACGCGGCGCGAAGACCATTCCGATGGTGAAGAACGTCGCGACCCACATGTCGAAGCAGAAGGGGCAGCTCAGCAACTCGCCCAGGCTGTGCCGGAGACTGTTGCTCGGCCCGCGGACTTCCTCCGCCACCTCGGCCGGGCCGCCCTGCCCCTTGTAGCGCGTGAAGGGTGCGCGAATCGGGCTGGTCACCGCGTCCTTCGTCACCGTGCGCGACAGCTTGTGCGTGCCGAGGGCGAGCACGACGAGGTCCTGCCCGCTCAGCCGCTCCGGCAGTCGGCGCCCGGTGACCACCGCGGCGATCACCGCGACGGTGACAAGCGTGCTGTAGCCGGCGAGGACCTTCGTGTAGCCCCGGAGAGGGATGTCCTCCCCGCCGGTGTACTCGCGGCTCTGTTCGCGGACGGCGTCGACGAGGTCGACGGACGTCCCGGTCTGATTGCTCATCTGTTTCTCCTGCACGTAGCTCGGTCCGCGCAGTAGTACCCATGCACGGCCGCCCCCACGCACGGCTGCCGCCACGCCTCTCCGCTACCCCGCGGGGAATCGCACCTCGTGCGTGGGGGCGGTCGCGGCGCCGAACCGCGCCAGCCGCAGTCCCTCCGCCTCGACCGCCGAGCGCTGCGGGGGCGTCAGACGCCGCCACGGGGTCACCTCGAGTACGGCCGAGTCCTTCGCGACGGCCAGTTTCGCGGTTCCGGCGACCGTCCCGTCGACGAGGACGGCCGAGCGCACGATGCCGTTCTGCGTCACGATCCGGCGACGGTGCTCGTCGGAGACGATCCGGGTCCGGTCGGCGTGTGAGAGCAGGACGTTGTCGTACGGCGCGAGGATCCGCACCGGCGCCGGTGCCGCCGGATCCGGGCGCGGGGCGTCGGGCAGGTCGAACAGCTCGACGCCGTTCTCGTCCCGGAACACCTCGAGCGACGGGCGCAGCCGGTCGAACACCTCCCCGAGCCGCGTCAGCCCCGACCAGGCCTGGGCGTCGCGCACGCTCGCGGGCCCGAACGCGCCGAGGTATCGCCGGAGGACGACGGCCGGGTCCGGCCGGGCCGGTCCGCGACCGGTCCACTCCTCGAGCGGTGTGAGTCGCGGCTGCCCGGAACGCCCCCACAACCCCCGCGGCGGCACCTGCACCAGCGGGAGCAGGTTCCGCAGCCCGTAGGCGAGCGCGGCCGGCTCGCGGCCGGGGAATCGCTCCGCGAGCAACGGGCGCAGCTCCTGCAGGCTGCGGGGGCCGTCGCCGAGCAGGTCGCGACCCGTCGCGGCGAGCTCACGCAGGTCCACCCCGGCCAGATCGGCTGCGTACTGGGTGTTGGTGGTCAGGTCCCGGTCCAGCAGCGGCTGGACCCAGTCCCGCAGCGCCGCAGCGTCGGCGGCCGAGACTGCGAAGACCGTGCCGCGCATGAGTACGGTGCGCACCACGTGCCGTCCCTCTATGAGGTCGGCAAGAGCCGCGGGCCGGAACCGCCGCAACCGCGCCCACAGCGCGAAGTAGGGCGGTGTCGGGGCCTGCGCCTGCAGGCCCAGCAGGTGCTCGACCGCGTCGAGCACCGGGAGGTCGGCACGATGCAACAGATGTTGACGGGCGAGGGTGGCGCGGCCGAGAGCACGGGCGGTGAGGGTGCGCGGCGTCACGTGGACACCCTGTCACGGCGGACCGACACGGCCTCGTCGGCGCCTGCGCCTGGACGGGGCAACCGAGCGTCCGGTAGATGTTTAGTTGAATTTAGTTTCATGTTGCAGCGTCGAGGAGAGCCGATGTCCGATCCGAGAGGTGCGCGGCTGCTGGTTCCGGTGCTGTGCTTCATCGTCACCACCATCGCCGTGATGCAGACGTCCGTCGTACCGATCGTCGGCACCATTCGCGAACAGCTGGGGGTGAGCACGACCGCCGCGGGCTGGGTCCTGACGGCGAACCTGCTCGCGGCCGCCGTCACCACTCCCCTGCTGGGCCGGCTGGCCGATCTGCGCGGCAAACGCCCGGTTCTGCTCACGGTCCTCGTCGTGGTGTTCGTCGGTTCGCTGTTGTGCGCCGCCGCGGACTCGTTCGCGCTCCTGTTGATCGGCCGGGTCCTGCAGGGCGTGTCGTTCGCGCTGTTCCCCGTCGGCATCGCCGTGCTGCGGGCCGAACTGCCGCCGGAGCGGTTGATCGGGGCGATGGGCCTGTTCTCCGGGACGCTCGGCGTCGGTGGAGCGATCGGCATGGTGCTCACCGGCCTGATGGTCTCGGGCGGCGACTATCGTCGCGTGTTCTGGCTGGTGGCGGCGTTCAACGCCGTCGCGTTGCTGAGCGCGTTCCTGGTCGTGCCGCGACGTCCGCGGTCCGCGGACGGACGGATCGACTGGCTCGGTGCGGCCCTGCTGGCCGTCGGGCTGGCGCTGGTGCTGCTGGCCCTGTCCGAGGGCGGGACGTGGGGATGGGCGTCGGCGCCCACCCTCGGGAGCGCCGCACTCGGACTGGCCGTGCTCGCGGCGTGGCTGCTCTTCGAACGGCACGTCGACGAGCCGCTCGTGCCGCCGCGGATGCTCACCGATCGGCCGGTGTTCGTGGTGCACGGCGCCGCGTTCCTCGTCGGCATGGCCATGTTCGTCAGCTTCCTCGCGACGGCGTACTTCGTGCAGACGCCGCCCGCCGTCGCCGGATACGGGTTCGGAGCCACCGTGCTCGAGGCGACGGCGGTGTACATGCTGCCCGGCGCGCTCGTCGGGGTGGTTGCCGCGGCACTCGCGGGCCGGCTCATCCACCGGTTCGACGCCCGATGGGTGCTGATCGGGGCGTGCGGTCTCGGGATCGCCGGCTTCGCCCTGGTGGCGGTCGTGCACGACCGGAGCTGGCAGCTGATCGTCTCCGGAATCCTCGTGACCACCTTCGTCAGCCTCGCCTATGCCGCGTTGCCGGCGCTGCTCGTCGCCGAGGTCCGTCCCGATCAGACCGGCGTCGCGAACAGCATCAACTCCATCGCTCGCACGGTGGGCAGTTCACTGAGCAGTGCGGTGGTGACGACGCTGCTGGCCACGCTGACCGTTCCCGGCACGGGCGTCGTCCGCGAGAGCGCATTCGTCGCCGCATTCGGGCTGGGCGTCGGGGCCGCGGCCGCGGCCGCACTGCTCGTCCTCGTCGGCGGGCGGCCGGCCACGCGCGCTCTGAGCGATCGCGAGGAGGACGAGGTCGAGGCGACGGCTCTGGCCGCCGAATGGAGCACGGTGTCCGGTCTCGCGGCGGAGCACACCGTGAACGAGCAGGCCGACACGGTCCGCCGGGGCTGAGTTCCCGGTCCGGAACGGGACGGGAAACCGGATGTCCTCCGCCCCGGTCACCGTCCGCTCAACTCTGTTCCTGCAGTGCGCGCACCGCCTCCTCCGCCTGCTGCGCCGTCTCCTCGGCCTTCGCGGCGTCCTCGTCGGCCGTCCGGGCGGTGCGTCGCGCGAACTCGCGCTGGTGCTCGACCCGGCCCAGCTCCTCGCGCAACCGCGCGACGTGCTCGTCGAGCTCCTCGACCGCGGCGTGTGCACGGTCCGCAACCGACCGGGCCTCGTCGGCGGTGTTCCGCGCCGCTTCCGCCTCGGCGACGGCTGCTTCCAGGGCGCGCCGCGTGCGCTCGGCCTCCTGCGCCCCGGTGTCGTCCGCGCCGGCGGCCTTCCGTTCCGGCGCGGACGGAACGACCGACAGTCCCACCGGTCCGAAGCCGCTGTAGTCCAGGGGTGTCTCGAGCCGGCCGCCGCGCACCTGCTCGGCGAGCTCGGCCTCGGCGAGTGCGGCGTGCAGGGTCTGGCCCACCTCGCGCAGGGCGGCCTCCGATGCGCGCCGGCCGTGCTCGGCCGCGAGACGGGAGGCCGTCTTCTCGAGCGCGCCGATCACCCGCCGTCGCTGGGTGGACAGCCGCCGCAACTCGGCCCCGGAGAGCTGACGCTGCGCGGAGCGCAGGGCGTCGCCGAGCCCGAGCAGGGCCGTGATCTCCTCGGGCTTCTCGCGGACGAGGAGGTTCACCAGCCAGGCCGACACGGTCGGTTTGCGCAGCCGGCCGACCGCCGCCGCGAGCTCTCGGTCGCCGGCGCCGCGGGCACGGGCGACGTACTCGTTGCGGGCCGCGGTGAACTCACCCGGATCGAGCCCGTACAGCTCGTCGGCGATGTCGTCGAGGTCCACCGGCCTACTATGCACTCCTCGCTCAGAGGGTGACGTTCTCCCCCGTCGCCTGGTCGAACAGGGCAACCTTCGCCGGATCGAACCACAGCTGCACCGGCCGGCCCTTCGCGACGTCGGACTCGGCGGGCAGCCGCGCGACCATCGACCCGCCGGCGAGATCGGCGACGCCCACATCGGCTGCCAGATCGTCGAGGTCGCTCGAATGCAGGTGCGGGGACTCGACGGTGAAGTACGCGTACTTGTCCGATCCCATGGATTCGAGCACGTCGATGTCGACCGTGAAGGTGGTGCCCTGCTCGCGCTGCGCCGGGTCCAGGAGCGCGGCGTCCTCGAAGTGCTCGGGCCGGACGCCGACGACGACGTCACGCCCGGGATCGTGCTTCTGCACGGCCGCCCACCGCTCGGCCGGGAGCGTGAAGTCCCCGATCGCAGTGCGCACGCTGTCGCCGTCGAGCCGGCCGGCGAAGAAGTTCATCGACGGCGAGCCGATGAACCCGGCCACGAACAGGTTCTTCGGCCGGTCGTAGAGCTCCTGCGGGGCACCGATCTGCTGCACCAGCCCGCCGCGGAGGACGACCACCCGGTCCCCGAGCGTCATGGCCTCGGTCTGGTCGTGGGTGACGTACACCGTGGTGGTGCCCAGGCGCTTCTGCAGCCGGGCGATCTCCGTGCGCATCTGCACCCGCAGCTTGGCGTCGAGGTTGGACAGCGGCTCGTCCATGAGGAACGCCTTGGGATTGCGCACGATCGCCCGTCCCATCGCCACCCGCTGCCGCTGCCCGCCCGACAGATTCGACGGCTTGCGGTCGAGGTGGCCGGTCAGGTCGAGAATCTTCGCGGCCTCCTCCACCTTTCGTGCGATCTCGTCCTTGGGCACCTTGGCCAGAGTGAGCGGGAAGGCGATGTTCTCCCGGACGGTCATGTGCGGGTACAGCGCATACGACTGGAACACCATCGCGATGTCGCGGTCCTTCGGCGCCTTCTCGTTGACCCGCTCACCGCCGATCCGCAACTCGCCGGAGGAGATGTCCTCGAGGCCGGCGATCATGTTCAGCGTCGTCGACTTTCCGCAGCCCGAGGGGCCGACCAGGATGATGAACTCGCCGTCGGCGATCGTCATGTCCACGTCGCTGACCGCCCGCGCCCCGTCGGGGTAGAGCTTGGTCACCTTGTCCAGCACGATTTCTGCCATCTGGGTCATCCCTTCACTGCGCCGGACGTCAGGCCGGCCACGATGCGACGTTGGAAGATCAGCACGAACACGATGATCGGAATGGTGATGACCACCGCGGCCGCCGCGATCGAGCCGGTGGGCTCCTCGAACTGGGAGGCGCCGGTGAAGTTCGCGATGGCCGCGGGCGCGGTGATGGACCGCTCGGTGGACGTCAGCGAGATCGCGAACAACAGGTCGTTCCAGCAGAAGATGAACACCAGGATCGCGGCGGTGACGATGCCCGGCGCCGCCAGCGGCGCCACCACCTTCCGGAAGGCCTGCCCGGGCGTGGCGCCGTCCATCTTGGCGGCCTTCTCGAGCTCCCACGGGATCTCCTTGAAGAACGCCGAGAGCGTGTAGATCGCCAGGGGCAGGGAGAAGGTGATGTACGGGATGATCAGACCCGCCCAGGTGTCGAACAGTCCGAGCCTGCGGATGATGTCGAACAGCGGGCTCACGAGCGAGATCTGCGGGAACATGGCGATCAGCAGTGCGACACCGACGAGGATCTTCTTGCCCGGGAAGTCGAGACGGGCGATCGCGTAGGCCGACATGGTGCCGATGACCACCGCGATCACCGTGGCGATCAGTCCGATGCCGATCGAGTTGATCAGTGCGCTGGTGAAGGCGTCGGTGCGGAAGATGCCACGGTAGTTGTCCAGAGTCCATTCCTGGGGAATGAAGCGCCCGTCCTTGATCGTGCCGGCCGGCTTGAACGACAGGCTGGCGATCCACAGCACCGGCACGAGCGCGTACAGCAGCACCAGCAGGTTCACCGCCGACCAGCTCAGTTTGCGCCGCGGGGTTTCGGTCGTCGTCATCACCGCTTCCCTTCCGCATCGGAGCCGGGCGCCGAGGCCCCGAACAGTTTGATGAACACGAACGCGATGATCGCCACGCACAGGAAGATCAGGACACTGATCGCCGAGCCGATGCCCAGGTTGAACGCCTTGAACAGGTTGTCGTATCCGAGGATCGACACCGAGCCCGTGCCGTTCGACCCGCGCGTGAGGACGTAGATGTTGTCGAAGATGCGGAACGCGTCGAGCGTGCGGAACAGCAGCGCCACCAGGATCGCCGGTTTCATCAGCGGCACGATGATCTTGGTCAGCCGCGTCCACGCTCCGGCGCCGTCGACCTGGGACGCGCGCAACAGGTCGTCCGGGACGAGCGCCAGGCCGGCGAGGAGCAGCAACGCCATGAACGGAGTGGTCTTCCACACCTCGGCGAGCACGATGATCGCCAGTGACGGAAGTTGTTCGGTCAGCGGAGCGCTGCCCTCGGGTAGCAGATTCGCGAGGTAGCCGGTGCCCGGTGTCCAGGCGTAGTACCAGCTGTAGGCGGCGGCGACGGTGACGATCCCGTACGGGATGAGCACCACGGTGCGGACGGTGCCCTTGCCGACGATGGTGCGGTGCATGATCAGCGCGAGCGCCAGACCCAGGACGAATTCGATCGCCACCGACACGACGGTGATGCCGGCGGTCACGAAGAAGGCCTGCCACCAGAACGTGTCGGTGAGGACCGAGACGTAGTTGGCGAATCCGACGAATTCACGCTCGTCGGGGAAGCGCAGGTCGTACCGCTGCAGGCTCAGCCACACCGCGTACCCCACCGGATAGGCGGTGACGGCGAGCATCATCAGCGCCGCGGGCGCGACGAGCCACAGGCCGAGCCGGCGTTCGGCCTTCTTACCTTCGGACAGAACGGTTTTCCCACGCTCGGACGGTGCGGGCCGGTCGCCCTCGGCCGGGGGGACGGGTCGGGTTGCGGGCGTGGTGGTCACGGGATCAGCCCTTCCGAATTGACCGCCTTGCGGACCTGCTCGGCGAGTTCGTCGACCGTGCGCGGCGGGTCGATCCGGTCGACCGGATTGAGAGTCGCGGTGATCAGCGTCGAAATGCTCTGATACGCAGGTGAAACCGGGCGCACCGCCGCATTCTCCAGACTCTCGCGCACCTCCCGCCACATCGGGTACGCCTGCTGGAACTCCGGGTCGTCGTACAGCGATGCCAGCGTCGGCGGGACACCGCCGTCGACGGCGTTGTTGCGCTGATTCTCCTCGTTGCGCAGGCACTGCACGGCTTCGAACGCGAGGTCGGGATACCTGGTGGTGCGGGCGACCCCGATGTTGAACCCGCCGATCGTGACCTCGGCCGGTCGGCCGGGGATCACCGACGGATACGGGGCGGGCAGAAAATTCTGTTCGCCGTTCACCGTCAGGACCGTGTTGCCGGTGTTCTCGGCGGTCACGTTGCCGTTCTCGTCGACGAAGGGCAGGAAGCCCTTCTCGGCGTTCTCGATGATGCCGGGGTAGACGAACGGCCAGTTGACCTGGAACGCGGCCTTGCCGCTCTCCATACCGAGACGCGCAGCGGCCTCGTCGGACTGGTTCAGCGACGGGTCCGCACCGGGCGCGGTCGCCACCCGCTTCATGATGTCCAGAGCCGTCACCGCGGCGTCACCGTCGGCCACGGTGACGGTGGTGCCGTCCTCGGCCACGACCGATCCGCCGGCGCTGGCGAGCAGGGTGTTGAACCACACCATCAGGCCCTCGTACTGGCGGGCCTGCACCCCGATCCAGCTGGGACGGCCCTCGGCCGCGAGCCCGCTCGCGATGTCGATCATCTCGTCCCACGTCTGCGGTGGCCGACCGCCGGGCATCAGGTCCTTGCGGTACCACAGCAACTGGGTGTTGGTGTTCAGCGGCGCCGCGTAGAGGGTGCCCTGCCACGTGGCGGATTCCAGCGGTCCGGCGAGGGTGCCCTCGGACACCGCGGCCGCGACGTCCGGCGGCAGCGGCAGCGCCCAGCCCGCCTCGGCGAACTCGGCCGTCCACACGACGTCGAGGGTCATCAGGTCGAGGGTGTCGTCACCACCGGTGAGGCGCCGCGCGAGCTGCAGCCGCTGGTCGTCGGCGCCCTTGGGCAGGGTGCGCTGCTCGATGGTGTACCGGCCGCCGGCGGCGGCGGTGCAGTTCGCCGCCGCGGCCGCGTACTGCTCCGCGCCGTCGGCGGCGGTGTAGAAGCTCAGTACCGTCCCGCCGGACTCGCTGCCGCACGCCGCGACCGACGACAGGGCGAGCACCGCTGCGGCGCCCACCAGTCCGACCCGCACCGACCGTCTCCGCACCGCAGCCTCCGACCGTCGCCCTGCGTGACGGTGACTTCCGTCACACTTGGTGCGAACGTAACGCACCGGACGCCGCCGCGCGACTCAACTGCCGCCCGGAACGGAACTGTGATCGAACGGTCTACAACGCGAGCTTGGCGAGCAGGTCCCGTGCCCGTTCCGCGTTGCGCGGCGCGCACAGCACGTCGTAGCGGCCGGCCACCAGCTGCATCGTCGACGAGAAGTCACGCTGGCCGCGCGTCGCGGCGTACGGGATCGTCGTGGAGATCAGACCGAAGACGATGCCGCCGACCATGCCGACGAGCAGGGGGCCGAGGAAATCGGTCGAGAAGATCCCGAGCAGCAGACCGAAGAACAGACCGAGCCAGGCGCCGGAGGCGATGCCACCGCCGATCACCTTCGCCCACGTCAACCGGCCGGTGACCCGCTCGACCTGCATGAGGTCGACACCCACGATGGTGACGTCCTCGACCGGGAAGGACTGGTCCGAGAGATGGTCGACAGCGCGCTGCGCCTCCGCGTAGGTCGTGTACGAACCGACCGGCCAGCCGCTCGGCGGAGTCGGCAGGCCCGGCGTGGCGCGTCCCGGCTGTCCGAGGGGGTTGGTCATCTTCGGCTCCTTCTCGTGACTGCGCGCCCCGATCCGGCGCACCCTGTCTATTCTGCCCGCCTTCTCCGGTGTGTCCTTTGGGCTGCTCCCACGGCCCAAAGGACACACCGGCGGCGCAGCCACCTAGCGGGGCGGCTCGAAGCTCGTGGTGCGGGTCATTCCGGCCGCCCGGCCCTTCGCCGAGATCACCAGCGCCATCTTGCGGCTGGCCTCGTCGATCATCTCGTCCCCGAGCATCGCGGCACCGCGCGCGCCGCCGGCCGCGGAGGTGTGCCACTCGTAGGCGTCGAGGATCATCTCGGCCTTGTCGTAGTCCTCCTGGCGCGGACTGAAGACCTCGTTCGCGGCGTCGATCTGGCTCGGGTGCAGGACCCATTTGCCGTCGAAACCGAGGGCCGCGGTGCGCTGCGCGGAGCGCCGGAACGCCTCGACGTCGCGGATCTGCAGGTACGGACCGTCGATCGCCTGCAACCCGTGGGCCCGGGCCGCCATGAGGATGGTCATGAGGATGTGGTGGTAGGCGTCGCCGCGGTCGTAGCCGTCGGGCTGCTCCCCCACGACGAGAGTGCGCATGTTGATGCTCGCCATGAAGTCGGCCGGGCCGAACACCAGCGTCTGCACCCGTGCGCTGGCGGTGGCGATCGCGTCGATGTTGGTCAGCCCGAGCGCGTCCTCGATCTGCGGTTCGATACCGATGCGTCCGACCTCGAGCCCGTGGGCCTTCTCCACCTGGGTCAGCAGCAGGTCGAGCGCCTGCACATGGCTCGCGTCGGGAACCTTCGGCAGCAGGATCGCATCGAGGTGCGCGCCGGCGCCGCCCACCACGGTGGCGACGTCGAGGTAGGTGGCGTCGGTCGTCCAGTCGTTGACCCGCACCACCTTCAGCTGCTCGCCCCATCCGCCCTCGTTCAGGGCCTCGACGATCGTCGTGCGGGCCTGCTCCTTGGCCAGCGGGGAGACGGCGTCCTCGAGATCGAGGAACACCTCGTCGGCGGGCAGGCCCTTGGCCTTGTCGATCATCTTGCGGCTGCTGCCGGGAACGGCGAGCACGGACCTCCGGGGCCTGAAGTCGAACGACATGGGCTGGGCAGACCTCCGTGTTCCGAAATCGACGACCGCACGTTCTAGCCTGACCATCATGGCAGCAGTGAGCAAGGTATTCGCGGCGAGGCTCGCAGGTCTGGTGGTCCTGGGACCCGACGGCGAGTCGATCGGCCGGGTGCGCGACGTCGTGCTCACCATCCGGATCGGGCGGCAGCAACCCCGGGTGCTCGGTCTGGTCGTCGAACTGCCGACGCGCAAGCGAATATTCGTGCCGATGCTGCGAGTGACGGCGATCGAGCCGGGGGCCGTCACCCTGAACACCGGCAACGTCAGCCTGCGCCGGTTCACGCAGCGACCGACCGAGGTGCTGGCACTTGCGCAGGTGCTCGATTCGAAGGTCCGCGTCGACGATCCCGAGCTGGGTGAACTCGCCGGCGTGGACGTGGTCGTCGTCGACCTCGGCATCGAACTGACCCGCACCCGGGACTGGGTGGTCTCGCGCGTGGCCGTGCGGGCCCAGCGCGGCCGGTTGGGCC
Source organism: Rhodococcus sp. GXMU-t2271 (assembly GCF_041414735.1). Lineage (NCBI taxonomy): Bacteria > Bacillati > Actinomycetota > Actinomycetes > Mycobacteriales > Nocardiaceae > Rhodococcus > Rhodococcus sp. GXMU-t2271. The sequence goes on from NZ_JAUIZP010000061.1 coordinate 49,020, forward strand.
GGCGGTCCGCGATCCATGTCGTGGACTGGCAGCACGTGCACGGGCTGACCTACACCAACCTCGGCATGCCCGGCCAGGGTGTTTCGCAGCTGCTGCTGCAGTTCGAGGACATGCGTGCCGCCGACGTCGCGAACGCGCTGCGCGAACTGCCGGAGAAGCGCCGGCACGAGGTGGCGGTCGCCCTGGACGACGAGCGGCTCGCCGACGTCGTGCAGGAGCTGCCGACCGACGACCAGACCGATCTGCTGATGCACCTCGAGGTGGAACGCGCCGCGGACCTGCTCGAGGCGATGGACCCCGACGACGCCGCCGATCTGCTCGGCGAGCTGCCCGACTCGGACGCCGAGTCGCTGCTGCGCCTGATGGATCCGGAGGATTCCGAGCCGGTGCGGCGGTTGCTCGAGCACTCCCCCGACACCGCCGGCGGTCTCATGACCCCCGAGCCGGTGGTACTCACCCCGGCGACGACGGTGGCCGAGGCGCTGGCCCGGGTGCGCAACCCGGACCTCACGCCGGCGCTGGCGTCCATGGTGTTCGTCGTGCGGCCGCCCACCGCGACCCCGACGGGCAAGTATCTCGGCTGCGTGCACCTGCAACAACTGCTCCGGGAGCCACCTGCCGGCCTGGTGGGCGGGATCGTGGACAACGACCTGCCACGACTGGACCCCGACGATTCACTCACCGCGGTCACCCGGTACTTCGCGACGTACAACCTGGTGTGCGGGCCCGTCCTGGACGACGAAGGGCACCTCCTGGGTGCCGTGACGGTGGACGACGTGCTCGACCACCTGCTGCCCGAGGACTGGCGCGAAGAGGAGGCCGACGATGAGTGACCGTTCCGCCGTGGCCCGGCAGCGCCTCGACACTCCCCGTACCGGCCGGTTCCGGGTCAACTTCGACGTCGAGGCGGTCGGACGCGTCAGCGAATCGATCGCCCGGTTCCTCGGCACCGGCCGCTACCTCGCCATCCAGACGGTCGTGGTGATCGTGTGGATCCTGCTCAACGTCTTCGCCGTGACGTTGCAGTGGGATCCGTACCCCTTCATCCTGCTGAACCTCGCGTTCTCGACGCAGGCCGCCTACGCCGCGCCGCTGATTCTGCTCGCCCAGAACCGGCAGGAGAACCGGGACCGGGTCTCGCTCGAGGTGGACCGGGCCCGCGCCGCCCAGACCAAGGCGGACACCGAGTTCCTCGCGCGGGAGCTGGCGGCGCTGCGGCTGGCGGTCGGCGAGGTGGCGACCCGCGACTATCTTCGGCGCGAGCTCGACGATCTGCGCGCGTTGCTGATCGAACCGGAGGAGGAGGACACGGCGGCGACGGCATCCGGTAAACCGCGCCCACCCCGCCGCTGAGACGTGACGCGCTGTAACGTCCATCACAGCCTGTCGATGGTGTCGGTGGGGTGACGGTCCGCGACGAGTAGGTCTGTGGGGTGATTGTGTGCGCTGGCAGAGTCTGATCGCGGTGCCGGTGGTGCTCGGTGCCGGGTTCGCGGCGGTTGCGTCGTCCCCGGCACCGGTGGCTGCGACGGAGCACACGGAGCCGGTCGCCGTGACGGCGGCGGACGGCAGCGCCGGGGTCGGGGTGCTACCGGCGGATCCGGCGGGGCCACGACCCGTGCGCGGGACCGGGAACCCGGTCGGTAATCCCGGGGCGGATCTTCCGCCCGAGGTCACGGTTGCCCCCGGGCAGCCGTCACCGGTGCTGGCCGGTGAGGGCCCCCTGGCGATCCCGGAGCTGGTGCTCTACGCGTACCGGGCGGCCGAGATGCAGCTTGCGATCGACGAACCCGAGTGTGCGCTGCCATGGCATCTGCTCGCGGCGATCGGCCGGATCACGTCGCAGCACGCCGACTCGGGACGCACCGACGTGCTGGGCACGCTCACGACCGCGCGTGTCGCTCCCGGCACGGGCAGACTCGGGCCGATGCAGCTGCCTCCGGAGGTCTGGTCGCAGTTCTCCGCCGACGGCAACGCGGACGGCACCGCGAATCCCCAGAACGTCTTCGACGCCACTCTGGCGGCCGGCGCCTGGCTGTGCTCGGACGACGCGCGCCTCGCCGAGGCCGACGCCCGCGCGCGGGCGGCTGCCCGGTTCGATCCGTCGCCGGAGTTCGTCGCCAACGTGCAGGCCTGGTCGGCCGCCTACGAGAAGGGCGCCGCGGTCTCGCCGGGGATCGTCGTCCCACCCCCGACGCCGCCGGCCGTTCCGGCCCGGCCGAACACCGCCGACGTCGCCGAGACCGTCGCGGCTCCCGTGGCCGGGACCACGACGGCACCCGCACCGGAGCCGGCCCCGGCTCCCGCGGTCGAGCCGGTCCCCGTCCCCGCGCCGGCTCCCGAGACACCGCCGGCTGTCGAGGGACCGCCGGCCGCGCCGGTACTGCCGTCGCTGCCGTGTCTCGTCCCGGCGCTGTGCCCGCCGCCGTCCGCACCCTGATCGGTCACGCCTCGATCTCGCCGTAATCCCCGATTGTGTGCGTCTGCCCAGCTCAGCGCGTTACATCACAGTAGGGTAACGGAAATGCATCGCTTCCTGTATGGTCGGTACCGCCATGTAACGAAAGCGTCTCGGGGAAGGCGCCCAGGAGGTATCGAGTGGGTCGGCACAGGAAGCCTTCGGAGTCCAAGCTCCGCCGTAATTCGGTCATCGCCCTCACCGGACTGGTTCCGGTCGGCGTGGTCGCCGCCGCCACCAGCGCCGGGGCGAGCCCCAAGACCCTGTTCGGCGTGCAGGACACCGAAGCTGTGGCCGAGCCCGTGACTGCGGCGGCCGAGACCACCTACATCGCCGACGGGGTCTCTCGCGACGTCGCCGCCGCGGCCGCCCTCATGACCGCCCCGGAGCCTACCGCGGAGCCCGCGGCGGCCCCCGCGCCCGCCCCGGAGCCTGCCCCCGCCGCTCCGGCACCGCTGCAGCCCGGCCCCCTCGGGATTCCCGGCATCAACTTCGCCGCCTACCAGAACGCCGAGCGGATCCTCGCCGCCGAGAACCCCGGCTGCAACATGTACTGGACGCTGCTCGCCGGCATCGGCCAGGTCGAGTCCGGCCATGCCAAGGGCGGCAAGGCCGACGACAAGGGCAACCTCCTCGAACCCGTGATCGGCTTGCCCCTCGACGGCAGTCTGCGCGGCCAGGCCGTCATCCGGGACACCGACGGCGGCACCCTGGACGGCGACACCGTCTACGACCGGGCGGTCGGCCCCATGCAGTTCATCCCCTCCACGTGGAGGCTCTACGCCGGCGACGGCAACGGCGACGGCGTCGCCGACCCGCAGAACCTGTACGACTCCACTCTCACCACCGCCAAGTACCTGTGCGACGGCGGAAACAACATGCACGACCTCGCGCAGGCCACCAAGGCCATCCATCGCTACAACAACTCCATGGCGTACGTCGCGAACGTGCTCGCCTGGTCGGCCGCCTATTCGACCGGTGTCACCCCCAGCGCGGCGGACCTGCCGCGCATCCACTGATCGGGCGCCACCTACGATTGATGCCATGGCAGTCAGCGAGTCCGACGTTCGCAGCGCCCTGGCGCGGGTCCAGGATCCCGAGATCCGCAAGCCGATCACCGAACTCGGCATGGTCAAGAGCATCGAGATCGGCGGCGACGGCAGCGTCGACGTCGGCATCTACCTGACCACCGCCGGCTGTCCGCTGCGCACCGAGATCACCGACCGGGTCACCAAGGCCGTCGCCGACGTCGCCGGAGTCTCCGCGGTCCGCGTCGAACTCGACGTCATGAACGACGAGCAGCGCACCGAGCTGCGCAAGTCGTTGCGCGGCGACTCCACCGAGCCGGTGATCCCGTTCGCCCAGCCCGGCTCACTCACCCGGGTCTACGCGGTGGCCTCCGGCAAGGGCGGCGTCGGCAAGTCCTCCGTCACGGTCAACCTCGCCGCCGCCATGGCCGCGCGGGGCCTGTCCGTGGGTGTGCTGGACGCCGACATCTACGGCCATTCCATCCCGCGGATGCTCGGCACCGACGCCAAGCCCACCCAGGTGGAGCGGATGATCATGCCGCCGATCGCGCACGACGTGAAGATGATCTCCATCGCCCAGTTCACCCAGGGCAACACGCCCGTGGTCTGGCGTGGACCGATGCTGCACCGCGCGCTGCAGCAGTTCCTCGCCGACGTGTTCTGGGGCGATCTGGACGTGCTGCTGCTCGACCTGCCGCCCGGCACCGGCGACGTCGCGATCTCCGTCGCGCAGTTGATCCCCGGCGCCGAGATCCTCGTGGTCACCACGCCGCAGCAGGCGGCCGCCGAGGTCGCCGAACGGGCCGGCTCCATCGCCCTGCAGACCCGCCAGCGCATCGTCGGCGTCGTGGAGAACATGTCGTGGCTCGAGCTGCCCGACGGCACCCGGATGGACGTGTTCGGCACGGGCGGCGGTCAGGCCGTCTCCGAGCGGCTCACCCGCGCCGTGGGCGCGACCGTCCCGCTGCTGGGCCAGATCCCACTCGATCCGGCGATCCGCGAGGCCGGCGACGCCGGAACGCCGATCGTCCTCAGTGCCCCCGACTCGCCTGCGGGCACGGCGCTGCGCGAGATCGCCGAGAAGCTCGCCGTGCGTCGCCGCGGCCTGGCCGGCATGTCGCTGGGGATCGACACCACCCGTCACCTGTAGGCGCCTACGGCGCCGGTGTGTCCTTCGGGCTGTCCTGACCGCCCAAAGGACACACCGGCCGCGCAGCGGCCTCGTCCTAGGTCGCGTCGGAGTCGATGGGGGGCTTCTCTCCCGCCGTCAACGGCGGCGGGACGGGCTTGCTCACCGGCTTGGTGCCGGGCTTGTCGAAGTTGCCGGTGAGCAGCGAGTCGTCGCCGTCCAGCAGGTGCTTGGTGATGACCGCCTTCGGCGTCATGCCACGCAGTTGGTTCAGTTCGGACAGGGGTTGGCGCAGGTCGTCGAACTCGGGGCCGAGCTCCTCCTTCAACTGCTCCTTGGCGCCGGACGCGTAGTCGCGGACCTGCCGCAGCGACCTGGTCATCCAGGACACCGCACCGGGCAGCCGCTCGGGGCCGAGGACCACGAGCGCCGCGACGAGCAGGACCAGGAATTCGCCCCAACCGATATTGCCGAACACCGTTCCAGGGTACGTGGTGACGCGGGGACCGCAGCCCGGAGGACCCAGGTCACAGCGGATTCCCAGGGAAGCGGCAGCGGACGGTCAGTCCGACATCGGGGTCACCTGCACGTCGACCAGGCGTCCCGCACGCACGAGCTGCACCGTGACCGGCTTGCCGATCTCCTGGGCGTGGACGGCGACGACCAGTTCGTCCGCGCTGGTCACCTCGCGGTCTCCGACCTTGACGATGACGTCGCCCTCGACGATGCCCGCCTGCTGCGCCGGGCTGCCCTGCTGCACGTTGGCGACCTCGGCTCCGCTGGCGACGTCGTTGGCGACGCTGCGGGTGTTGACGCCGATTTCCGGGTGGCGCATCTCGCCGGTGCGGATCAGTTCCTGGGCGACGGCGGTGACGTCGTCGATCGGGATGGCGAACCCGAGACCGACGGAACCACCCGTCTCGGTCTTGATGGCCGAGTTGATGCCGATGACGCGGCCCTCGGCGTCGACGAGGGGGCCGCCGGAGTTGCCGGGGTTGATGGAGGCGTCCGTCTGCACGGCGTCGATCACGGCATCGGTGTCGGTGCCCTGCCCGCCCAGACGCATCGGGCGGTTGAGCGCGCTGACGATGCCGCGGGTGACGGTCTTGCTCAGTCCGAGCGGGGAGCCGACGGCGATCACGTCCTCCCCCACCTGCACGTCCTCCGAACGGCCGAGTTCGGCGACCGTGAGATTGTCCGCGTCGACCGAGAGCACGGCCAGATCGGTCTTGATGTCCCGGCCGACGATCTCGGCGGGCACCTTCGTGCCGTCGTTGAACGTGACCTGGATCTTGGCGTCCGGTGCGGTGGCGGCCATCGAGACGACGTGGTTGTTGGTGACGATGTATCCGGCGCCGTCGATGACGACACCGGACCCGGTGCCGGCCTCCTCGCCGAGGGTCACCTGGATCGAGACCACTGCGGGCAGCACCGCGTCGGCGACGCGGGCGACCTGCCCGGACGGCAGGTCGCCGTCCTGATCCACCTGGGCCAGCGTCACGCTACGGCTGGTGAGGGATCCGGTGTCGGACGTGACGAGCGCGACCACGAGACCGCCGACCATGCCGATGGTCAGCGCGACTGCGGCGAGTGTCGCGAGGGCGCGGGTCTCGATCCGGCCGCCGAAGAGGACTTCCCGCAGCGTGAGCTTCGGTGCGGGCGGCAGCGGCCGCTCGTCGTGGGACTGTGCGGGCGCGCCCAGGCGCACGTTCGTCGCGGGGTCGCGCCACGGGTCCGGCTCGGGACCGCCCGCATCGGTCTCGCCGTCCGGGTCGGCGGGGGGCCGCTGCAGAATCTCGGAGGTCCCCGCGGGACGGCCGAATGCCTCGGCCAGCACCGGATCGGTGGGCGCACCGTAACGGACCGGCGGCTCGGCGGCGCGTTCCTCGGCGGACCGCCCGAACGGGCCGGTCGTGCCGGCCGGCCGGCCGAAGACGCGGTTCGCGGCATCGTCGACGGCCGGGCGGTAGACCGGGCGGGGTTGCAGGCGGGGGGCGTCGGCACGGCGCGACACCTCCGGCGCGGCGGCGCCGTCCGTCTCCGACGAGCCGGCCCGACGCTCGGACTCTACTGATTCCGCTGTCACGCGTGCCTGTCTCCCCCGTGTCCGTCGGTCACGGTGCCCAGTATCACCGATGGGCCCAGTATCACCGATGGACTCACCGTCGACGAAGCCACCCGTATCAGCGACGGCCCCGGGGGCGCCACTACCGGCCGTCCGAGCACGGCGCACACAGGTGCGAGCACCGTCAACGGCGCCAACGGATCGGCCAGCGTCGCGCAGCCGACCCGTACCGGTCGGCCGCCGGCATGCCCTCGAAACCGGGCGCGGACAGGTTCCGATGATGCTGCGGGATGTCGGCGAGAGCACCCAGGAGAGTGCTCGGCATCGGGGGCGGAGCCATCCGGGCGGCGTCACGCAACGCGCGACGGGCCTGCTGCTGCGCCTCGACCTCCGCGGCGCACTCCGGGCACACGGCCAGGTGCTCGGCCGCGCGGAGATACGCGTTCATCCGCAGTTCGCCGTCCACGTACGCTGCCACAGCCTCGCTCGCCAGGTGCTCCGTGGAACCGAACCGGCGGGTCGGGTGTGCCCTCGTCATGAAACCCTCCTGGCGGCTACCCCGCATCGACTCGACCGACTTCGACCTTCCCATGCTCGCGCAGGTGTTCACGCAGCGCCTGCCGTCCGCGGTGGATGCGGCTGCGTACCGTGCCGAGCTTGACTCCCAGTGTGGCACCGATTTCCTCGTAGGACAGACCTTCGATGTCACACAGGACCACAGCAGCACGATAGTCCGGCGCCAGCGAGTCCAGCGCGGACTGCAGGTCGGCGCCGAGCCTGGCGTCGTGGTAGATCTGCTCGGGATCGGGGCCCGCGGAGGGCACGCGGTCGTAGTCCTCGGGCAGCGCCTCCATGCGGATGCGGTTGCGGCGCCGGACCATGTCGAGGAACAGGTTCGTGGTGATGCGGTGCAGCCAGCCTTCGAAGGTGCCCGGCTGGTAGTTCTGCAACGAGCGGAAGACCCGGATGAAGGTGTCCTGGGTGAGGTCCTCGGCGTCCTGCGCGTTCCCGGCCAAGCGGTAGGCGAGCCGGTACACCCGGTCGCCGTGCTCGCGCACCAGCTCGTCCCACGACGGCATCACCGCACGGTCACCGGTGGCGTCGAACACTGCCGTGCCGGTGAGCTCGCCGTCGGCCGTGGGCTCGACGTCGGGGCTGGGGAGCTGTGGGGAATCGGCCATGTGGATCGCTGGATCCTCCTCTTCGGGACCGCGTGATCGCGAGTATCGGGTGTCGTGGTCCAACACGGTGGACGCCGGGTTTGTTCCCGGCCCCGCGATCGCCTGTCGGTGCGGTCTGATGTGCTACCTACACCTTCACGCACGGTGATGTGGTGCCGATATGAGCAACCTGAGCATCACCTGAGAATCCACCCGCCGTGCGCGCCTGCCTGCGACCGGACCCCGGCGACGATAACCTCACTGGGGTGCACACGAATGCCGAACGGATACTGGCTCACGTCGAGAACGTCACAGAGGACGAGAACCTCGCCACGGCGCGCGAACGTGCCCTCGATCTCGGGGCCGAGCCGATCCCGGCAGCGGTGGGTGCGGCTCTGGCGATGTTCACTCGCATGCTCGACGCCCGGACGGTCGTCGAGGTGGGCACCGGCGCCGGCGTCAGCGGGCTGTGGCTGCTCCGGGGCCTGCGCGAGGACGGCGTCCTCACCACCATCGACAGCGAGCCCGAACACCAGCGCGCCGCCAAAGCCGCGTTCCGAGAGTCCGGGGTCACGGCGTCGCGCACCCGGCTGATCAACGGGCGCGCGCTGGACGTGCTGCCCCGGCTGGCCGACTCCGCATACGACCTGGTGTTCGTCGACGCCACCCCCGCCGATCACCCGCACTACGTCCGGGAAGGGGTCCGGCTGCTGCGTCCCGGCGGGGCCATCGTGCTGCACCATGCGCTGCTCTGCGGCCGGGTGGCCGACCCCGGCGAACGCGACTCCGTCGTCCTGGCCGTCCGGGAGGCCACCCGGGCGGTGGTGACCGACGAGCGTCTCGCCCCGGTGCTGCTGCCGGTGGGCGACGGGCTGCTCTGCGCCGCCAAACTCTAGGCTCGGGGGCGGACCCCGGACGGATCCACACGGTCGGATCCCCCCGACAGATCCACACGGCCGGATCCCCCCGGTCGGACCCGCACGGTCAGATCCACACGCCCTTGCCGATGGCGACGACGCCGCCGCTGCTGACGGCGAAGCGCTGCCGGTCGCGTTCGAGGTCGACGCCGATGATCTCGCCGTCGCCGACGACGACGTTCTTGTCGAGGATCGCGCGCCGCACGACCGCCCCCTTGCCGATGCGCACCCCCGGCATCAGGACGCTGCCCTCGACGGTGGCGCCGTCCTCGATCATGACATTGGAACTGAGCACCGAGTTGCGGACGGTGGCGGCGGACAGGATGCTGCCGGATCCGACGATCGACTCCTGCGCGAGACCACCCTGGACGAACTTGGCCGGAGGCCACATCTCGGAGGCGCCGCGGATGGGCCAGCGCCGGTTGTAGAGGTTGAAGATCGGATGCACCGACACCAGGTCCATGTGCGCGTCGTAGAACGCGTCGAGGGTACCCACGTCGCGCCAGTATCCACGGTCACGTTCGGTGGCGCCCGGCACGACGTTGTCGTTGAAGTCGTAGACGTGGGCGGCGCCCTGGGCGACGAGGGCGGGGATGATGTCGCCGCCCATGTCGTGGTCGGAGTCCGGGTTCTCCGAGTCCGCCCGCAACGCCTCGACCAGCACCTTGGTGGTGAAGACGTAGTTACCCATCGAGGCGAAGGTGACGTTGGGATCGTCCGGGGTGCCGGGCGGGTGCGCGGGCTTCTCCAGGAACTGGGTGATGCGCCCCTGCTCGTCGCTGTCGATGCAGCCGAACGCGAACGCCTCGCTGCGCGGCACCCGGATACCGGCGACGGTGACCCCTGCGCCGGACTCGATGTGCTGGCGCACCATCTGCTCCGGATCCATCCGGTAGACGTGGTCGGCGCCGAACACCACGATGTACTCGGGATCCTCGTCGTAGACGAGGTTGAGCGACTGGAGGATGGCGTCGGCGCTGCCGGTGTACCAGCGCGGACCGAGACGCTGCTGTGCCGGCACCGGGGTGATGTACTCGCCGGTGAAGCCCGACAGCCGCCAGGTCTGGGAGATGTGCCGGTCCAGCGAGTGCGACTTGTACTGCGTCAGCACACAGATCCGCAGGAACCCGGCGTTGACCAGGTTGCTGAGCACGAAGTCGATCAGTCGGTAGGCACCGCCGAACGGTACCGCCGGTTTCGCGCGGTCCGCCGTCAGCGGATACAGGCGTTTGCCCTCGCCGCCGGCGAGCACGATTCCAAGCACATGGGGCTGGCTCCTCACACAGTCAACCTATCCGCCACCCCCCGCCGCCGCCAGCGAAGAGGCCCATCGGTGGCTGGAACGTCACGCGCCGGATAGTTTGATCCGGTGCGGGTGGCAATGATGACGCGGGAGTACCCGCCGGAGGTCTACGGTGGTGCCGGCGTGCACGTCACCGAACTGGTTGCGCAGTTGCGCCGGCTGTGCGAAGTCGACGTGCACTGTATGGGAGCGCCCCGGGAGGGCGTCTTCGTCCACGGCCCCGACCCCGACCTGGCAGGCGCCAACCCGGCGCTGACGACGCTGTCGGCCGAGCTGCGGATGGCGCACGCCGCCGGCAGCGCCGACGTCGTCCATTCGCACACCTGGTACACCGGCCTGGCGGGGCATCTCGCCGCCGAGCTGTACGACGTGCCGCACGTGCTGACGGCGCACTCGCTCGAGCCGCGCAGGCCGTGGAAGGCCGAGCAGCTGGGCGGGGGCTACCGCATCTCGTCGTGGTCCGAACGCAACGCCGTCGAACACGCGGACGCGGTCGTCGCGGTCAGCGCCGGGATGCGCCTCGACGTGCTGGACGCGTATCCGTTCGTGGACCCGGCGCGCGTGCATGTCGTGCGCAACGGCATCGACACCGGCGTGTGGCATCCGGGCCCGGCCGGATCGGGAGCGCCGTCCGCGCTGGAGAAGATCGGCGTCGATCCCGACCGGCCGATCGTCGCGTTCGTCGGGCGCATCACGCGCCAGAAGGGTGTCGGGCACCTGATCGCCGCCGCTCACGACGTCGATCCCGGGATCCAGCTGGTGCTGTGCGCCGGGGCCCCGGACACCCCGGAGATCGCCGCCGAAACCGAGCAGGCCGTGGCCGAACTCGAGCGCCGGCGCGGCAACGTCTTCTGGGTCCGAGAAATGCTCCCCACCGAATCCGTCCGTGAAATTCTTTCGGCCGCAAGAGTTTTCATATGCCCGTCGGTGTACGAGCCGCTGGGAATCGTCAACCTCGAGGCGATGGCCTGCGAGACCGCAGTCGTCGCCTCGGATGTCGGGGGTATTCCCGAGGTCGTCGAGGACGGGGTCACCGGCCGGCTGGTGCACTACAACTCCTACGAGCCGCGAGCGTACGAGCAGGCGCTGGCGGCGGCGATCAACGAGGTCGCCGGCGACGCCGCCCTCGCTGCCGAGATGGGCCGGGCCGGACGGGTGCGGGCGATCGCGGAGTTCTCCTGGGCACAGATCGCGCGGCAGACGCTCGCGGTCTACCAGGAGGTCGCAGCCGCGCGGCACTGAGCGCGGCACCGAGCACGGGTCAGTCCGAGCGGCGCTCCCACACGGTGACGGTCACCGAGGCGGTCACCGGGAACGGCTCCGGCAATCCCGCGACCAGTTCGGCCAGCCGTTCGGCCGTCAGGTGGTGTCCCGACGGCCCCATGCCGGCCAGCCGGCCCAGTGCCGGACGGTCGAGTTCCAAGGTGAACTGCACGTCGGCGCGGTCGAGTCGCTCGAACCCGCCGGACAGGGCCGCCCCGAGCCGCTCGGTCTTGCGTTCGTCCACCTGGACCATTCCCGGCAGCGTCACCAGTTCGCGCAGGTGAGCCGGAGTGGGAGCCGCGACGACGAGCACGCCGCCGGGGGCGAGAACGCGGTGCGTCTCGGCGGCGTTGCGGGGCGCGAAGACGGACAGCACGTGGGTGAGGACGCCGCTGCGGATCGGCAGTTGCCGCCACACGTCGGCGAGCACGGCCCCGACGCGGGGATGGCTGCGCGCGATGCGCCGGACCGCGGGTTTGGACACGTCGAGCCCGACGCCGCGGCTGTCCGGCAGCGCGTCGAGCACCGCTGCGAGGTACCTCCCGGTGCCCGCACCCACTTCGAGGACGCGGGCACCGTCGTCGCCGGTGGCGTGCTCGGCACAGGCCCGGGCGACGGCGCCGAGCAGCGGATCGTAGTGTCCGGCGTCGAGGAAGTCCGCGCGCGCGGCGATCATCTCCGCGGTGTCGCCGGTGAACCGCGTCGCGGCCCCGGTGAGGAGGCTGACATATCCCTGCCGCGCGACGTCGAAGCTGTGCCCGGCCTCGCACAGCAGGACGCCCTCGTCGAGGTCGAGCCCACGCTCGCACTGGGGGCAGGCGAGCAGGTCGGTCACCGCATCGAGCACGGGCAGTCCTTCCGAGAAACGCAGAGCACCGGAGTACGAACAGCAACGGGCCCCGCGCACCGTGGCGCGCGGGGCCCGGGGGAACCGGCGAAACGTCGCCGGCTGCCGACACCTAGCTGGTGACGCCCTTGAGCTCTTCGCCGAGCGCTGCAGCTTCCTCCGGCGTGAGTTCGACGACCAGACGTCCGCCACCCTCGAGTGGAACCCTCATGACGATTCCTCGTCCCTCTTTGGTTGCTTCGAGGGGACCGTCCCCGGTCCGGGGCTTCATGGCCGCCATCCTCTGCTCCCTCCAAATCTGCGCTCGACTCTTGCGCGCGTGGGTTACCGTGGGGGCCTCGCCGGAAATCGACGAGGCTCGTCACATCATTCTTCCCTATCCGGCCGACCGCCGGGTAGCTGACTCCGCCCTAATGTCGCCGGAAGCTGATCGAACGTCCGTATCGACCCAGCACTCGGCGAGATGGTCGTCGACCATGCCGGTGGCCTGCATGAGCGCATACGCCGTGGTAGGACCGACGAACGCGAAGCCGCGCCGCTTCAGTTCCCGGGCCATCGCCGTGGACTCCGGGGTCACCGCAGGTACCTCCGCCACCGAGCGCAGACGCCGGGCGCGCCGCGCCGGCGCGAACGACCACAGCAACGTGTCGAGGTCCGTGTCCCGCAGGTCGAGCACTGCCCGGGCGTTGGCGATCACCGCCTCGATCTTGCGCCGGTTCCGGACGATGCCGGCGTCACCGAGCAGGCGGTCGACGTCGACCGCGGTGTAGCCGGCGACCACGTCGACGTCGAATCCGGCGAACGCCGATCGGAATGCCTCCCGCTTCCGCAGGATCGTCAGCCACGACAGCCCCGACTGGAACGCCTCGAGGGCCAGGCGCTCGAACAACTCGTCGCGTCCGTGCAGCTCCCTGCCCCACTCCTCGTCGTGGTAGTCCCGGTACAGCGTGGACCCCGGCAGATCCACTGCCCACGGACAACGCACCCGATCCTCGCTCATCGCTACTCCCCCTCGTCCGAGCGGTCCCCCGCGGCCTCTGCCGCGACGGATGCGCCGGTCCGGCCGCTGTCCGCCTCGTCGCCGCCCGGAGCGTCCCCACCGGTGTTCTCGTATGCGGTGTCCTCGTATGCGGTGTCCTCGTATGCGGTGAGCCGGGCCCGCAGATCGTCGATCTCGTGCGCGAGCCGGTCGAGCGCCCAGTCCACCTCGGCGGTCTTGTAGCCCCGCAGCACCTGCTGGAAACGCAGTTCGCGGACGTCCGCGCCGGTCACGTCGGTGACCGGAAGCGCCGTCGCCGTGGCACCCGGTGGGATCGGCGCCAGGCTCTCGCCCCGGCCGAACACCGCGCTCGCCACGAGGAACAGCACCGCGCCGACGACCACCACGACGAGCAGGTAGAGCAGAACCGTCAGCATGTACCGATCTTGGCACGGGCCCCCGACACGACGGGGTGTCAGGTGACGGTGACGACCGGGGGCCGGTCCACCAAACTGACCTCCGTGGTGACGGGGACGAACCCGTCACCGTCCACGAGGAACTGGGTCAGACCCGCTCCCGAGTCGGGGATCCCGCAGCGGGCGAGCATGGTGCCGACGATCTGCCGGCTCATCACCCCCAGCTCCCCGAGCGGCCGGTTCCGGTGCTTGCGTACGCCGAGGTTGACCTGGGCGATCGCGTCGATGCCGAGCCGGTCGTAGGTGTCGAGCAGCAGCCCGATCTCGACGCCGTACCCGGGTGCGAAGGGCACTGCCGACAGCAGTTCCCGGGTCCCGGCGTACTCACCGCCGAGGGGCTGCAGCACGCACGTCAGCTCCGGTCGCAGCGCCGCGAGCAGGGGCCGCGCCACCAGTTCGGTGACCCGCCCGCCCCCGTTGGCCTCCTCGGCGCCGCTGACCCGGAGCGGGCGACGGTAGTAGCCCTTGACCAGGTGGATGCCGTCGCCGGTGAGCAGTGGTCCGAGCAGCTTGGGGACGAACGCCGGATCGGGCTCGAGCAGATCCGAATCGACGAACGCGATCAGGTCGCCGGTGGTGGCCGCAACCGACCGCCACAGCACCTCACCCTTACCGGGCAGGGGGGCCAGACCCGGGACCGCCTCTTCTCGCGACAGCACGCGTGCACCGGCGCTGCGGGCCCGCTCCGCCGTGCGGTCGGTGGACCCCGAGTCCAGCACGATCAGCTCGTCCACCAGCCCACCGAGCAGCGGATGGATGGTGTCCACCACCCCCGCCACAGTCGTCTCCTCGTTGAGCGCGGGCAGCACCACCGATACGGTCCGGCCGCGCTTGGCGCGTTCCAGTTCGGCGATGCTCCAACCGGGCTCGTCCCAGCTGTTCGCCTCGGCCCAGGGCCGGTTGACCGCCGTCGCCCCGGCCGACGGCTGAGTGACCGCCGTCGCCCCGGCCGACGGCTGAGTGACCGCCGTGGCCCCGGCCCACGGCCGTGTAGTCGCCGTGCTCATGCCAGCCCCCTGACGGTGCGTGCCGGGGGCCGGGTGCCGGCGACGGCGGCCACCATGTCGACCACGCGCCGGGTCGCCGCCACCTCGTGCACCCGGAACATCCGCGCGCCTGCCGCGGCCGCAAGTGCTGTCGCTGCCAATGTGCCCTCCAACCGGTCGGCGAGTTCCACCCCCAGAGTCTCCCCGATGAAGTCCTTGTTGCTCAGCGCCATGAGAACCGGCCACCCGGTGTTTACGAGAACGTCCACGTGCCGCAACAACTCGAGGCCGTGAAAGGTGTTCTTGCCGAAATCGTGCGTCGGATCGATGAGGATGGAGTCGCCGGGCACTCCGGCCTTCGCGGCCCGCTCGGCCGCGGCGACGATCTCCCGGGTCACCTCGGCGACGACGTCGGTGTAGCGCACGCGGTGCGGCCGGGTGCGCGGGGCTGCACCCCCGGTGTGCGAGCAGACGATGCCCGCGCCGAGTTCGGCGGCGACGGTCACCAGTTCCGGATCGGCACCCGCCCACGTGTCGTTGATCAGGTCCGCGCCCTCGGCGAGGGCGCGCCGCGCGACGTCGCTGCGCCAGGTGTCGACACTGACGAGCAGCCCGGGGTGCCGGGCTCGGATCGCCGCGACGAACGGCACCACCCGTCGCGTCTCCTCCTCTGCGTCGACCACCTCACCGGGGCCGGCCTTCACGCCGCCGATGTCGACGAGGTCCGCGCCCTCGGCCACGGCCCGGTCCACGGCCGCCATCGCGGCCTCGTCGGTGAAGGTCGCACCCCGGTCGTAGAAGGAGTCCGGGGTGCGGTTGACGATCGCCATCACCAGGGCCCGGTCGGTGGCGACCGGGCGGCCGCAGAGGGTCGGCGAGACGGTGGCGGAGGCGGTCATGGATCCATCCTGGCATGCACTCCGGCCGGCCGAATCCGAGCGGTGAACCGGAATCCGCCCACCGCACGGCGTGGGCGGATTCCGGACGCCCGCGCGAATCGTGGGTACGGCGGCGACGGAACTCAGCCGGCCGGCAGCTCGCCGCCGGCGACGGACTCGACGTAGCCGTCGTATGCGGGCCGGTAGCCCTCGTCCCGCCCGGTGAGCACGTACACCGGATCGTCCCCGGTGTCGGTGTAGCCCTGCTTGCGCAGGTCCACCTTGCGGCTCTTGAACGTCGAGGTGTGCTCGAGTTCGTCGACGACCCGGACGAACAGCGGTACCGCGTACGACGGCAGCGTCCGGTACAGCTGCGCCGCGACCGCGGCACCGTCGAACTCGGCGCCGTCGTGGAGCGTGACCGCGGCCATCCCGGCCCGGCCGTCGGTGCCGGGGATCTCGACCCCGTAGACCACCGCCTGCGAGATCGACTCGCTCGCCGACACGGCCGCCTCGACCTCGGTGGTGGCGACGTTCTCGCCCTTCCACCGGAAGGTGTCGCCGAGACGGTCGACGAACGCGACGTGCATGAAGCCCTGACTGCGAACGAGATCGCCGGTGTCGAACCAGGTGTCGCCGTCCTCGAAGCCGTCGCGGACCAGCTTGGACTCGCTCGCTTCCGGATCGGTGTAACCGTCGAACGGGGCACGGTCGGTGACCTTCGCCAGCAGCAGGCCCACCTCGCCGCGGCCGACCCGGCGCAACCGTCCGTCCGGTCCGCGCAGGGCCTTGCCGGTCTCGTGGTCGTAGTCGACCACGGCGTACGGCAGGGGGCAGACACCCGCGGTGCGCGGCTGGTTCAGGGCGTTGACGAACGCGATGTTGCACTCGCTCGCGCCGTAGAACTCGGCGACGCGGGCGATGCCGAACCGCTCGGTGAACTCGGTCCAGATCTCGGCGCGCAGTCCGTTGCCGACCATCAGCCGGATGCCGTGATCGCGGTCGTCGGGCGACGGCGGCTGGTTCAGCAGGTAGCGGCAGATCTCCCCGATGTAGACGAACGCCGTCGCGTCGTTGCGTTTCGCGTCGGCCCAGAAACCGGTGGCGGAGAACTTGCGGCCGAGCGCGAACGTGGCTCCGGCTGCGAGCACCGACGACAGCGAGACGGTGAGGGCGTTGTTGTGGTAGAGCGGCAGGCAGCAGTACAGGGTGTCGTCGCGGCGCAGCCGGACACCGAGGCTGCCCAGGCCGGACATGGACTTCAGCCAGCGGTAGTGGGTCATCCGGCTGGCCTTGGGCATGCCCGTGGTGCCCGAGGTGAAGATGAAGAAGGCGGTCTCCTTCGCCTGCAGGCGCTCGGTGACGGCGGGGTTCGCGGAGTCGGCCGCGACGGCGAGGTCGTCGAGTTCGCCGACGCGCAGCACCTTCCCGGCCGGTGGCGGCCCGTCGAGGGACTCCAGGGCCTCCTCGCACTCCTCGCCGACCACGAGTACCCGGCTGTCGAGCAGGCCGAGGCTGTGCGCGAGAACCTCCCCGCGCTGATGGTGATTGAGCATGCCCGCCGCGGCGCCCAGCTTGACCGTGGCGAGCGCGACGAGCAGCGCCTCCGGGCGGTTCTTCATCAGCACGCCGACGACATCGCCGGTGCGCACGCCTTGGGCGGTGAGGACGGCCGCGTAGCGGTTGACCTGCGCGTTGGCGTCGCCGTAGCTGAGGGCGTCACCCTCGAAGCGCAGGAACGGCCGGTCCGGGTTCCGCTCGGCGAGGCGTTGGAACACCGACCCGATCGTCTCGCGCGCCTCCGGGCGCCGGGTCAGGCCCACCGCGCCGCGCAGCAGGCTCGGTACGTCGGGCAGCATTCGCGGGAGCTGGGTGGCGAGACCCACCAGGGAGATGGTCGAACCGGACTCGGGCATGGCATCCTTCGTGGCGGTGGACAACAACTTACTGCAGAGTAAGCAACCTCGACGCGATGCGGAAGCCCCTCACCCGGCGCACCGGTCGAGCGCGTCCTCGATGTCCTCGGTGAGCTGCAGGCCGTCGAGAGCGCGGCGGTTGACGAAGCCGGTCGGCACCATCGCCTCGAGCCAGTCCAGCAGCCCGCGGTAGTGCCCCACCGGATCGAGCAACACCACCGGCTTGGCGTGCATACCCAGATAGCCGGCCGTCCATGTCTCGAACAGTTCCTCGAGGGTGCCGATCCCGCCGGGCAGCGCGACGAACGCGTCGGCCCGCTCCTCCATCACCTGCTTCCGCTGGCGCATCGTGTCGGTGACGATCAGCTCGTCCGCGTCGACGTCGGCGACCTCACGGTGCACCAGCGCCTTGGGGATCACGCCGACGGTGTGCCCGCCCGCCGCCCGGGTGGCCTCCGCCACCGCGCCCATCATCGACACGTTGCCACCGCCGGAGACCAGCTGCCAGCCGCGCCGTCCGATGGCGGTCCCCACCGCCGCCGCCAGCTCGAGGTAGGAGTCCCCGACGGGACCGGAGGCACAGTAGACGCACACCGCCCGGGCCTCGACCGCGCGCTCGCCCCCGACACCCTCCGCCGGACCGAAGCGGCTCACCACGACCCGCCCTCCCCGTACAGCGCCGACTCGTCCTGGCCGCGGTGGGCGTCGACGACGATCTGCACCGCCTCCTCGACACTGTCGGTCAGATACAGCAGGTCGAGGTCGCCCGGCGAGATCCGCCCCTCGCCGATCATCGACTGCCGGATCCACTCGAGCAGCCCCGCCCAGTAGTGCGTCCCGAGCAGCACGATCGGGAACCGGGTGATCTTGTGGGTCTGGACCAGCGTGAGCGCCTCGAACAGCTCGTCGAGCGTTCCGAATCCGCCGGGCAGACAGACGAAGGCCTGGGAGTACTTCACGAACATCGTCTTGCGGGCGAAGAAGTAGCGGAAGTTCAGTCCGAGGTCGACCCACTCGTTGAGGGCCTGCTCGAACGGCAGTTCGATGCCCAGGCCGATGGAGAATCCTCCCGACTCGCTCGCCCCGCGGTTGGCGGCCTCCATCGCCCCCGGCCCACCACCGGTGACCACCGCATAGCCGGCCGCGGCCAGGGCGGCCCCGAGGGCGCGTCCGGTGGCGTACTCGGGATGGTCGGCGGGGGTGCGGGCCGAGCCGAACACCGCCACCGCACGGGGCACCTCGGCCAGCGCCCCGAAGCCCTCGACGAACTCGCTCTGGATGCGCAGCACCCGCCACGGATCGGTGTGCACCCAGTCGGACGGGCCCCGGCGATCGAGCAGCCGCTGATCCATCGTCGTGGTCTCGGCCACCCGGTCACGGCGCAGCTGGACGGGACCGCGGTGCACCACGTCGGCACTCGCACGGTCGCGGGATCCGGGGTCGGTGTCGCGCGCCATGCGCTCAGATTAGGGGATGCGGCAGGCCGCGCCTGCCGATCCGACGCCGTGCGCGTCAGCCGGCGAGGTACCTGCGCAGCGTGTCGGCGACCTCGGTGATCTGCCCCACGGGCACGTGCTCGTCCCGGGTGTGCGCGAGATTCGGATCGCCGGGGCCGTAGTTGACCGCCGGGATCCCCAGCGCGGCGAAGCGCGCGACGTCCGTCCACCCGTACTTGGCCCGGAACCGGCCGCCGGCCGCGGCGACGAGGTCCGCCGCGGTGGGATGGGCCAGGCCGGGCAGCGCGCCGGGCGAGCTGTCGGTGAGCTCGAGGGTGACGTCGAGACCGTCGAACACCTCCCGTACGTGCGCGAGCGCCTGCTCGACCGTGCGGTCGGGCGCGAACCGGAAGTTGACGTCGAGGTCCGCGGCGTCGGGCACCACATTGCCCGCGACGCCGCCGGAGATCCGCACCGCGGACAGACCCTCGCGGTAGACGCAGCCGTCGATGTCCACCGACCGCGGTTCGTAGGCCGCGAGCCGGTCGAGCACGGGGGCCAGCCGATGGATCGCATTGTCCCCCAGCCAGGACCGCGCCGAATGCGCGCGCGTCCCGCTCGCCGTGATCTGCACCCGCAGGGTGCCCTGGCAGCCCGCCTCGATCTGGCCGGCCGTCGGCTCGCCGAGGATCGCCACGTCCGCGTCCAGCCAGTCCCGCAGGTCCCGCTCGATCCGACCGAGACCGTTGTGCACCGCGGCGATCTCCTCGCAGTCGTAGAACACCAGGGTCAGATCGTGCGCCGGCTCGGCGATCGTGGCGGCCAGGTGCAGGAACACCGCGTCGCCCGACTTCATGTCGGCCGTGCCGCACCCGTACAGCAACTCCCCCTCGCGCCGCGACGGCACGTTGTCCGCGATGGGCACGGTGTCGAGGTGCCCGGCCAGCAGCACCCGGCTCGGCCGCCCGAGGCGGGTGCGGGCGAGAACCGCGTTGCCGCTGCGGACGATCTCGAAACCGGCGGTCTGGGTGCGCAGTGCCTGTTCGACGGACTCGGCGATCACCGCCTCGTCCCGGGAGACGCTGGGAATGTCCACGAGGGCAGCGGTCAGCTCGATCGGATCGGCATGCAGGTCCAGGTGCGGTGCAGACATGCAAGAACAATACGTGGGGCGATTTCCCAGGCCGTCCGCGAGAACGACGCGGCCTCGCGTACGCTTCTCGACCGTGAGTGCACAGGGAGCATCAGCAGTAGGCATCGCCAACATCGCGGCGGACGGCACCGTTCTCGACACCTGGTACCCGGCCCCCGAGCTCGGCGAATTCACCGAGACGGGCACGTCCCGGCTCGAGGGCACGGACATCCCCTCCGACTTCGCGTTGCTCGTCGGCCCCGACGAGGCACGTGAGGTCGAGCAGGTCGCGGTCCGCACGACGATCGCCGACCTGTCCCGGCCGCCGGCCGACACGCACGATGCCTACCTGCGGCTCCACCTGCTGTCGCACCGCCTCGTCCGGCCGCACGGCACCAACCTCGACGGTGTGTTCGGTCTGCTCGCCAATGTCGTGTGGACCAACTACGGCCCGTGCGCCGTGGACACCTTCGAGCTGGTGCGCTCACGCCTGCGTATCCGGGGGCCCGTGACCGTGTACGGCGTCGACAAGTTCCCCCGCATGGTCGACTACGTCGTGCCGTCCGGGGTGCGCATCGCCGACGCCGACCGCGTCCGTCTCGGTGCGCACCTGGCGTCCGGCACCACCGTCATGCACGAGGGCTTCGTGAACTTCAACGCGGGCACACTCGGCAACTCGATGGTCGAGGGCCGTATCTCCGCCGGGGTCGTCGTCGACGACGGCTCCGACATCGGTGGGGGTGCGTCGATCATGGGCACCCTGTCCGGCGGCGGCAAGGAGGTCATCGCCATCGGCAAGCGGTGCCTGCTCGGCGCCAACGCCGGTGTGGGCATCTCCCTCGGCGACGACTGCATCGTCGAGGCCGGCCTGTACGTCACTGCCGGCACGAAGGTCACCGGTCCCGACGGCACCGTCGTCAAGGCCAAGGACCTCAACGGCCGTTCCAACCTGATGCTGCGCCGTAACTCGGTCAGCGGCGCCGTCGAGGTGGTCCCCACCAAGGGCACCGGCGTCGAACTGAACGCGGCGCTGCACGCCAACGACTGAGCCAGAGAAACCGATCGTGTCGAAAACCGAGCACACTCTCACCGAAGCCGACCAGCTCGAGCACGGGCTCAAGGTCCGGCACCTGACGATGATGGGACTCGGTTCCGCGATCGGCGCAGGCCTGTTCCTCGGGTCCGGCGTCGGCATCGCCGCCGCCGGACCCGCGGTGATCGTCTCCTACGTCCTCGCCGGCATCATGATCGTCTTCGTGATGCGCATGCTGGGCGAGATGGGGGCTGCCCTTCCGGCCAGCGGATCCTTCTCCCACTACGCCCGCATCGGCATCGGCGAATGGGCCGGATTCACGATGGGCTGGCTCTACTGGTTCATGCTGATCATGGTCCTGGGCGTGGAGATCACCGGCGCCTCGGCGATCGTGAGCAGCTGGCTGCCGGGTGTGCCGCAATGGGTCGTGGCCCTGGTGTTCGTCACGTTCTTCGCGGTGGTGAACCTCGCGAAGGTCGCCAACTTCGGCGAGTTCGAGTTCTGGTTCGCGGCGCTTAAGGTCGCGGTCATCGTCGCCTTCCTCGTCATCGGAGTGCTGCTGGTGTTCGGCCTGTTGCCGGACACCGAGCCGGTGGGACTGACCCACCTGCTCGGCGACGGTGACGGATTCGCCCCCAACGGCCTCGCCGGCATCGCCGCCGGCCTGCTGGCCGTCGCCTTCGCCTTCGGCGGCATCGAGATCGTCACCATCGCCGCGGCCGAGTCGCGCGATCCCGAGCGGTCCATCGCGACCGCGGTGCGCACCGTCGTGTGGCGTATCAGCCTGTTCTACCTCGGCTCGATCTCGATCATGGTGCTGGTGCTGCCGTGGACGTCCGCGAGCGGTGAGACCTCGCCGTTCGTCAGTGTCCTCGACATCGCCGGCCTGCCGTACGTGTCGGGTTTCATGGAACTCGTCGTGGTGATCGCGCTGCTGTCGGCCTTCAACGCCAACGTCTACGGCACCTCACGCATGGCCTACTCCCTCGCCCGGGGCGGCGACGGTCCGGCCGTGCTCGCGCAGCTCTCCCGCACGGGCGTCCCCCGCAACGCCGTGCTGCTGTCCGTGTTCTTCGGGTTCGTCTCGGTCCTGCTGAACTGGTGGCTGCCCGAGGACATCCTCGGCATCCTGCTCAACGCGGTCGGCTCCGCCCTGCTGGCGATCTGGATCTTCGTCGTCGTCTCGCACCTGCGGCTGCGGCCGACCCTGGAGCAGGAGGGCCGCCTCACCGTCCGGATGTGGGCGTTCCCCTATCTGAGCTGGCTCACCCTCGGCATGCTCGGCGCGTTCATCGCGCTCATGTTGTTCGACCCCGCCGCCCGGATCCAGCTCGCCTCGACGGCTGTGCTGTTCCTGTTCATCGCTGCGATGTCGCAACTGTGGCAGCGCCGGTCCCGCGCGAGAGTGCAGTAGTCCGGAATCACTCGGGCGATCTCAGCGCTCGCCCCGGTCGGCGAGCGCATTGACGAAGACGTTCGCGATGTCCGCGGGGTCGCGGGCGACGTAGCTCGAGCCGCCGGTCACCCGGGAGATCTCGGCGAGGGTCCGGGCGTCCGCGTCCTCCGTGATGCCGATCGTCACGACGATCACCGGCCGCGCCGGATCCTGCTCGCGCGCGAGGATTTCGAGGAGCTGCGCCTCGGAGATGCTGTCGGGGTCCTCGTTCGCACCGTCGGTGAGGACGATGACACTGTTGACCGCGCGGGGGTCGTAACTCCGCTGGACGGCACGGAACGCCGCGAGAGTCGTGTCGTACAGGCCGGTGCCGCCGCCGACCAGACCGGGCACCTTCTCCGCCTGGTCCGCCATCACCTCCCGCTGGGTGCGCCCGCCGACATCGGTGTCGTACCGCCGGATCGGTACCAGCTCGACGTAGTCCTGGCCGTCCTCGCCGAGGTTCTGCGAGAAGGCCCACAGTCCCGCCGAGACACTGTCGGGGAACATCGCGTTGCCCGCGAGGGCGGCCCGCACCGTCAGGTCCATCCGGGTGCCGTCGCCGGCCGGGAACCGCATCGAACCGGACACGTCGACCGCGACGAGCGTGCGGATCGGCAGTGCCAGCAACGACCAGGCGCCGAGCGCCTCCTCCGCCATCGCCTCGTCCCGCAGCGACAGCAGCGGCACGCCCCCGATGCCGCGTCCTTCGGGCAGCGGCTCGCCGTCGGGTCCGCGGAATCCCTCGTCGTGGAGCACTTCCAGGGCGTTCTGCGTGCCCAGCACGTCGACCAGTGCCCGGGCGGCGTCCGTCGCGCGATGGTGCCGGTCGGGGGCGGGCGACGTCACCACCACCGGGTACTCGAGCAGGATGCTGCCGTTGGCCGGTACCCGGGTCTCGAGCGCGGACTCGTTCGCCGCCGAGAACGCCAGCACCTGCTGTTCGGTGGAGATTCCGACACCGCCGTCGGCGCCGACCGCGGTCAGCAGGTCCGCACCGCTTAGTGCTTCCTCGGTGCGGCTGCTCTCCGTCTGGGCCAGGGGCACCATGGCGGTACGCACCGTGCCGACCGCGACGGGATCGTCCTGGGTCTCGGCCAGCGCCGCCCGGATCGGGGCGGCGGCCACCCCGGTTCGGAGCGGATTGCCCAGCACCAGATCGGGGATCGCCAGGGCGGCCCGCCAGGTGGGCACCTCCGGAACCTTCCCAGGTGCTCCCACGAGGACCGCGGGGGTGCTCGCGACCGCGCCCGCGATCATCTGCACCGGTCCGGCGGCGGTCGGTGCCGCACGGCTCGCCCACCAGCGGGCGTCCGGAATCCACAGGTCGGGCGCGTCGATTCCCTTGCCGAGCAGCCCGGCGACGTCGCCCGGTTCGGCGGTGTCGACCGTAAACTCGTAGCACCGCGTGTCCGCGCGCCCCGACAGGACGGAACTCACGGCCGGTTCGATGCTCGGGGCGACGGCGAGGCTGTACTGCTCGACGGTGTCGCATCCGCCGGCCAGAGCACGGACGACGCCGACACCGGCCGCTGTGAGCGCCACCACCGCCACACCGACGAGTACGACTACCCGGGTCGATCGGCCGTCACGTGTCGTCCGCGCACTGTGGCGGCCTCCTGCCATATGGTCCTCCCCTGCCGGTGCGGGGCCGCGTGGCACACACCGTCGTCATGATCTGCGCCACATCGTAACGGTCCGGTCTCACAAGCCGTCCCCAGGTGAGCCGCCGGTGTCCGCTCCGGCCTGGAGCCGCCGCGCGACGAGGGCGGCGTGCAGATGGCGCAGCCCGGAGGGGACGGTCGGGTCGAAGCCGGTGAGCTGCGCGACGCGCTTGAGCCGGTAGTCCACGGTGTTGGCGTGCACGTGCAGGCTCCGGGCGGTGCGCTGGCGGCTCAGTTCGTGGTCGATGTGGGTTTCGAGGGTCTCCACCAGCTCCGGCGCGTGGGTCAGCGGATCGAGCACTCGCACGAGATGCTCACGGGCCGGCCCGGGCCGGGTCAGCTGGTATTCGAAGGCCAGGTCCTGCATCCGGTACACGCCTGCGGGCCTGCGCAGGTGACCGACCAGTTCGAGCAGTTCGTGCGCCTGGTGGGCCGCGGCGGGAATGCCCGGGACGTCGGACTCGACGAGCGACACCGTCACCGGCACCCCGGCGGCGCGGGCAACCCGCTCGTAGAGCGCGGTGCGGATGTGCTCGGCCGGGGTGTCGCCGAGCAGCACGGTGCCGCCCTCGGGTCCGAGCATGGTCAGCTGCCGGCCGTCGCACACCCGGTCCAGCTCGGTCTCGAGCCGCCGCAGGGTGCGCCGGGCGACAACCTCCGGCCGCACGTGCGGGTTGCGCTCGTCCGGGTGCCGGCCCAGCCGCACCCCGAGGATCGTGTACCGGTCGGCCAGCTCGAGCCCGGACCGGCGCGCGACGGCGGCGGCGTCCTGCCCGCCGAGCAGGGCGGTCACGAGTTCCTGGGCCGCGACGTCGCGGTTGCGGCGCATCGCCTCGAGCTCGGAGACGAACCCGGTCGTCGCGGCGACGGTGACGTGTTCGAGCAGCGCCATCCACAGCCGCGACGCCGTGGCGACCGATTCGACGTCGCCCTCCCGGGCCCGGGCGGTGACGAGTTCCCAGCCGAGCCGGATGCCCTCGTGGTAGATCCGCAGCATGTACTCCAGCCGGAATCCCGCGCGCGCCCACTGGGCGGCGCTGCTGCGCAGCTCCGCCAGATCGGCGTCGGTCGGCAGCTCGCCCGTGTCCAGCACCTGGATCGCCAGGCGCAGGCACCGGACGGTGATCTCCGTGACGTCGCCGCGCAGGGTGTCGCCCGGCTCCAGGGCACACGGCGCGACGTTGTCCGCGAAGTGCGCGACCAGTTTGCGGGCGACCGCGCGCAGGTCTCGCAGCGGGACCGAGGCGGGCCTTCCGTCGACGACGAATGCCACCCCCGACCTGGAACCGAATTCGGACACCGACATTCCGCAGAACCCCCATGACTCCGGAAAGAGAACGACCTTACTCTGCCGTAGGAAGGTACGTGTCCTGCGCGAATCGGACAAGGCCCGCGGCGACGTGGCTCACACTCGGAGCGGTTGTCGGGGCTCGGGTCAGGTCAGCAGCTGCTTCTTCTGGACCTTGCCCATCGCGTTGCGCGGGAGGGTGTCCACCACCCGCACCTCGCGTGGCCGCTTGTGCACGGAGAGCTGCCGGGCCACGAGCTCGATCAGCGCGGCCGGGTCGACAGCGGGGCCGCCCGGTGCGGGCACCACGAAGGCGACGATGCGCTGGCCCAGGTCGTCGTCGGGGACTCCCACCACCGCGACCTCCCGCACGGACGGATCGCCGAGCAGCACGGTTTCGATCTCGCCGGCCCCGACCCGGAACCCGCCGGACTTGATGAGGTCCGTCGATTCGCGGCCGACGATGCGGTGGAACCCACCTGCGTCGATCGCCGCGACGTCACCGGTGACGAACCAGCCGTCCGGGGTCCACGCCGCGGCGGTGGCGTCGGGACGGTTGAGGTAGCCGTCGAACAGCATCGGTCCGCGCACCTGCAGTCCGCCGATGCTCTCGCCGTCGTGGGGGACGTCGTTGCCGTGCTCGTCGCGCAGCCGGGTCTCGACACCGCGCACCGGGGTACCCACCCATCCGGGACGGCGCTCCCCGTCGACCCGGGTGCTCAGCGTCAGCATCGTTTCGCTCATCCCGTACCGCTCGATCGGGGTGAGTCCCGTCAGCTCGCGCAGGCGCTCGAACACGGGGACGGGCAGCGGCGCGCTGCCGGACACCAGCAGCCGCGCGCCGCTGAGGGCCTTCGCTGACTCCTCGTCCTCGACCACGCGCGACCACACGGTGGGCACCCCGAAGTACAGGGTGCCGTGGGCCTGCGCGTACGCCTCCGGGGTGGGCCTGCCGGTGTGGACGAGCCGACTGCCGACGCGCAACGGACCGAGCACTCCGAGGATCAGGCCGTGCACGTGGAACAGGGGCAGACCGTGCACCAGGGTGTCGCGTTCGGTCCAGTCCCATGCCTCGGCCAGGGCATCGATTCCGGCGGCGATCGCGCGGCGGCTCAGCAGCACGCCCTTCGGTGCTCCGGTGGTGCCGGAGGTGTAGAGCACGAACGCCGTGCGGGACGGGTCGGGTTCCGGGTGGCTGTGCCAGTCGCGGGCGTGCAGCCGCACCGGCACCACGGGAAGGCCGGGCTCGTCCGGCGCGTCCCCGAGCCACGCCTGCGCGCCCGAGTCGCGCAGGATGTGCTCGCGTTCCGCGGGACCGGAGTCCGGTGGCACCGGGACGACGGTGACCCCGGCCAGCAGGCAGCCCACCACCGCGACCACCGTGGTCGCCGTCGGCGCGGCGAGCACCGCGAGGCGCTGGGCTCCGCCGATGCGGCGGGCGAGGGCACCGGCCGCGCCGAGGATGTCACTGCGCGAGAGCGTGTGCCCGCCGATGCGGACGGCGTCGGACACGTCGTCGCCGCGCGCGACGGCCAGAGGGTTGAGGGAACGAAGCAGCGAAGACACGTCGGTCAGGATCGCACAGCCGCCGAGAGGGCGGCGCGGCGCGGCGGCGCCACCGTCCCGAGCACCGCACCGAGCAGCACACCGACGAGGACGGCCACACCGTGCCCGTCACCGGCCATCACCAGCACCGCGCCGGCCAGGCAGCTGCCGACGGCGGCGGCGAGCACGGCTCCGCGGGCACCGACCGCCAGCCACAGGCCCGCGATCGATCCGGCGACCGCGAACGACGCACCGGAGCTGCCCGCCCCGGTCGACGGGGAGACGAATGCGGTGAACAGCCCGAACAGCAGCTGGCTCACCACGAACAACCCGATCGTCCGGCCCGGTCCCCACACCCGCACCGCGACGGTCGCGACGACGGCGAGGAGAAGCAGGCCGACGACGGTGCCGAGCACGCCGCCGTCCTGCACGAGCACCGAGGTCAGCACCCGCCACCATTCGTCCTCGGCGCGGATCCGCAGCGGATCACGGCCGAACGTTCCGAGCAGCGACGGCACGGCCAGACGCAGCAGTGACGGGACCGCGACGACGAGCCACAGCACGAGCGCCGTCACCGGCGGTGGCCACAGCAGCCGTCCCGGCGGCACCGCGAGTCGGCGCTGGGCGAGCAGCACCGCGAGCGCCGCGACGAGGACGAGCAGGAGCACCGAACCGGGGTCGGCGTCGGAGGTGCTCACGGGCGTCAATGTACCTGCGGACGTACCCGGCGTCCGGTTCCGGCGACGGTGGGTCCGCTCTCCCGGCGCGGGGTCGTCAATCCCGGGACACCACCGAGCGCAGGAAGAACCTCAGGTTCGAGGGCCGCTCCGCGAGCCGCCGCATCAGGTACCCGTACCACTGCGCCCCGTAGGGGACGTACACCCGCATGCGGTACCCGGCGTCGGCGAGCCGGCGCTGTTCGAGGTCGCGGATCCCGTACAGCATCTGATGCTCGAATCCGTCGGGGCCGCGGGCGTGCTCGGCGGCGAGCGGGTCCACGGCCGCCACGATCGCCGGGTCGTGCGACGCCACCATCGGATAGCCCTGCCCGGCCATGAGCACCCGCAGGCAGCGCAGATAGGAAGCGTTCACCTCGGCGGCGTCCTGGTACGCCACCGACGCCGGTTCGCGGTAGGCACCCTTGCACAGCCGCACCCGCGACCCCGGGCCGGACAGCTCCCGGCAGTCCGCCTCGGTGCGGTGCAGGTAGGCCTGCAGCACGGCACCCACCCACGGGTAGTCCTCCCGCAGCCGCCGCACGATCGACAGGGTGGCGTCGGTGGTGGTGTGGTCCTCGGCGTCGACGGTGACCCACACCCCGGCCTCGGCGGCGGCCGCGCAGATCTGCCGGGCGTGCCCGAGCGCGACGGCGGGACCTTCGGCGCCGAGCGCCAGGCCCAAGGCGGTGAGCTTGACCGACACCTCCACCGCCGGCACCGGCGCGCCGGTGCCGGCCGACGGGGCCAGGTCGGCGATCAGCGCCTCGTATTCCGCGACGATCGCCCGGGCCTGGGCGCGATCGGTGGTGTCCTCACCGAGGTGGTCGATGCTGACCGAACGACCCGTGTCGAGCAGAGCTTTCGTCGCGGCCAAGGCGTCGGCGCGGGTGTCGCCGGCGACGAACCGGTCGACGAGCCGCCGGGTCGGCGGCGCCGCGGTGATCAGCGCCCGGACGCGCGACGACTTGGCCGCCGCGAGGATCACCGGCCGCAGCGGGTTCGACGCCAGCCGCGGCAACGCCCGCGACGGCACGGGCGGCGACGGCACCGGTTTCGCCGAGACCACGGACCTCACCCGCCCTTCATGTGGGGATACCGGTAGTCGGTGGGCGGCACGAACGTCTCCTTGATCGTCCGCGCCGACACCCAGCGCAGCAGGTTCAACGGCGAACCCGCCTTGTCGTCGGTGCCGGACGCCCGTCCCCCGCCGAAGGGCTGCTGCCCCACGACCGCGCCGGTGGGTTTGTCGTTGACGTAGAAGTTGCCCGCCGCGAACCGCAGCGCGGCGGTGGCCTCCTCGACCGCGGCACGGTCCTCGGCGATCACCGAACCGGTGAGCGCGTAGGGGGCGCCCCGGTCGACGAGGTCGAGCACGCGCGCCCACGCGTCCGGCTCCGCGTCGTCGTAGACGTACACGCTCAGCACCGGACCGAAGTACTCCGTGCACATCGACTCGTCACCCGGATCGTCGGTGAGCAGGACGGTGGGCCGCACGAACCAGCCGACCCACTGGTCGTACCCACCGCCCACGGCGATCTCGATCGACTCGCGGTCGCGGGCCCGCTCGAGGGCGCCGACGACCTTCTCGTAGGCGGTCCGGTCGATCAGGGCGCCACCGAAGTTCGACAGATCGGTCACGTCGCCGTAGGTCAGGCTCTCGACCTCGTCGAGGAACTCGGTGCGCATGCGCCGCCACAGGGAGCGGGGCACGAACGCCCGCGAGGCCGCCGAGCACTTCTGACCCTGGTATTCGAAGGCTCCCCGGATCAGGGCGGTGGACAGCACGCCCGGATCGGCCGACGGATGCGCGAGGACGAAGTCCTTGCCGCCCGTCTCCCCCACCAGCCGCGGATACGTGCGGTAGCCGTCGATACGGGACCCGACCTCCCGCCACAGATGCTGGAACGTCCGGGTCGATCCGGTGAAGTGGATACCGGCGAGGCGCCGATCGCGCAGGAGCACCTCCGACGCGACCCGGCCGTCCCCGGTGATCAGGTTGATCACGCCGGGCGGCATCCCCGCCGCCTCGAGCAGGCGCATCGTCCAGTACGCCGCCAGGGACTGCGTCGGTGCGGGCTTCCAGACCACGGTGTTGCCCAGCAGCGCCGGCGCCGTGGGCAGGTTCCCGGCGATCGCGGTGAAGTTGAACGGGGTGATCGCATACACGAAGCCCTCGAGCGGCCGGTAGTCCATCCGGTTCCACACGCCGGGTGACGAAGAGGGCTGATCGGCGAGCAGTGTGCGGGCGAAGTGCACGTTGAACCGCCAGAAGTCGACGAGTTCGCACGGCGCGTCGATCTCCGCCTGCTGCACCGACTTGGACTGGCCGAGCATGGTCGCGGCCGCGAGGGTCTCGCGCCACGGCCCGGCGAGCAGATCGGCGGCCCGCAACAGGACGGCCGCGCGGGCATCGAACGACATCTCCCGCCACGCGGGGGCCGCGGCCGTCGCCGCCTCGACGGCCGCCGTCGCGTCCGCGGGGGTGGCGTTGCGCAGCGTGCCGAGCACCGCACGATGGTTGTGGGGCTGCACGATGTCGAAGCGATCGCCCTCACCGTGCACGTGCTCGCCGCCGACGACGTGCGAGACGTCCACCGGTTCGGCCGCGAGCTCCTTGAGCTTGGCGGTGATCCGCTCCCGCTCCGGGCTGCCGGGGGCGTAGGTGTGGACCGGCTCGTTGGCCGGCGCAGGAACTGCAGTGACGGCGTCCATGGGGCCTCCCTGGGCCCAGGGTAGCGCCGAACTCCGCCCCGCATACGGCAATCCTGCTCGGGCAACAGCGCTTCCGCTGCTCGGCGGTGGTGGGTCCACCGCCGAGCACGGCTTACGCCAGTCGTCGTGCGGCGGCGGCGATCCGCTCGTCGGAGGCGGTCAGCGCGATCCGCACGTGCTGGACGCCCCCGGGACCGTAGAACTCACCGGGTGCCACGAGGATCCCGCGTTCGGCGAACCAGTCGACCGTCGCGCGGCACTCCTCGCCCCGGCCCGCCCACAGGTAGAGGCCGGCCTCGGAATGGTCGACGGTGAACCCGGCGCCGCGGACGGCCGCGAGCAGGATCTCGCGGCGCGCGCGGTACAGCTCGCGTTGCGCGTTCTCGTGCGCGTCGTCGTTCAGGGCGGCGGTCATCGCCGACTGGATCGGCAGCGGCACCATCATTCCCGCGTGCTTGCGCACCTCGAGCAGGTCGGCGACGAGTCCGGCGTCGCCGGTGACGAAGCCGGCCCGGTAGCTGGCCAGGTTGGACGTCTTCGACAGCGAGTGCACGGCGAGCAGGTTGGTGTGGTCGCCGTCGCACACGCTCGGGTGCAGGACGGACAGCGCCTCACCCTCCCAGGTCAGGCCCAGGTAGCACTCGTCGGAGACGACGATCGCGTCGCGGCTGCGGGCCCAGTCCACCACCTTGCGCAGGTGTTCGAGGCCGAGCACCTTGCCCGTGGGGTTCGACGGCGAGTTCACGAACACCAGCGCCGCGCCCTCGGGTCCCAGCCGGTTGAGCCCGTCGGCACGGATGATCCGGGTGCCCGCGAGCAGTGCGCCCACCTCGTACGTCGGGTACGCCAGCTCGGGGATCACCACGAGGTCGCTGCCGCCGAGGCCGAGGAGGCTCGGCAGCCAGGCGATCATCTCCTTGGTGCCGACGGCCGGCAGGATCGCGGACTCGTCGATGCCGGTGACGCCGTAGCGGCGGGCCAGCGCACCGACGGCGGCGGCCCGCAGCTCGTCGGTGCCGTGCGTGGTCGGGTAGCCGGGCACCTCGGCGACGGCGAGCAGCGCGTCACGGATGATCGGCGCGACCGGATCGACGGGCGTACCCACCGAGAGGTTGACGATGCCGTCCGGGTGCGCGGCCGCCTTCTCCTTCGCGGCGGTCAGCGAGTCCCACGGAAAGTCCGGCAGGCTCGCGGCCACCGAACGACGAGTGCGCGTCACGGTACCGCCGATCACTATTCCTCGCCCATGGGCGGCAGCGCCTTCACGAACGGCGGGTCGTAGTCGACCTTGCCGAGCTTGGCGGCACCGCCCGGGGACCCGAGATCGTCGAAGAAGTCGACGTTGGCCTTGACGTACGCGTTCCACTCGTCCGGCACGTCGTCCTCGTAGAAGATCGCCTCGACGGGGCACACCGGCTCGCAGGCACCGCAGTCCACGCACTCGTCCGGATGGATGTACAGCATGCGACCGCCCTCGTAGATGCAGTCCACCGGGCATTCTTCGATGCACGCCTTGTCCAACACGTCCACGCACGGTTCCGCAATCGTGTACGTCACTGGTGTTCTCCCTGCCTCTCTGGTAGCCCGCCCACCTGCACGGTCACGCCGAATCGGGGCGCGCTCCGCGTCCGTCGCCGTCCAGTATCCCCCGCCGCGGGCACCGCCCTCCGAGTTAGGGTGCCCTGACTAGTCCGGTACCGGGTGGGCGCCCAGCCACTGCTGGCCGTCCGCCGCGGCCCGGGACAGGGCCGCCCGTTCACCGACGTATCCGGCCAGCGCCCCGACCAGCGGCAGTACCCCGAGCGCACGCCACGCACCGGCCGGCTGCGGACGTCGGGCGAGTTCCGCGTTCACCGCCCGGACCAGGTCGATCGTCGACCGCACGGGACGCCGCACCCACGACAGCACCGTCCCCGCGTCGCCGCCGTCGCGCAGATCGCGGCGGCACAGCACGGCCGCAAGCATCCGTACCTGACGGTCGCGGTCGTCGATTCCCCGTTCCCGGGCGACGGCGAGCAGCACGACCGCCTGGTTGAGGAAGCCGAGGGCGTCCTGCAACGGCAGCATCCGGCCCAGCACACCGAGCATCCCCGGGAACGCGACGGGCAGCGTCGAGACCGACCCGAGCCCGCCGATCCACCAGTCCACCCGCTCCTGTTCCGAGGCGTCCGCCCACGCCGCCGTGCCCGGCACGCGACCGGCGTCGAGCAGGGCCGCGGCCGCATCGAGCACCTGCTCGACCGCCGTCCGCTCCCGCACCGTCGGGCCGAAGGTGCGGGCCTTGATCCCGAACGGGTCGAGATACGCCAGGCCGAACAGCGGTCCGAAACCGGCTGCGGTCGCGTCCAGAGCCGCCGCGACGACCCCGTCGCCCAGCCTGGGGGTCACGGGCGTGCCCCGCTCAGGGCGCCCCCGTCGACCGGCGCGTAGGCGGTGGTCCGTCGGCGGGCCGGCCGGCCGATCCCCTCGGCGATCGCCTCGAGTTCGGCGACGGTCTTCTCCGAACCGTGCTGGGAGCCGGCCATCCGGGAGATCGTCTCCTCCATCAGGGTGCCGCCGAGGTCGTTGGCACCGCCCTGCAGCATCGCCTGCGTACCGGCGACACCGAGCTTGACCCAGCTGGTCTGGATGTTGTCGATCCGGCCGTGCAGCATGATCCGGGCCAGCGCGTGCGCGGCGCGGTTGTCGCGCATCGTCGGCCCCGGCCGCGACGCGCCGGCCAGGTACAGCGGCGACGACTGGTGCACGAACGGCAGCAGCACGAACTCCGTGAAACCGCCGGTGCGGTCCTGGATCCCGCGCAGCACGTTCAGGTGCCCCACCCAGTGGTGCGGCTGGTCGACGTGGCCGTACATCATCGTCGAGCTGGACCGCAGCCCCACCTCGTGCGCGGTGGTGACCACCTCGATCCACTCCGCGGTGGGCAGCTTGCCCTTGGTGAGCACCCAGCGGACCTCGTCGTCGAGGATCTCCGCGGCGGTGCCGGGGATCGTGTCGAGGCCGGCCTCCCGCAACTCGGTCAGCCAGTCGCGCACCGACATGCCGCTGCGGGCGACGCCGTTGGCGATCTCCATCGGGGAGAACGCGTGCACGTGCATCGACGGCACCCGCTCCTTGACCGCGCGGACCAGGTCGGCGTAACCGGTGACGGGCAGTTCCGGGTCGATTCCGCCCTGCATGCACACCTCGGTTGCGCCGGCGACGTGCGCCTCCCACGCGCGGTCCGCGACCTCGGACGTGGACAGGGTGAACGCGTCGGCGTCGCCCTTGCGCTGCGCGAACGCGCAGAACCGGCAGCCGGTGTAGCAGATGTTGGTGAAGTTGATGTTCCGGTTGATCACGTAGGTGACGTCGTCGCCGACCGCGTCGCGGCGCAGCTGGTCGGCCAGGGCGACGACCGCCTCGAGACCCGGCCCGTCCGCGTGCGCGAGGGCGACGTACTGGGCGTCGGTACATCCGGCCGGGTCCTTCTCGGCGGCGCGCAGCGCGGAGAGCACGTCCCCGTCCAACCGCACCGGGGCGTGCGCCCCGAGCGCGAGGACCTGCTCGCGCACGGTGTCCCAGTCGCCGAACGCGCTGCCGAGGTCGGAGCGGTACTCGGTGTTGCGACCGGTGACGTCGATCCCGGAGTTCAGATCCACGCGACCGCTGGACTCCCAGTCGAGGTCGGGCTCCTGCCACGGGTGTCCCTGCGGGGTCACGTCCCGGGCCAGACCGGTCTCCGGGTCCGCCAGCGCTCGGACGTGGGCACCGATCCGCGGGTCGATCCACGGCTGTCCCGCCAGGACGTACTGCGGCTGGGCCGCGATCCGCTCGGTGAGGGTGAACCCGGCGTCGGCACTGAGCTGCGCGAGCAGATCCAGGTTCGGCCACGGCCGTTCCGGGTTGACGTGGTCCGGGGTCAGGGGTGAGACCCCGCCCCAGTCGTCGACGCCCGCGGCGAGCAGCGCGCGGCACTCGTCGGCGGCGACGAGGTTCGGCGGCGCCTGGATGCGTACGGACGGTCCGAGCACGAGCCGGGCCACGGCGATGGCGGCCCGGAACTCGTCGATCCCGGCGTCGTCGTGCTCGCGCATCGCGGTGTCGTCCTTGGCCCGGAAGTTCTGCACGATCACTTCCTGGATGTGCCCGAACGCCTTGTGGGACTTGCGGATCGCCGCGATCGACTCGGCGCGCTCGGTGAGCGTCTCGCCGATACCGACGAGGATGCCCGTGGTGAACGGCACCGACAGCCGGCCCGCGTCGGTGAGCACCTGCAGGCGCACCGCCGGATCCTTGTCGGGGCTGCCGTGGTGGCACTCCCCCTTCTCGGTGAACAACCGGGTCGACGTGGTCTCGAGCATCATGCCCATCGACGGGGCCACCGGCTTGAGCCGGGACATCTCGGCCCAGCTCATCACGCCGGGGTTCAGATGCGGCAGCAGCCCGGTCTCCTCGAGCACCCGGATCGCCATCGCGC
This sequence comes from Rhodococcus sp. GXMU-t2271, assembly GCF_041414735.1. NCBI lineage: Bacteria > Bacillati > Actinomycetota > Actinomycetes > Mycobacteriales > Nocardiaceae > Rhodococcus > Rhodococcus sp. GXMU-t2271. The sequence goes on from NZ_JAUIZP010000061.1 coordinate 83,848, forward strand.
GCACATAGTCGAGGGTCGAGTCGTAGCCCCGCTCGTCGAGCCACTGCCGCGCCTCGGTCCAGCGGTCCTCCGGCCGGTCACCGAGCGTGAAAAGCGCTTCCTTGCAACCTAATTCGGATCCACGTCGGGCGATGTCGAGGATCTCGTCGGGTTCGAGGTACATCCCGTGCCCGGCGGCGCGCAGCTTGCCCGGCACGGTCACGAACGTGCAGTAGTGGCAGCGGTCCCGGCACAGCCGGGTGATCGGGACGAACACCTTGCGGGAGTACGTGACCGTGCCCGGCCGGCCCGCCGCGAGCAGACCGGCGTCGCGCACCCGGGCGGCCGAGGCGCACAGGTCCTCGAGGTCCGATCCCCGCGCCGAGAGCAGGATCGCGGCCTCGTCGACGTTGAGCGTCGCCCCGTCCCGCGCCCGGCGCAACGCCCGTCGCATGCCCGACGGCGACACTCTCGCCGGATCCGTCGCGGACGAGGCGGGCCCGCCCGCGCCGGCGCGGACCGTGGGCAGGGGCAACGTCGCGGGGGTGGCACCGTCGTGGGTCGAATCGGTCATTGGCCGATCATGCGCCACCCGCCGGACCCATGCCACCTCGGGGCCACGTCCCCGGCGGACTCACTCGCGCGGATAATCCTCGTCGCCCGGGACGACCCGGCTCTGTTCCAGAGCATCCGCGGGCTCCACCTCGAGTGGCACCGAGGTCACCTCGTCGTCGGCCGGTTCGTCCTCCGCCGGCATCTCCTGTTCGATCCGATCCGCCTCGGGCGCTTCTGTGAATTCGGTGGTCTCCGATGATTCGGTCACGGCGGTCCTCCTCCTCGTGTCGACTCCGAACCCGGTCGCAGCGGTGCCGGGTCTGCTCGCCGATCAGCTTAGCCTGGAACCGACAGGACACCACCGACGAGGAGAACCACGTGACCCGGGACGCTCCCCCGCCCACCGCCGTCGGCTGGGCTGCCCCGCCGGCGCCGGTGACCATGGCCGAGCCCGCGTGGCGCCCCAGCCCGAGAGCGCGGCTGCTGTGGGCGGTGGGCGCGGCACTGCTGTGGCTACCGGTCGTCGCCGCCCAGGTGGTGTGGGCGATCGTCGAGTCCGGCCGGCATCCGGGTTGGCACGTCGCCGCCGCCGTGGTCACCGCGGTCCTCGCCGTCGCGCACGTCGGCGTGATGCCGCTGTGGCGGTATCGGGTGCACCGCTGGGAGATCACCGACACCGCGGTGTACACGCGCTCGGGATGGTTCACCCAGGAGCGCCGGATCGCGCCGATCTCCCGGATCCAGACCGTCGACACGGAGCGGGGGCCGATCGACCGGTGGCTCGGTCTCGCCACCGTGACCGTCACCACCGCCTCGTCCGCCGGGGCGGTCGAGATCACCGCCCTCGACGTCGGGGTCGCCGACGCCACCGCCGCGCGGCTCACCGCGATCGCCGGCAGCACCCAGGCGGATGCCACGTGAGCGACGTCCCCGTCCCGCCGGAGCGGTCCGACGCCGCCGCCCTCGCCGCCGAGGCCGAGCAGCCGTGGTTGCGGCTCGATCCGCGGATGCTGCTGATCCACCCCGTCGAGGAGGTGCTGCGGCTGCTGCCCGTGCTGGTGGCGTCCGTGGTGCTCGGCAGCAGCAGCGGCAATCACGGCTGGGGTCTGGCGGTGGCCGGACTGCTGGTGGGGATCGGCGTGTTGCGCTGGTTCACCACGACCTACCGGATCGGGCCGGTGCACGTGGAACTGCGCCGCGGCCTGCTGCAACGTCAGCTGCTGTCGGTGCCGCGCAGCCGCATCCGGTCGGTGGACGTCGAGCAGCGTCTGCTGCACCGGTTGCTCGGGCTGGCGGTGGTCCGGCTCGGGACCGGGCAGCGCACCGGCGCCGGCCGGGACCGCAATCGGTTCGAGCTGAACGGCCTGGCGATCGGCGCCGTGCCGGCGCTGCGCGACGCCCTGCTCGGCACGCACCCGGGGACGCCGGCCGAGGAGTCCGGGGCGGTCGTGCCCGCCGAGACCGAGGTCGCCCGGTTCCGACCGGGCTGGGTGCGCTACGCCCCGTTCTCGACCACCGGGCTGGTCACCGTCGCCGCGGTGGTGGGACTGGCCTTCCAGTACGGACTCGCCGAGCGGCTCGGTGAGTCCGCCACCGTCGAGCGTGGGCTGTCGTCGGTCGAGGCCGTCGGGCCGTTCGTCGCCGCCGCGCTCGGTCTGCTCGTCCTCGTCGTGGTGGCGAGCCTGGCGGCGTGCGTGCGCTACGTGCTGCTGTACGCGGACCTGTCGGTCACCGACGACGGACGGATGCTGCGCGTCGGGCACGGCCTGCTGCGGCACCGCCACACCACCCTGGATCGGCGCCGTCTGCGCGGGGTGAGCCTCCGCGAGCCGCTGGCGCTGCGCCTGGCCGGCGGTGCCCGGCTCGACGCGGTGATGACCGGTGTCGCCGCCGAGCACGGCGAGTCGTCGTTGCTGCTGCCGCCCGCGCCGTCCGCCGAGGCGCGACGGGTCGCGGCGGCGGTGCTGCGCGACACCCGTCAGCTCGACGCCCCGCTGCGTGCGCACGGGCCGGCGGCGCGGCGACGACGATTCACCCGGGCGCTGCTGCCCGTGGCCCTGGCCGTCGCGGCGGCTGCGACGGCGGTCGCGGTCACCGGCCGCACGGTGCCGGTGGCGGTGTGGGGGCCGGTGGTCGCGGTCGTCGCGGCGGGGGCGGTGGGGCTGGCGTGGGATCGCTACCGCAGCCTGGGTCACGCCGTGCTCGGTGCCGGAACGACGGACGCGCCGGCGTGGTTGATCACCCGCGGGGGCTCACTGGATCGGCGCCGCGTCTCGCTCGAGGCGGACGGCATCATCGGCTGGACGGTGCGGCAGTCGTTCTTCCAGCGCCGCGCCGGAGTGGCGACCGTCGTCGCCGCGACGCCGGCCGGCACGGGCCGCTACGAGGTCGTGGATCTACCCGCCGAGCAGGCGTGGGCGCTGGTCGAGGCGGTCACACCCGGCGCCGGCGACGCCTGGGTGTGCCGATGAACCCGGACATCGGCCGGCCGTGCGACCTGGCCACGCTCGACGCCCGCCTGATCGAGTGCCGGGCCTGCCCGCGCCTGGTCGCGTGGCGCGAGCAGGTGGGCCGGGACAAGCGGGCCGCCTACCGCGACGAAGAGTACTGGGCGCGTCCCGTGCCCGGGTTCGGTCCGGCGGACGCGTCCCTGCTGATCGTCGGCCTGGCCCCGGCCGCGCACGGCGGCAACCGGACCGGGCGGATGTTCACCGGCGACCGCTCGGGCGACTTCCTCTACGCCGCGCTGCACGCGGCGGGCCTGGCGTCGCAGCCCACCGCGACGCACCGCGGCGACGGCCTCGAGCTGTTCGGTACCCGCGTCACGTCGCCGGTGCACTGCGCGCCCCCCGCCAACCGGCCGACGCCGCAGGAGCGGGACACGTGCCGCACCTGGCTCGATGCGGAGCTGCAGCTGCTGACGCCGACGTTGCGCTCGATCGTGGTGCTCGGCGGCTTCGGCTGGCAGGCCCTGTTCCCGGTCCTCGACGACGCCGGCTGGGTCGTGCCGCGTCCACGCCCCCGATTCGGGCACGGGGCGGGCGTGGAACTGCTGCCGCGCGGCGACGCCGCGGACCGCGGGCCGTTACACGTGTTCGGTTGCTATCACGTGAGCCAGCAGAACACGTTCACCGGCCGGCTCACCCCGGCCATGCTCACCGCCGTGCTCACGGACGCGGCGCGGGCTGCCGGACTGCACTCGTGAGGGCGGCCATGCGAGCGACGAACAGGTACAAACCGGCGGGGGCGAGTGCGCCGACCGGCAGCAGCAGGGTCCGCCAGTCGGCGACGAGGAGCTGATCGCCGCCGGGGCCGCCCGCCAGGCACACGACGAACCCGACGATCCACGCGAGCAGCGGCCAGGCCGCGCGCGAGGTGGACCCGGTTTCGGCGCGCATCGCCATCACCAGCAGCACGTTCGCCACGCCGGCCAGCACGATCGTGACGGGGAACGGCACGGTGCCGATGTACAGGCCGAGGAAGAACACGGACAGCAGCGCGCACAGGAAACCGTCGAAGGTCAGCAGGGCGACGATGCCCGTGCGCGGCTTCGCCGCCGGCGGCGCGGGGACCTGCGTGGCGGTGGTGGCGGGATCGACCGTCATGGTTCGATAGTGCGCCACGGGCGCGGGTCCGTGGGCACCGGGTCCCGGCCGATCACGGCACGGGCGGGTAGCCCATGAGCGTGAGCACGTCGCTGGCCTGGTCCGCGAAGCCGTAGAGCGCCTGGTAGTAGGCGGCATTGATCTGGTCCGCGTAGGGACGCAGCGAATCGACGAATGCGACGATCTGGTTCTGGACGGACCAGTTGTACATCGGAACCCTCTCGTGTGACCGTGATCACCTTTCCGGTGCTCGTGGTCACACTAACCCAGCCCGGCGAAGAGGTCACGCTCACGCCCGGGGCCGGGGCCGCGGTCGCCGCGGGCCAGTACGTAGTGCTCCTGGTCCAGCACGGGCTGCGCGACGAGGTTGGACAGGGTGAACTGTGCGCCGCCGGGCGCCACGAGCACCTGGGTCGCGTGCGCCGCCAGCGCCGCTCGCTTGGCGCCGAGCACGTCGGCGACGTCGACGACGGTGGTGACCCGGTCGTCGGGCACGCTCGGCAGTTCGTCGGGGCCGGGCCGCCGCCACCCGTCGGGCAGGTCGGTCATGTTCTCGACGCCGCGGCGCAGGGCGCTCGCCTCGGTGACGGTCCAGTAGAGCTTCGCCGGGTCCCACGGCGAGCCGGCGTGCGGGTAGGCGTCGGTCCCCGCGGCCTCGACCGCCGCGGTCACGACGTGATGCACCCGGATGTGGTCGGGGTGGCCGTAGCCACCCATCGGGTCGTAGGTGATCACCACGTGCGGGCGCAGTTCGCGGATCACCGCGACCAGTGCGGCCACCGCCTCGTCACGGTCGGCATTCACCCAGGCCCGGGGGTTCGCAGCCGACGGGGTCCCGGCCATCCCGGAATCGCGCCAGTGCCCGGCACCGCCGAGGAAGCGCGGGGCGGGCACGCCGAGGGCGGCCAGCGCCCGGCCGAGTTCGTGGATGCGGTAACCGCCGAGCTGATCGGCGCGGTCGGCGGTGAGCTGGGCCCACTCGTCCCCGATGACCTCGCCTTCCTCCCCGAGGGTGCACGTCACGACGGTGACCTCGGCCCCCTGAGCGGCGTAGTGCGCGATCGTCCCGCCCGTGGTGATGGATTCGTCGTCGGGGTGGGCGTGCACCAGCAGCAGGCGCCTCGACGCGGGGTCGGTTCGGTCGGTCACGGTGTGGTCCTCCACCAGTTCTGCGCGTCGGACAGGGGCCCGGCGGGGATCGCACCGGTCAGCGTCACGCCCTCGACGCCGGGTCCCGCGGCGATCACGGTGCGGTCCTGCACGATCGGCAGGGTGACCGCGAGGTCCCACAGCTTCGGCTGGGCGCCGGTCAGGACGGCGGGCACGTCGCCGGCGCCGCGCAGGGCGCCGGCGAGTTCGGATTCGAGGGCGGGGTCGCACACCCCGGACACGTTGCTCGGTGCGGCGAGCTGCGCCTCGGCGGCTTCGATCTCGTCGTCGGGACTCTCACCCTCGGGAGCGGTGTCACCCTCGGGAACGGTGTCACCGTCCGGGGCGAGCTCCGGAGTGGGCACCGGATCCGGCCCGGCCGGGGCGCTCCCCGGCCCGGGAATCGCCGGTGGACAACCGAATCGGGACATCGCGGCCGTGGCGGGGTCGCCGCCGGCGCGGGTCCAGCCGACCACGGCGTGCACGGTTCCCCGGACGAGTGCGTCGCCGTAGAGCTCGTCGGGTGGCAGGGTGGTCACGGTGGCCGCGACGCCGGCTCCGCGCAGCTGGTCTGCGGCGGTGTGGGCGACGGCGTCGGCCACCGGGGAGTTCTCCGGCACGCCCAGCACGAGCGCCAGGGGCGTCTCACCCTGGGCGAGCAGCCCGGTCGTCGCCGCTTCCGGTACCGGCGTGCGGGTGGCTTCGACCGTCGCCGGGTCGGCCGGTACGTAACCGGCCGCGGCGAGGAGCTCGAGGGACTCCTCACGGCCCGGGCGCGGCGGCAGGCTCGGGGCGTATCCGGGGTCGGACGGGGCGAGTACCTGCGCCCGGGCCGCGACCACGGCCGATTCCGTGCCGGCCGCGACGGTGGCCAGCAGATCCGGGTCGAGAAGTCCGAGGACGGCGCGGCGCACGCGTGGATCCGCGAACTCGGCCGTGCGGCCGTTGAGGGTCAGCTCCAGGACGCGAGGCTGGAGCTGGGTGCCGGTGCGCACGTGCGGGATCGCGCCGAGCTGGGCGAGCAGCGCGGAGCCCCCGCCGTGCATCTGCGCGACCTGGGCGTCGCCGGTGCGCATGGACTCGGCGAGCTGCGCGTCGGTTCCGCCGCGCCGCAACAGGATCCGGTCGGGCCGGGCCGGGGTCCCCCAGAAGCGGTCGTTGCGTTCGAGCAGGATCTCGCCCCGCCCTCGGTCGACGGACTTGACGTGGAACTGCCCTCCGGACACCGGGATCGATTCGGCGAGGCTCGTGGCGAACCCGCCCGGCGTGTCCTTGACCAGGTGAGCCGGCAGGAGGTGGGTGAACAGTTCCCGCCACGCCGGGTAGGGCTCGCGCAGGGTGACGGTGACGGTCTTGCCGCCGCCGGAGGATCCGACGTCCTCGATGAGACGGTAGCCGGCGGGATCGACCACACCGGGCTCGGTGATCATCTGCTGCCACAGGTACCGGAAGTCCTCGGCGGCGATGGGTGCACTGTCGGACCACTGCGCTTCGTCGCGGACCTGATAGGTGATGGTGAACGGCGCCTGCGAGGTGACTTCGGCCGACACGAGGACGGACTCGTCGAGCATCCACACCGAGGCACCGGGCCGCGCGGGATCGGGCACGGGCCGGAACGCGCTCGGCAGCACCATCCCGGCGACCGTATTGCCGACCGGCGACTGGTCGGCGAGCAGGTGCGGATTGAACCCGGCGCCCACATCGTCGACCGCCACCACGACGGTGTTGAGCTGAGGCACCGGGGCGGGGGTCCGGGTGGGTTCGGTCTGCTCGATCGGCGGCGGTGGATCGGCGGTGCACGCCGACAATCCCAGCACCGCGGCAACGGCGGTGATCCCGGCGAACCTGCGCATCCGGCCTCCCTTCCCTGCGGGATGCGGCGGTGGGGGGGGGGGGGGGCG
>NZ_JAUIZP010000062.1:0-20417 GCF_041414735.1 Rhodococcus sp. GXMU-t2271
GGGGGGGTGGTCCCGGCCGCGCCGGGACCACCTCTGCCGCACTACTCGTCCACTGCCGCGACTACTTGTTGCGAGCCTTCTCCCGCGAGCGGGCGCGGGCCCGGTCGGTGGCCGAGAGGTGCACCTTGCGGACCCGGAGGATCTCCGGGGTGACCTCGACGCACTCGTCGGATGCGCAGAACTCCATGGCCTCTTCGAGGCTCAGGGTGATCGGCTTGGCGAGGGTCTCCATCACGTCGGCCGTGGAGGAGCGCATGTTGGTGAGCTTCTTCTCGCGGGTGACGTTGATGTCGAGGTCCTCGGCGCGCGGGTTGATGCCCACGACATGGCCCTCGTAGGTGTCGCTGCCCGGCTCCACGAAGAAGGTGCCGCGGTCGCCGAGCTGGATCATGGCGAACGGCGTGACCGAGCCCGAGCGGTCGGAGACCAGGGAGCCGGTGTGCCGGGCGCGGATCTCGCCGGCCCACGGGGCGTAGCCGTGGAAGACGGCGTTGGCGATGCCCGTGCCGCGGGTCTCGGTGAGGAAGTCGGTGCGGAACCCGATGAGGCCGCGCGACGGGACGATGAACTCCATGCGCACCCATCCGGCGGCGTGGTTGGACATCTGCACCATCTTGCCCTTGCGGGCCGCGAGCAGCTGGGTGATCGCGCCGAGGTGTTCCTCGGGGCTGTCGACGGTGAGCTCCTCGTACGGCTCGTGCACCTTGCCGTCGATCTGCCGGGTGACCACCTGCGGCTTGCCGACGGTGAGCTCGAAGCCTTCGCGGCGCATCTGCTCGACGAGGATGGCCAGCGCCAGCTCGCCGCGGCCCTGTACCTCCCACGCGTCGGGACGGCCGATGTCGAGCACGCGCAGCGACACGTTGCCGACCAGCTCCGAGTCGAGCCGGGACTTGACCATGCGCGCGGTCAGCTTGTGGCCCTGCACGCGGCCGACGAGCGGCGACGTGTTGGTGCCGATGACCACCGAGATGGCCGGCTCGTCGACCGTGATGCGCGGCAGGGCGACCGGGTTGTCCACGTCGGCGAGGGTGTCGCCGATCATGATGTCCGGGATACCGGCGACGGCGACGATGTCACCGGCGACGGCGACCTCACCGGGCCGGCGCTCGACCCCGATGGTCTTGAGCAGCTCGGTGATCTTCACGTTCTTCACACCGTCGGCGTGCATCCACGCGACGGTCTGGCCCTTGCGCAGTTCGCCGTTGTGGATGCGCAGCAGCGCCAGGCGGCCGAGGAACTCGGAGGCGTCGAGGTTGGTGACGTGCGCCTGCAGCGGTGCGGTGGGATCGCCCTTGGGGGCGGGGATGTACTTCATGAGCACGTCGAACAGCGCGTCGAGATTCTCGGCGGAGGGCGCCTGTCCGTTCTCGGGCTGTTCGGTGGACGCCTTGCCCTCGCGTCCGGAGGCGTACAGGACCGGCAGGTCCAGCAGCTGCTCGGCGGCCTCGGAGGCCTCGTCGTCGAGGTCGGAGGCGAGGTCGAGGAGCAGGTCGTGGGTCTCCTCGACGACCTCGGCGATGCGGGCGTCGGGACGGTCGGTCTTGTTGACCACGAGCAGCACCGGCAGCGACGCGGAGAGCGCCTTGCGCAGCACGAAGCGGGTCTGCGGCAGCGGGCCCTCGGACGCGTCGACGAGCAGGACGACGCCGTCGACCATGGACAGCCCGCGCTCGACCTCGCCACCGAAGTCGGCGTGACCGGGGGTGTCGATCACGTTGATGACGGTGACGGTGCCGTCGGCGTTGTGCCGGTGCACGGCGGTGTTCTTCGCGAGAATCGTGATGCCCTTCTCGCGCTCGAGGTCACCGGAGTCCATGACCCGGTCGACGAGTTCCGCGCGCTCGGCGAAGGCGCCCGATTGGCGCAGCATGGCGTCGACGAGGGTGGTCTTACCGTGGTCGACGTGCGCGACGATGGCGACGTTGCGGAAACTGGCGGTGCTCACGCGATGGCTCTCCTGGCTGTTGTCCGGCCACACGGCACTGGACCCAGACGGCACCTCGCCCGTACGGCGTTCTTGCGGTGGCCGCGTCGCGAATGCGAGTCACCTGTTCGCGGCCGAAAACGGCCCGCACAGGCACTGCGGCCTCCAATACAGTACAGGCCGGTCCCGGTGCTCCGCGCCCGCCGAGACCCGATTCACCAGCTCGCGCGGCAGAGCGTGACGTTCGCCACGTCGCTCTGCGCCGCGCGGCGGCCCCCGATACTCGACGATCCGGTCGCCAAGGTAAGGGCATGCTAACCTTCGGAAAGTGTTGCGGTCCGGAACCCCACCGACGAAAGGCCGGCTACCCGGATGGGCAAGGTGAAGGCGAGCAAGGTCGCGCAGCTCGAGCCCAAGAAGAAGTGCTGCCGCAAGAAGACCCGCTGTGTGCGCTGCCCGGTGGTGGTCATGCGGATGAAGAGACTCGAGCACGAAGGCCTGGGCAAGAAGGAGCTCGCCGAGCGCCTGAAGAAGGCCCGCGCCGCCTGACCGGCCGCACCACCGTCAGTCCCGGAGTCGGGCGCGCAGTTCCGGCAGCCACACCCGGTCGTTGGGCACCAGGTCGATCCGCTCCAGCTCGTCGGCGTCCACCCAGCACAGTGCCGCGTGCTCGAGCGGCCGCGGTTCCCCCGACACCAGCTCGACGCGGTAGGCGCGCAGCACCCGGCCCCCGGCGAGCGGCACTCCGGCCCCGACCCGTTGTGCGCCGGCGACCTCCACGCCCAGTTCCTCCCGCAACTCCCGGCGCAGTGCCGCCTCGGCGGACTCCCCCGGCTCCGCCTTGCCGCCGGGCAGTTCCCACAACCCCGCCAGCTCCGGGGGACCGACCCGCTGCGCCAGCAACAGCCGGCCGTCACGGAAGATCGCCCCGGCCACCACCTCGTCCGACCGGCCCGTCGTTGCACTCATGTGCCGCATCGTCCCAGAATGAGACATGGCCGAGTTGCTCTCCGACGCCGACATCGAGGCCGCCCTCGCCGATCTCCCCGCCTGGCAGCGGGACGGGAACGCGATCGTGCGCACCGTCGAGTCCCCCTCGTTCCCCGACGCCGTCGCGCTGGTGGACCGGGTGGCCGAGGCCGCCGAGGCGGCGAACCACCATCCCGACATCGACATCCGCTGGCGGAAGGTGACCTATTCGCTGTCCACCCATTCCGCCGGCGGGATCACCGCGTCGGACGTGGAACTGGCCCGGACGATCGACTCGCTGGTCCACGGCTGACGGACACGGCCGGAGCGGGGTGCCGCGCAGCGCTGCGCCGGGCGAGGATCGTCCACACGTACACCGCGAGCACTCCGAGCACGTTGCACGCCCCGGCCCAGGCGAGCACCGCGGGCCGCGAGATGTCCCACATCGAATCCTGCGCCAGCCCCAGCAGCCACGGCACGCCGACGACGGTGAGCACCGCCCAGAATCCGGCCAGCACGCGCGCGCCGCGCCGGTCCGCGAGCGGACCGTAGACCAGCCACACCAGCATCGGCAGGACCCACACCCAGTGGTGCATCCAGGAGATCGGCGAGACCAGCAGCCCGAAGAGTTCGACGACGACGATGGTGCCGAGGCGGTCGTCCGGACCGAGGGCACGCCAGGCCGCGAAGGCCAGCGCCGCCGAGACCACGACGGCCGCCAGCCACAGCGGCCCGGTGCCGACATCGTGCCCCACGATGCGGCTCAGCGCGCCGCGCAGCGACTGGTTCCAGACCGACCCCACCGGTCCGATCCGCTCGGCGTCGCCGAACAACGTCGTGAAGTAGGTCCGTGCCTGCTCGCCGAGCACCAGCCAGCTGACGGCGACGGTGACGACGAAGACCGCCGCGGAGAAGAATGCCGCCGACCACCGCCGTCGGGCCACGAAGTACAGACCGGCGACCGCCGGGGTCAGCTTGATGCCGGCGAGCACCCCGACCAGGCCACCCGAAAGCCACCAGCGGTTGCTGCGGACCGCGACCATCACACCGAAGGCCAGGAACACGTTGACCTGCCCGTAGTCGAGGGTCGTGCGGATGGGCTCGGTCCAGATGCCGACCGCCGTCCACCCGAGCGCGACCGCCGTCCAGTGGGCGCTGTGGGCCGCGGGACCGAACAGCAGCTCGAGACAGATGCGCAGGATGCCGAACAGGGCGGCGACGGTCAGCAGCTGCCACACCACGCCGACCACGGGGAACGGGAGGTAGTGCAGGGGGAAGAAGACCAGGGCCGCGAACGGCGGGTAGGTGAAGGGCAGGGAGAACTCGGGCGTGTCCCGGGTGTAGGTGAAGTCGTAGAGCTCCCCGCGCAGCAGCGCCGCGGACCCGTCGACGTACACGTGCAGATCCACGAGATTCATGCCGTTGGGGGTGAGGAAGTTCCACGCCAGGCGCACCCCGACGGAGACGGCCAGCAGGGCCGCGCACCACCACAGTCGATGCGGGCGAACCGAGTCGGACACTGCGGCGCGGCCTCCCGTCGTCACGTCACCCCGGGGAAGGACCGGGGACTGATGCAGACTATCCGTTCCACGACGGCGAGCCGAACACGATACTCACATCAGTAACAGTTTCATCTACTCTCACAAAAACCACATGCGTCACACGTAGTCTCGAGCAGACACCATCGATCGGAACACGTTATGGCTAGACTCCCGCGAATACAGGCGGCGGCTGTGAGACCGGCCACGGCTTGTACTGATCGGGGGGCCTACATAAAGTGTCTCCCCGAGCCGTCAGCGGCATCGGAGCCCCGCGCTCCGGAGCCGCTTCAACGACAAGGATGGGGAAAAGTGCTTCGAACCCGAGCAACGCGCAGGATGATCACCGCCTGCGCTCTCGCCGCCGCCGCGGCGCTCACCGTGCCCTCGCAGGCGGTCGCGCAACCCGTCGTTCCGGGCCTCCCCGACACGCTTCAGCTGCCGGTCGAGCTCGCGGGCTACCCGCTGCCGGCGGACCTGACGATCGAGTCCCTCATGGGCATGCTGACCACCCAGGCGGCCGCACCCGAAGAGGTCGAGGCCCTCGCCTCCCTCGCCCCCGCCATCGTCGGCGCGGCAGCCGGGCCGACGGACGTCGCCGACGGCCGGAACCAGCTGCTCGACCAGGCGAAGGAACTGCTCGCGAACTCGCAGCTGCCCGACTCCGTCAAGGCCCTGCTCCAGCGCGTGATCACCTTCCTCGACGGCAGCGGCGGTGGCGGACCCGACCTCCCCGACCCGAACGCCGTGGCGATCTCGCAGTTCCTGTACCCGAGCATCGGCAAGGACTGCATCCGCGACGGCGGCGACTCCATCGGCACCGCGCTCGCCGTCGCCGGTCCCGCACCGCTCCCGCCGCCGGGCCCGAAGGCCGGCCAGGCCGGGTTCGTGTTCACCGCGCTGGGAACCGCCAAGTTCGCCGCGCAGCAGGCCCAGCCGCTGACGGTGAGCTGGATCAACGTCTCCAACGGCCGCAGCGGCACCGCGACGCTGACCGACGAGGCCCGGATCAACCCCGACGGGCCGACGACGCTCAGCGCGATCGCGGACACCGGCTCCGGCAACGTGGCCGCGGTGATCTCCGGGGGCATCACCACGCAGGCCGAGGGCGCGGCCCCGCGCTCGTGCACCTTCCTGCCGACGATCGGGCTCGTCACGGTCGCCTGATCGTCCGCACGTCCGCCGAGGCCGCCGGGATCGTCCCGGCGGCCTCCGTCGTCCGCACGCTTCCCGCGCCGGCCGCCGCGTGGTAGACCGGGACATGGCCGAAACACCTCTCGGGCACACCGTTTCCCGGTCCCTGCGCTCCCGTCGCTCCCACCGGTCGATCCTCTCCGTCCGTTCCGAGGGCTCGATCCTGTCCATCGGCTCGGCGTACTCGATCCTGTCCGTCGGCAGTGTCGGGTCGGTGCTGTCGGTCGGTTCGGTGGGATCGTTCGGTTCGGCCCTGTCGTCGCTGTCGTTCGCCAGCCTCGGCTCGGCACTGTCGGGACTGTCCCGCTGGTCGCTGCTGTCGTGGCGCGGCGTCCACGACGCCCCCGACGACCCGCACCCCACGCTCGTCGTCACCGCCTCCGAACCCGACCCCGCCGCGCACTGCCAGAGTTGAACGGGCAGGCGGTGTCCCGTTGAACGGGCTCGTGCTCCCCCCGGCGCCGCCGCACCTGGTAGATGTTGTACGTCCGGTCGTCGATTCCCCGTCGCGGCCCGGCTTCGAGGAGGCGCATGGCGGTCGAGACCCGGATCCCGCCGGTCGGCGAACGTCCGGCACCCCGTGGCCTCGTCGCTGTGCTCTCCCTCTGCGGCATCGTCGTCGCCCTGATGCACACCCTCGTCGTCCCGCTGCTGCCCCAACTGCCGTATCTGCTCGGAACTTCGGTGGAGAGCGCCTCGTGGGCCGTCACCGCCACCTTGCTGGCCTCCGCGGTGATCACCCCGGTCAGCGGCCGGCTCGGCGACATGTTCGGCAAACGCCGGATGCTGCTCGTCTGTCTCGGCACGCTCGTCGCCGGCTCCGCGGTCTGCGCGCTGTCCACCACCCTGTGGCCGATGATCACCGGCCGTGCACTGCAGGGCGCGGCGACCGGAGCCATTCCGCTGGGCATCGCGATCCTCCGCGACGAACTGCACCCGCGCAGACTGCCGGGGGCGATGGCGACCATCAGTGCGACGATGGGAGTCGGCGGGGCCGTCGGGTTCCCCGTCGCCGCGGCCGTCGCGCAGGTCGCCCACTGGCACACCCTGTTCTGGTTCTGCGGACTGGTCGGAGTCCTCGCCGCCGCCCTGGTGCTGTGGGTGGTTCCCGAATCTCCCCGGTCGGCTCGCGGTCGTTTCGACCTGCTCGGCGCGGTCGGTCTGTCGGTGGCGCTGACGCTGTTCCTCCTCCCCGTGACCAAGGGCAGCACCTGGGGCTGGGCGGCGCCCGGGACGCTCGCGATGTTCGCGGGTGCCGCCGCCACCGCCGTCGTCTGGGGCCGGTACGAACTGCGGCGGCCCGGGCCGCTGGTCGATCTGCGCGTGTCGGGGCGACGTCCGGTGCTGTTCACCAACCTGGCCTCGGTCGCGGTCGGTTTCGCGCTCTACAGCAACAGCCTCGCCTTCCCGCAGCTGTTGATGGCACCCGTCGTCACGGGCTACGGGTTCGGGTTGTCCATGGTCGCAACGGGCCTGGCGCTCGCGCCGAGCGGTCTTGTCATGATGGCGCTGTCGCCGGTCTCGGCGCGGATCACGACCCGGTACGGGCCCCGCACGACCCTCGCCGCGGGCGCAGTCGTCGTCTGCCTCGGCTACCTCCTGGCCTACGTCGCCTGCTCGGCGATCTGGCACATCGTGGTCGCCGCCATGATCATCGGCGCCGGTATCGGCCTGTCCTACGCCGCGATGCCGGCGCTGATCATGACCGCCGTGCCGCTGTCGGAGACCGCGGCCGCGAACAGTCTCAACGCGCTGATGCGCTCGGTGGGGACCTCCTCGTCCGCGGCGGTCGTGAGCGTCCTGCTCGCGGCGGACACCCTGACCGTCGGCACCGCGACGGTCCCCGCCCTCGACGCCTTCCGCGCCACGTTCCTGGTGGCGGCCCTGGCCGCCGTCGTCGGTCTGGCCCTCACGATGGCCGTACCGCGGTCACGACCCGGCGGCCTCACCCGGCGGTGAGCGACCACTGCCCGTAGTCGGTGCTGAACACGTTGTTGACGTCGATGCCGATGCCGTCGATCGTGCCGCCGCCCACCTGGTGCAGATCGGCCGCGGGATGCACGTAGCCCTCGGCCGTGCCCCAGTCGTGCTGCCAGTAGAACGACCCCAGGCCGGCATCGCGCGCCCAGGAGATGGTCGGTGCGTTGGCGTACACGCCGGTGTTCCCGGCGCCGAGCACGTCGTGCCAGCCCTGCAGGTACGGCGCGATCAGGTCGGCGAACTGCTGCTCGGACGGGTTGTCGTCGATCGAGGCGTAGATCGGCCGGTCCGCCGGTCCCCCCGCCTCCTGGTGCAGCTCGAGGCCGCGCGTCGCGTGCCGGACCCCGGCGTCGTATCCACCGAGCCAGTCCGCCGTGTCGGCCTTGCCGAACTGGTAGCACGAGACGACCTCGAGGTCGCCGGCGACGAGCGCGGCGGCCTCCGACTCGGTCAGCGGCTTGGCCAGCATCCATTCGGCGCCCGGCCGGCGGTCCGAGACGTACCGGATGGCCCCGACGTGCCCGGCGGCCCGGATCGACGACGGCGACGGCACGGCCGCCGAGTAGTCGACGATCGTGCCGAGCACCTCCCGGCCGTGCGCCACCCCGGGGGCGGCGAGGGCCGAGATCCAGGCCGCGCACGAACCGACGGCCGCGTATCGCAACAGTTCCCGACGTGAAACGGCCATCGAACCTCGCTTGGACGAGCGTGCACGGAAGACAGGGTGTCGAGCCTCCGGTATTGGATCACACTCCCGGGTCCCGCGGGGGCACATCGGGGTTCGCGGCCCGACGACAGGCGGGACTACCGGCCGCCGAGCTCGGCGAAGAAGGCCGGAACCAGAGCCACGTCCTCGACGGTGCGCACCGTGGTGTGGACCCCGAGACCGTGCTCTTTGAGCAGATCGCACAGCCCGTCGCCGTCGACGAGTTCGATGGGGGGCGCGCCGAGCCGGTGCGCCTCGGCGCGGGCGTCGTCGCCGAACGTGCCGGTGGTGACGAGCAGGCCCTTCTCGCCGCGACCGGCCATCGCGGCGCGGAACTCGCGCACCACGTCCGCGCCCGCCCGCTCGGGCCCGCGCAGGAAGCGGAAGAACACCGAGAAGCCGAGCAGCGACACCCGCAGCACGCCGGTGCCCTCCACGTCGACGTCGTTGTCGGAGCCGGTGTCGAGATGGCCACCGTGCGGCGGGACGGAGACGGTGGTGAATCCGGCGGCGCGGAGCACCGCGACGGCGAGCCGTTCGAACCCCTCGTCGGGGAGCTCGGCGACGGCGGCGAGCACCGGTTCGCGCCACAGCTCGGGATCCTCGGGGGCCGCCGCGAGAGGCACCACCTGCGCCCGCGACGACGCGTTGCGCACGAGTCGTTTGCGTCGTTTCTCCGCGGTGTAGGCCACCTGGAGCGGCTTGATCTCCGACTCCTGCACCGCACGACCGCGGTCCGTGACGCTCCACACGCCGCGCCGGGTGTTGGCCAGCAGACCCATGCCCTTGAGATAGGTACGCGCCCAGCCGATCCGGTACTCGATCTCGGTGACCGGGCCGTCACCGTGCAGTACGGACCGCGCGGCCTCGGACAGACGCTCGCGCGCGACGACCGCCTTCTCGAGTTCCTCGATCGAAGCCGAGCCGCCGAGCCCGATCAGCGCCTGCAGGGTGGGCCACAGCAGATCCGTGTACGGCGGTAGCGCCACCTCGCGGCCGGACGGGTCTTCGACGGGGTTACCGATCACGTTCCGGCGCTGCACACCTTCCCCTATCGTTTCGGCCCTGCTCGCCGCGGCTGTCCGGTCCCGCCACGACGCGCGTTTCACCCTAGCCGATGAGGGCGCGGACGAGGGCGGCCGCACTCCTCGTGTCCGGGCGAGGCCGGACCGGGACGGCGCCGCTCGCTACCGTGGGACGGATGGGATTCACGCACGCCGAACTCGAACGCTTCCGTGACGCGGTGGTGCCCGACCTGATCGGGCCGGGTTGCCGGCTGCTGTTCGTAGGCATCAATCCGGGTTTGTGGACAGCGGCGACGGGTGCGCACTTCGCCCGGCCCGGCAACCGCTTCTACCCGGCCCTGCTGCGGGCCGGCATCCTGCTCCGGCCCGTCGACCCCAGCTCCGGGATGAGCGAGGACGACAAGGCGCACCTGATCGAGCGCGGCGTCGGGATCACCAATCTCGCCCCCCGCGCCACCGCCCGCGCGGACGAACTCACGGCAGACGAGTTGCGAACCGGGGCCGTGCGACTGGCCGGGGTGGTGGCGCAGCACCGGCCGCGGGTGGTGGCCGTCGCCGGCATCACGGCATACCGGTCGGCGTTCGGGCACCGCAAGGCGGCCGCGGGGTTGCAGGAGGCGACGATCGGTGGCGTGCCGGTATGGGTGGTGCCGAATCCGAGCGGCCTCAACGCCCACGAGACGGTCGACACCCTCGCCGAGGCGTATGCGGCGCCGGCCCGCGCGGCCGGGATCCTGCGCTGAGCCGGTCGGTCCGGACCACTCAGCTGTGCCCCATCTTGGTGAGGTAGTCGCGCGCCCGGTAGCCCGGCGGGACACCCTCGACGAGGATCGCCGAACTGTCGGAGTGCTCGGTGCGCAGCGGGAGAATCGCCTGGTAGGCCGGCGACCGGTACCAGGCGCGGGCCTGCTCGAGGTCGGGGAACTCGACGACCACGACGTGGCCGGGCCAGGGTCCCTCGTGGACCTCGGGTTCGACGCCGTGGACGAGGAACCTGCCCCCGTACGGCGTGAAGGTGTCGTCGATCTCCTCGATGTAGCGGACGATCTCGGGGCCGAAGTCGACGGAGCGCAGATGGGCGATCGCGTAGGCAGTCATGGGGTCCTCCGGGTCGGTCGGTGGCGGCGGTGTGCCGTACACCGACGAGACTGCCGGGCCGTGGTGCGCGAATCGATTACCCGGCAGGTAATGGCCGTCGTTCCCTTCCGCACCTACCGTGACCTTCATGACCACCGTGCACGAGGAACCCGTCGGAGCACTGCTGCGGCACTGGCGTGAGCGTCGCGGCCTGAGCCAGCTCGCCCTCGCCAACCGGGCGCAGGTCTCGGCCCGGCACGTGAGTTTCCTCGAGACGGGCCGGTCCCGGCCGACGCGTGTCATGCTGCTGCGCCTGGCCGATCAGCTCGACATCCCGCTGCGGGAGCGCAACTCGCTGCTGCTCGCGGCGGGTCTGGCGCCCGCGTACCCGGAGCACCGTCTCGGGGACGTGCCGATGGCCGCGGTGGCCGACGCTATCGAGCGGATCCTGTCGTCGCACCGTCCCTATCCGGCGCTGGTGGTGGACCGGCACTGGACGATGGTCGACGCCAACGACGCCGTCATGGGCCTGCTGGGCGGATGCGACCCACGGCTGCTCGAACCCCCGGTGAACGTGCTGCGGGTGACGCTGCACCCGGACGGGATGGCGCCGCGCATCGTCAATCACGGCCAGTGGCGGGCGCACCTACTGACCCGGCTGCGACATCAGCTCGCCGCGACGGGCGACCCGGTGCTGCGCCGGCTGCACGCCGAACTGGCCGCCTACCCCAGCGACGACGGGCACGACGCCGAGCTCGATCCGGCCACCGCCCACGCCCTGGTGGTGCCGTTGCGGCTGCGCACCGACGACGGCGAGCTGTCCCTGCTGAGCACGACGACGCTGTTCGGCACGCCCTTGGACGTCACCGTCGCGGAACTGGCGATCGAGGCGTTCTACCCCGCCGACGAGGCCACCCGACGGGTGCTGGGAGGCCGGTGATCCGGATCGGCGAACCGGTGCCGCGTGGGCACTGTCGGGAGTAACGTCCGCCCCGAGACCTGTCCCGTCCCAGACCGGAGGCATCGATCATGAGCAAGACGAAGTGGTGGGTACTCGAGGGCCCGGACAGCGGGTTCTCCCTCGAGGAGCGAGCGACGGGAGACCTCGTCCTCGTCAACACGCAGACGTCGGAGGAACACACCCTGCACGGCTACGTGTGGAAGCACGCCCCACACTTCGGGGTGCAGATCATGAGCGAGGGCCCCCCGCCGTACGGCAAGTGGGTGGAGAACCCCGAGGAGTGAGCACCGCCGGTCACGGGACGCGGCGCAGCGGCCGCCGCTCCCCCGTCGTGGTGTCGATCAGCGCCGCACCGGAGACGACCGTCTCGAGGGGCAGCACGTCGTACACGACCGCGGCCACCCGCGGCAGATCCTCCAGCCGGGCTCGTGGGCTGAGGGTCAGATGCGGGGTCCATACGCCCGGCCGGTAGTGCTTGTGCAGGTCCGCGCCGACGGCGGTGACGGTGTCGACCACGCGCTGCTGACGGCGCAGGAGATCGGCGGTGGGCGCCGGCGAGAGCCAGACCCGTCCGCGCCGGAAGGCGCCCAGCGCGTCGGAGTGGAGGGTCAGCGGTCCACCGTCGGGGAGCGTCGCGAGCGCAGCCGTCACGTCCTCGACGTCGTAGCTGCGCAACACCGCATACGACAGGTGCGGCACGTGCCGGCCGTGGGTATGGGTGAGCAGCGTCGGCACCCCGAGGTCTTCGAGCCGGGCCCACAGTTGCTGCAGGGCGCGCCGGGCGGCGGCGTCGAAGACCAGGCAGACCGCGAGTGCCATCAGCGCACGGTACCGCGGCGCCGGTGGGCCGGCGGCCCGTTCGGGCGGTCAGTTCAGGGTGGCGTGCCAGACCAGGGCCGCGGCCAGCGCCCCGGCACCGTTGAGGGACCAGTGCAGGGCGATCGGGGCGATCAGGCTCCCGCTGCGGCGGCGCAGCCAGGTGAAGACGAACCCGGCAGCGGCGGTGGCCAGGACCGCTCCGGCGATGCCCAGTACCTGCCCCCACAGGCCGCCGCCGAGGATGCCGCTCAGGCCGCGATTGCCGTTCGTGAGCCCGAGGGACGAGGCGATGTGCCACAGGCCGAACAGCAGTGACCCGGCGGCGAACACTCCGCGCGCACCGGAGACGCGTTCGAGCGTGCCGTGCAGCACGCCGCGGAACGCGAGTTCCTCGGGGATGACCGTCTGCAGTGGAATCACGATCATCGAGGCGAGCAGCGCGCCGGAGATCGTGGCGTAGCGGTCGGACAGGAAGAACTGCCGCGTGAGCGGCAACGCCACTCCGACGGCGATCACGGCCAGCACGAGGCCGACGGCGGCCAGGGCGTAGAGGGAGCCGGCGCGCCAGTGGCGCGGCGAGAGTCCGAGTTCGGACCAGCGCATGCCCCGACGGCGCATCAGCGCGACGAGCACCAGCGCCGCAGCGGGCACCGTCGCGATGCTGGCCCACACGGTGGTGAAGTGCGCGATCAGGTTGGTGGCGACGAGGACGACCACCACGACGGCGACGTCGACCCAGGCATGGAAACCACGGAGCGCTCCGCGGTGGGCACGCGCCGTCGTCGGCACGGTCTCGGTAGTCATGTGTTCTCGAACCCCCGCTGTCGGATCGATCGGTAGCGGTCTCGCCCGAGTACCCGTTCCTGTGCCGTACGAACCATCCATACCAGTGTACGGATTGCGGGCCACGGCGACCGTGACCGACGCCACACCGACGGCCGAATTTCGCAGTGACGCAGGTCACGATGGGTACGGGGGCGGTCTGCGTCACACGCCCCGGCGTCGGAGCGTCCCGTTGCCGGGACTAACCTTGTCCCGAACATCAGCCCCGCTGTCCAGGACAGTTCAGGAGAAGAAATGGCCGACTTCCTCTACGAGGACCTGCTGCCGATCGGGGAAGACCCCACCGAGTACCGGCTGCTGACCACCGAGGGGGTGTCGACCGTCGAAGGTCCGGGCGGCCGCACCTTCCTGCAGGTCGAGCCCGAGGCGCTGCGCCTGCTCACCGAGACCGCGCTGCACGACATCCAGCACTATCTGCGGGCGGATCACCTGAAGCAGCTCGCAAGCATCCTCGACGACCCGGAGGCATCGGGCAACGACAAGTTCGTCGCGCTGGATCTCCTGAAGAACGCCCACATCGCCGCTGCCGGAGTGCTCCCGATGTGCCAGGACACCGGCACCGCGATCGTCATGGGCAAGCGCGGCCAGCACGTCCTCACCCCCGGCGACGACGAGGAAGCGATCGCCCGCGGCGTGTACGACGCCTACACCCGGCTCAACCTGCGGTACTCGCAGAACGCTCCCCTCACCATGTGGGAGGAGAAGAACACCGGCTCGAACCTGCCGGCGCAGATCGAGCTCTACGCCGACACGGCGGCCGGCCACGAGAACGCCTACAAGTTCCTGTTCATGGCCAAGGGTGGCGGTTCGGCCAACAAGTCGTACCTGTACCAGGAGACGAAGGCGATCCTGAACCCGGACTCGATGATGCAGTTCCTCGAGGCCAAGATCCGCTCGCTCGGCACGGCCGCGTGCCCGCCGTACCACCTCGCCATCGTGGTGGGCGGGACCTCCGCCGAGTTCGCCCTCAAGACCGCGAAGTACGCCTCGGCCCACTACCTCGACGAGCTGCCCACCGAGGGTGCGATCACCGGCCGCGGCTTCCGCGACCTCGAACTCGAGAAGAAGGTCTTCGAGCTGACGCAGAAGATCGGCATCGGTGCGCAGTTCGGAGGCAAGTACTTCTGCCACGACGTGCGCGTGATCCGGCTGCCGCGCCACGGCGCGTCGCTGCCGGTGGCGCTCGCGGTGTCCTGCTCGGCCGACCGGCAGGCGAAGGCCAAGATCACCCCGGAGGGGGTGTTCCTCGAGCAGCTCGAGTTCGATCCGGGCCGCTTCCTGCCCGAGATCACCGACGCGCAGCTCGACGCCGAGACCGAGGGCGTGTCGGGTACCGGCAAGGGTGCCGCCGTGAAGATCGACCTGACGCGGCCGATGCCGGAGATCCTCGCCGAACTGTCCAAGCATCCCGTCAAGACCCGGCTGTCGCTCACGGGCCCGCTCGTCGTCGCCCGCGACATCGCGCACGCGAAGATCAAGGAACGTCTCGATGCGGGCGAGGGCATGCCCCAGTACCTGAAGGACCACCCGGTGTACTACGCCGGCCCGGCCAAGACGCCGGACGGCATGGCCTCCGGTTCGTTCGGTCCGACCACCGCGGGCCGGATGGACTCCTACGTCGAGCAGTTCCAGGCCGCGGGCGGTTCGATGGTCATGCTCGCCAAGGGCAACCGCTCGCAGCAGGTCACCGACGCCTGCAAGAACCACGGTGGCTTCTATCTCGGCTCCATCGGCGGGCCGGCCGCGCGCCTCGCCCTGGACTGCATCAAGAAGGTCGAGGTTCTCGAGTACCCGGAACTGGGTATGGAAGCAGTGTGGAAGATCGAGGTCGAGGACTTCCCGGCGTTCATCGTCGTCGACGACAAGGGCAACGACTTCTTCGCCGGCACCGGCGAGGTCACGCTGACGATCGGCAAGCGCCCCGGGCTGTAGGCGGCTGCGCCGCCGGTGCGTCCTTTGGGCGGCCCCAGCCGCCCAAAGGACGCACCGGGGGGCGGCGCAAGGGGCGGCACCGGCCGCCGGCCGAGCCGGTTCCCTACCCGGCGCCGTACGTGCCGGATCCGACGCTGCCCCCGGCGTGGATCGTCGACATCGACGGCACGCTCGCCCACATGGGCGACCGCAGCCCCTACCACTGGCACCGGGTGGGCGAGGACTCGCTGTCCCCCGCCGTGATGGCTGCGGTGACGGCGTTCGCCGCATCACCCGAGAAGCCGGCGATCGTGCTCGTCTCCGGTCGCGACGGGGTGTGCCGCCCCGAGACCGAGCAGTGGCTGGCCGAGCATCGGGTGCCCTACACCGAACTGCACATGCGCGCGCCCGGCGACAATCGCAAGGACTCCATCGTCAAGGCCGAGCTGTTCGACCGCTTCGTCCGGCACCGGTACCGGGTCGTCGCCGTCCTCGACGATCGTGACCAGGTCGTGCGGATGTGGCGGCGGATGGGACTGGTGTGTTTCCAGGTGGCCGAAGGCGATTTCTGACGCGGTCCGTCAGGACTTCGGCGGGCCGGATTTCGGTTCGTCGGTGGAGGGATACCGGAGCAGTGTCTGCTGCAACCGGGTCCACTGGTGGGCCAGCCCTTGCAGGGGCGCCAGCGACTTCTCGACGACCTCCAGCTGACGGTCGAACGCCGACAGTTGTGCCTGCAGCGCCTGCACCGACTTGCGCTGCGCGTGCAGCTGCTCGACGAGGGCGTCGAACTCGGTGAAGACGGGTGGGGCCAGCTCCATCACCTCCCGGAGCGACGCGAGCATCCGGTCGGCAGGCCTGGACAGCGGGTCGGGAATCGACCCGAGGGCCCCGCTCCCGATCGACGCGACCTCGTCGGCCACGGCGCGGGTTCTCTCGAGCAGTTCCTCCATCGCGGACCCGAGCAGTCCGAATCGACGCGTCTCGCGGTCCTCCGCCATCGTTACCCCTTCGCCGGCATCACTACGGATCGGTCCCGATCCGATCATGCACCCCGGGGAGCCTCCCGGCAGCCGAACAACGTAGCGGGACGTCCTCAGGCCGCGTGGGCGTCGGTGCGCGAAAGGACGGCGGGCGCCTGAGCGACGAGACCCTGCAGGAACCGGACGACGGTCCCGGGCGACGGAGCGGCGTCCGGCGTCAGCATCGCGCACAGCCGCCGGTAGCTCACCGGGTCGAGTTCCGGCTGCGCCCGGAACTGCGCCGTGAGCGCAACTGTGATCACGACCGTCCGGTCCTCCGAACGGATTTCGAGCGTGGGCCCACCCACGGCCGCGATCAGACGGACCTCGAACCGGTTCGTGCCCGCGGTGTGCGCGAAGCCCACGCCACGCACGTTCGCGCGGGCCATCTGCCGGTACAGCGGCCGCAACCCGCCGAGGACCATCGACGGAAGCGTGACGGCACGGGAATCGACGGCATACATGAGCGCACTTCCTTTCGTTCCGGGCCGCCGCACACGACCCTCCGGCGCTTTATCTGGAATCATTCCAGAATATTCGCCGGAGGGCAACGCCGGTTGTCCTGCGCGCCGGCCACCTGCTCGACCGCTGCGTTGAGCCGGTTCCACACGTTGATGAGCGGGATCTGCACGATCAGCGCCGCCAGTTGCGGCTCGTCGCAGTGGCGGGCGCCGCGTCGCAGCGGTGTTCGACGGCCGCGCCCACGCCGCCCGGGCGGTCCTCGTCGACGGAATACCCGGCGCCGCATGGGCGCCGGGCGGCCGTCCGCGCACGGCGTTCGCCTTCACGATCGAGGACGACGCGATGGTCGAGATCGAGGTGGTGTCGGATCCCGAGCAGCTCGCGGCGCTCAGGGTGACGTTCCCGGACGCCGGCTGACACGCAGGCGCGCACCTCTCGTCGCGGCGCGCCGGAAACCGGCGCGAGAGGTGCGCACCCGCCAGGACTCACACGGGGGAGCCGGACACCGCGCGGGAGTGATCGATGTCGTCCGGGATCGCCTGCTCCGCGGCGATCACCTCGGGATCCTCGACAGGAGCGCCCGGGCCGAAGTGCGAGAACTTCTCGATGTGCTGATCGAGTGCGAGTGGGTTCGGGGTGCCGTAGGTGAAGTAGGTTTCCCACGGCAGTTTCGCGCCACCGACCGCGAGGCCGGTGTCGATGTCGGCCATCTGCCATGTCTTGGTCTCGGCGTCCGGATCGAGATGCAGGTAGCCGGCCTCGCCGAACAGTTCGATCCGGTTGCCGCCGGGCTCGAACACGTAGAGGAACTGCCCCTGCGTGATGCCGTGCTTGTCGGGACCTGCCTCGATCCGGATGTCGTAGTCGCGGAACATCTCGACCGCGTCGGCGAGGTGCTGGCCGGTGCCGTAGTAGAACGCGAGATGGTGGAGCTTGCCGTGTCCGCCGGTCATGTCACGCATACAGGCGACTTCGTGGCCGAGCAGGTTCGAACTCATCCAGGCGCCGATCTCCACGCCGCCGTCGACCACGCGTTCGGTCGTGCGGAACCCGAGGTGCCGCTCGAAGGAGTCCTTCACCGCGGTCACGTCGGAGGACATGAGATTCAGGTGGTCGATCCGCTTGACCGGGATACCCTGCAGCGGCTTCTTCGACGGACGCGAGAGGATCTTGCTCTCCAGTTCCTTCGGCGCGACGTACTTCTCGACCTCCCACAGCAATTGCAGGTTGTGGCCGTCCGGGGACTGGAATTCGAAGGTCTTTCCGTAGCCGAACTGATCCTCGCTCCACTTCCCTTCCACGTTGCCCTGCTTCAGGGACGCGACGCGACGTTCGAGGGCTTCCGACGAGCTGGCGCGTAGCGCAGCATGGCCCATGCCGGGCTCCGGAGCCTCGGTGACCTTCAGGCTCCACTGGTAGGGATCCTCGTACCCGCGCAGGTAGACGGATTGCCCTTCCCGGTGCGTGACGTACATGCCGAGGAACTTCGTGAAGAAGTCGAGGGTTTCCTGCGGCCTCGGGGTGAACAGCTCCGCGCGGGCGAGGTGCGCGATGTCGAAACGGGCGGTCGTGTCCGTCATGATCTCTCCTGATCTGCGCCGGCCGGCGAGGATGCCGGCTGTGCTCTCCGTCACGAGCGTGCGCGCACCTCGGGCCCGCTGTGCACGCCGTTCGCAATAGCCGAATCGCCACTCGGGACATCGGTCCCGCGTTCGAGACCTCCGGACGAGGGGCCGACGAAGAGACCTTCCTCCCTAGCGTGGTCCGCATCACCCCCCGAGTTGAGGGAAGGCCCCACAGATGAGTCGTTTGAAAGCCGCGATCGTCGGTTCCGGGAACATCGGCACGGATCTGATGTACAAGCTGCTGCGGTCGGAGCACGTCGAGCCGGTGTACATGGTGGGGATCGACCCTGCCAGCGAAGGCCTCGAACGGGCCCGCCGGCAGGGCCTGGAGACGTCCGCCGGCGGGGTGGACTGGCTGCTGAGCCGCCCCGAACTGCCCGACGTCGTGTTCGAGGCGACCTCGGCCAAGGTGCACGCCGCAGCGGCGCCCCGCTACGCGGAGGCTGGGATCACGGCCATCGATCTGACTCCGGCGTCGGTGGGACCGTATGTCGTGCCGGCCGTCAACCTCACCGAGCACCTGGACGCGCCGAACCTGAACATGGTCAGCTGCGCCGGGCAGGCCACCATCCCGATCCTGTACGCGATCAACCAGGCCGCGGACGCCTACTACGGGGAGATAGTCGCCGCGATCGCCTCGCACAGCGCCGGCCCGGGCACCCGCCAGAACCTCAGCGAATTCAGCGAGAAGACCGGCAGGGCACTCGCGCAGGTCGCCGGCGCGGACCGCGCCAAGGCCATTTCGGTGATCAACCCGGCCGAGCCGCCGATGAACATGCGCGACACCGTCTACGCCAAGGTCCGCAACCCCGACCCGGACGCGATCGAATGCGCCGTGATCGACATGGTCGCCAGGGTGCAGCAGTACGTTCCCGGTTACACCCTGCGGCTCGTCGACGTCGACGGCGACCTGGTCACCGTCATGCTCGAGGTCGTGGGCGCCGGCGACTTCCTGCCGACCTATGCCGGAAACCTCGACATCATCACCGCCGCCGCCGTACAGGTCGCCGACGTCCTGGCGCAGCGCAACCTCGTCCAGGGAGCAGCCCAGTGAGCACCACCGACACCACCCACACCGCCGGCGGGCGCCGCAAGGTCACCCTCGTCGACACCACCCTGCGCGACGGCATGTCGTCGGTCTCGCACCAGTTCACCCCCGGCAATGTCGCCGACATCGCCCGCGGTCTCGACCGGGCCGGGATCCCCACCATCGAGGTCGCGCACGGCATCGGGCTCGGCGCCTCCTCGATCCAGTACGGCTTCGCCGCCGCCACCGACCCCGAATATGTGCGCGCCGCGGTCGACGCCGTCGACAATGCGGACATTGCGGTGCTGTACGTCCCGGGCATCGCCACCCTCGCCGAACTGCAGGGCGCGATCGACGCCGGCATCACAACGGTGCGCGTCGCGGTGCACTGCACCGAGGCCGACTGCGCCCAGCAGCCCGTCGAGTGGGCCAAGGACAAGGGCCTGAACGTGATGACGTTCCTGATGATGAGCCACAAGCTCGAGCCCGCGCCGCTCGCCGAGCAGGCCGCCAAGCTCGACTCGTACGGCGCCGACGTCGTGTACGTGGTCGACTCCGCCGGGGCGATGGTGCCCCGGCACGCTGGGGAGCGCGTCGCGGCCCTGCGCCAGGCCGTCTCCGCCGACATCGGATTCCACGCCCACAACAATCTCGGGGTCGGCATCGCCAACGCGCTCACCGCCGCCGAGAACGGGGCGACGTTCATCGACGGGTCGCTGCGTGGACTCGGCGCGAGCGCCGGCAACGCCCAGACCGAGGTGCTCGCCGCCGCGTTCGAGCGGGCCGGCTGGGACACCGGGGTCGACCTGTTTCCGCTGGTAGACACCGCCGAGCACGTCGTCGCCCCACTGATGACCGAACCGCAGATCGTCGACGAGACCGCCCTGATCCTCGGCTACGCCGGGGTGTACTCGACCTTCTTCCACCCCACGAAGCGGGCCGCGAAGAAGTTCGGCATCTCCACCCGCGAGATCCTGCTCGAACTCGGGCGCCGCGGTGTCATCGGCGGCCAGGAGGACATGATCGTCGACGTCGCCTCCGAACTGGCCGGCCGCACCTACGAGCTCCCGGCCCGCGCCGGAGTCTGACCCAGGGAGACTGCCATGACACAGACCCAGAACCCGCCACCGGTCACGCAGGTCCGTCACCTCATCGGCGGCGAATGGAGGCAGGCGTCGGACGGGGCCACCTTCGAGACCCGGGACCCCCACGACGGTGCGCTGCTCGGGATCGTGCCCCAGGGCACGGCCGACGACGGTGCCGCGGCGATCACCGCCGCCCGCAACGCCTTCGACGACGGCCCGTGGCCGCTGCTGTCCCCGAAGGAACGC
>NZ_JAUIZP010000063.1:0-79102 GCF_041414735.1 Rhodococcus sp. GXMU-t2271
GACCCTGAGCCTGCGCATGGAACGCCACGTCGCCAACGCCGAGCGCGTCGCCGAATTCCTCGACCGGCGCCCCGAGGTCACCGCCGTCGCCTACGCCGGCCTTGAGTCCTCGCCCTGGCACGACCGTGCCCGGCACCTGGCCCCCCGCGGCGCCGGGGCGATCGTCACCTTCGAACTCGCCGGCGGCATCGACGCCGGCAAGCAGTTCGTCAACGCGCTGACCCTGCACAGCCACGTCGCCAACATCGGCGACGTGCGCTCGCTGGTCATCCACCCCGCCTCCACCACCCACTCCCAGCTCACCGCCGCCGAACAACTCGCCGCCGGCGTCACCCCCGGCCAGGTCCGCCTCGCCGTCGGCATCGAACACATCGACGACATCCTCACCGACCTCACCACCGGCCTCGAGGCGGTCGCGTCTTGACGGCGCGCGTCGACCGGCGCCACGTGGAGCTGCCGCCGGAGGACGGCCGTCTCGGGACGGTCGACATCGGGCCGCTGACGCTCGAGTCCGGCGCGACCCTGCCCGACGTGACCGTGGCGGTGCAACGATGGGGCCGGCTGTCGCCGTCGCGCGACAACGTCGTCCTCGTCGAACACGCCCTCACGGGGGACTCGCACGTGACCGGGCCCGCCGGACCCGAACACCCGTCGCCCGGCTGGTGGACCGGGATGGTCGGTCCGGGCGCGCCGATCGACACCGACACGTGGTGCGTCGTGGCGACGAACGTGCTGGGCGGCTGCCGCGGCACCACCGGACCGGGTTCGCCCGCTCCGGACGGCAAGGCGTGGGGTTCCCGGTTCCCCGGCATCACGGTGCGCGACCAGGTCGCCGCCGAGGTCGCGCTCGCCGATGCGCTCGGCATCGACAGGTTGGCGGCCGTCACCGGAGGGTCCATGGGCGGCATGCGGACGCTCGAGTGGATCATCGGGTATCCGGAACGGGTGCAGGCGGCCCTCGTCCTCGCCGTCGGCGCCCGCGCCACCGCCGACCAGATCGGCACCCAGACCACGCAGATCGCCGCCATCACCGCCGACCCGGACTGGCAGGGCGGGGACTACTACGGAACGGGACGGGTGCCGCGGGCCGGGCTGGGCATCGCACGGCGGATCGCACACCTGACCTACCGGACCGAGGGCGAACTCGACACCCGCTTCGCCAATTCCCCCCAGGGAAGCGAAAACCCCTGGAACGGCGGACGATACGCGGTGCAGAGCTACCTGGAGCACCAGGCCGACAAGCTCGTCGCGCGGTTCGATCCCGGTACGTACGTCGCGCTCACCCAGGCGATGAACCGGCACGACGTCGGACACGGGCGGGGCGGTGTGGCCGCCGCACTCGGATCCACCCCGGTGCCGACGATCGTCGCCGGCGTGGACTCCGACCGCCTGTATCCGCTGCGGCTGCAACAGGAGATCGCCGACGGCCTGCCGGGCTGCGACGGGCTGCGCGTCCTCGAGTCCCGGGACGGTCACGACGGTTTCCTCACCGAGGCCGACGCCGTCGCCAAACTCCTGACCGAGCTCGTCACCCTCGCACGAGGCTGAGGGCCGCGCGCCGCCGGGCCGCGGCCCGGCGGCTCATCCGGTGCCGAGCGGATCGATCGAGACCGCCAGGGCGATGACGAGTCCGCCCACGACGAGGAGCGCGGACACGTCGAAGGCCCGGCTGCGCACGGCGAGCACACCGACCTGATCCTCGGGCACCCACAGGCGCAGCAGACCGGCGAGCAGGGTGGCGCTGCCGAAGACGAACGCGCCACGACGCCACCGGTCCGCCAGGACGAGGATCACCGCCGCGGCGATGACGACCGTCACCGCCAGCAACGGCAGGTTCCGCCGGGCCAGCCGCAACCAGCGCTCCGCGCCGGCCAGGTGCACCACGGGCTCAGCGGCCGGCGAGCTGTTCGGCTCGCTCGACCACGTTCGCCAGCAGGAACGCACGGGTCAGGGGGCCGACGCCACCGGGATTGGGCGACAGGAACCCGGCAACCTCGCCGACGTCGGCGGCCACGTCGCCGCGCAGGCCCTCCGGGGTCCGGCTCACACCCACGTCCAGGACCGCCGCACCCGGCTTGACCATGTCCGCGGTGATCAGTCCCGGTACACCCGCAGCGGCGACGACGATGTCCGCGCGCCGTACTTCCGCTGCGAGGTCCTTCGTGCCGGTATGGCAGAGGGTGACCGTCGCGTTCTCGCTGCGGCGGGTGAGCAGCAGCCCGATCGGCCGGCCGACGGTGACGCCGCGGCCCACCACCACCACGTGGGCGCCCGCGATCGGCACCTCGTACCGGCGCAGCAGATGCACGATGCCGCGCGGGGTGCACGGCAGGGCCGCCTCCTTGCCGAGGACCAGGCGGCCGAGGTTGATCGGGTGCAGACCGTCGGCGTCCTTGTCGGGATCGATGCGCTCGAGCGCGGCGTTCTCGTCCAGGTGCTCAGGCAGCGGCAGCTGCACGATGTAGCCGGTGCAGCCGGGGTCGGCGTTCAGCTCGTCGATCACCGCGTCGAGCTGCTCCTGCGTCGTGTCGGCAGGCAGGTCGCGGCGGATCGAGTTGATCCCGACCTTGGCGCAGTCGTTGTGCTTGCCGCGCACGTACGCTGCCGATCCCGGGTCGTCGCCGACGAGCACGGTGCCCAGGCCGGGGGTGATGCCCTTCGCCTTCAGCGCGGCCACGCGGGCCGTCAGGTCCTCGAAAATCTCGTCGCGGGTCGCTTTGCCGTCCAGGATCGTCGCAGTCACAACCGTCATTGTCTCAGGTCGCCCGGCAACGTCGGACGCAGCCTCACCGACGGGCACGCTCTCGCACCGGACAGCCGCACGTCCGGCACCGCGCGGCTGTCCGCTCCGGGCGCAGTCGGTCCCCGGCGGCACCGCCGGAGGTGCGGCTGGCAAGCTGAATCGGTGTTCCGAGTGATGTTCTACGAGCCGCGCATCCCACCCAACACCGGCAATGCGATCCGCATGGTCGCCGGGACCGGCTGCGAGCTGCATCTGGTGGGGCCGCTCGGATTCGATCTCTCCGAGCCGAAACTGCGCCGCGCGGGCCTGGACTACCACGATCTGGCGTCGGTGAGCGTGCACGAGGACCTCGAGGCCGCGTGGGCCGCGCTGCGGCCGGAGCGGGTGTACGCGTTCACCGCGCATGCGAGCGTGTCGTATGCCGCACTCGAGTACCGGCCCGGCGACGTGTTCCTCTTCGGGCCGGAACCCACGGGACTGCCCGACGAGGTGCTCGCCGATCCCCACGTCACGACCCGGGTGCGGATTCCGATGCTGCCGGGCCGGCGTTCGTTGAACCTGTCGAACGCGGCGGCGGTGGTCACGTACGAGGCGTGGCGTCAGCACGGTTTCGCGGGGGCGGTCTGAACCGGCCGGGCAACGGACCCATCCGCGCCGGGGACGGCCCCGAATCCCCTTCGACGCCGCGCGGAGCCTCGTCGTGAGGAGACGCCGCAACTGTGGGAACGTGGAACGGGGAGGTGGAGACGTCGTGACTCTTGTCGTGCTGGTCGACCGCGACGGTCGGGAAGTGGGAACGGCCGAGAAGGTGGCAGCGCACCGCCCTCCGGCGCCGCTGCATCGAGCCTTCTCGGCGTTCCTCCTCGATGCCGACGGCAACGTCCTGCTGCAACGCAGGAGCCTGGACAAGTACCACTTCGCCGGCCTGTGGGCCAACAGTTGCTGTGGGCATCCCCTCCCGGGTGAGAGCGTGCTCGACGCTGCGGCCCGGCGTAGCTGGGACGAACTGGGTGTGCGCCCGTCGGACCTGCGGGAAGTGGCCTCGGTCGTCTACTCTGCCCACGATCCGGACTCGTCGCTCATGGAGCACGAGTTCGACCACGTCGTCGTCGGACGCGTGCACACGGCTCCTCGTCCTGTTCCGAGCGAGGTGGCCGAGGTACGGTTCCAGTCCCTCGCCGAGGTCGTGCGCGACGTCGAGCAGACCCCACAGGTGTTCGCGCCGTGGATGCCGCACGTCCTCGGCGCGGTGCTGCCGGCGCTGGCCCGTTAGGCCGCCCGGCCGGTCCCGGCGACGGGCCGGACGTCGGCGTCCCGCTTCTCGTCGCAGGAGAAACGGACGCAGCATCGAAATGTTATACGTCGTTATCATTTCGTGATTTTCCCGCGTCGGGTGTGACACCCGCGCCGGGAATTCTCGGTATCCGGACCACTCCGGGACACCCGGCGACGCGCTCGCCGCCCGGCAGTCGGACGAACGAGTCGGAGAACAGACATGGCGGCACCACACCTCCCCCACCGTCCGAAGAACCCGTCGGCACTGCTCGAGGATCCGCACGCCGGGATCGTCCTCGCGGGCGTCCTCACGGTCGTGGGTGTGCTCGCGGCGGTGGCGATGGCCGGTTCCGCGCTGCTGGCCGTCGCCCTCGCCGTCATCGTGGCCGGTGCCGTGGCCGTCGTCGCCGCCGCTGTCTGACGGCGCGGTGAGGACGCACTTCAGTGCGTTCGGTCAGACCCCGACTTCGATGTCGCGACCGGACTGCTGCCAGGCGACGGTGCCGCCGGCCACCGACACGGCGTTGATGCCGCGGCCGGTGAGATAGCTGGCGGCCTGCGAACTGCGTCCTCCGACCGCACAGATCACGTAGACCGTCTCCGCGTCCGGAATCTCGTCGGCGCGGGCGACGAACTCGCTGAGCGGAATGAGCGTCACTCCGGGCACCCGCACCTGCAGGTACTCGTCGCGCTCACGGACGTCGATGACAGGGGCACCGGCGGCGAGCGCGGTGTCCAGGGCGGCCAGGCCGACCTCACGCATCCTGGTCGTTCCTCTCCGGGTTCGGGACTGGTTCCGGTTTGCCCCGCCGCGCGAGGAGCCGGACGATCACGTAGACGACGGCTGCGCACACGGCGAGAAACCCCACCCACGGTAACGCGACGCCCAGAGCGACCACCGACCCGGCCAGTGCCGAGCGCAGCGCGTCCCATCCGGCGAGGACTCCGTCCCAGAAGCTGTCCCGGTCCGCACGGCGCTCCGCCGAGATGTCCACGGTCAGCGTGGACAGCTCGATCTGGTCTGCGAGGTAGCGCTGCTGGGCGACGAGGCCGTCGAGTTCGCTCTGACGCTGGGCCAGCGCGTTCTCGGCCTCGATGAGGTCGGCGGTGTTCGCGGCGGAGGCCATCAGTGCGCGCAACCGGTCCACGGACGACTGCAAGGCCGCGATCCGCGCCTCGAGATCGGTGTACTGGAGCGTGACGTCCTCGCGGGTGGTGGTCAGGCTGGTCACGTCGCCGAGACCGCGGATGTCCTCGATCGTCCCGGTGAGCCGGTCCGCCGGCACCCGGACGGTCAGCACACTGCTGGTGCCCGGCTGCTCGGTGACCGAGTCCACCCGCCCGCCCGCGGCCTCGACGAGCGTCACCACCTGTCGTCCGGCAGCGATCGGATCGTCGGCACGCAGAACCAGGTAGCCGGTGACGATCTCCTTGCGCGCGGTGGGCTGCGCGTCCGCGGGTGCCGATTCGCGGGTGCCGTCGGACAGGGACGGCTGCGGCGGTGCGGCTGCGCTCCCGTCACCCGGTCCTTCCCCGCCTCCGGCGCATCCGGCGAGGAACAGCAGGGCGAGCAGGATCACCAGGGGGCGTCGCATGCCGCAGGATGCTAACGGAAGTCGCGGGACTTTCCGATGATGCGCAGATCCATGCGCTGCAACCGGTCCGCGACCACCGTCACCGCCCCTTCCGCGTTCTGCACCCGTCCACGCACCAGCAGCGCCGGTGCGGTGTGCGCGAGCGTGCGGTAGCGCGCCCACAACCCCACGGAGCACACCACGTTCACCATCCCGGTCTCGTCCTCGAGGTTGAGGAAGGTCACACCCTCGGCGGTCGCGGGTCGCTGCCGGTGCGTGACCGCGCCTCCCACGAGTACCCGGGCCCCGTCGGCGACCTGCAGCAGCTGTGCTGCCGGCACGACACCGAGCGCGTCGAGCTGCGGGCGCAGGAACTGGGTGGGATAGCTGTCCGGGGAGATCCCCGTCGCCCACACGTCCGCGGCGGCCAGTTCGACATCGCTCATGCCGGGCAAGGCGGGGGCCTGCGTCGAAGCGCCGACGCCGGGCAGCCGGTCGGGCCGCTGCGCCGCCGCGGCGCTCGCCGCCCACAGCGCCTCCCGGCGGGTGATGCCGAAGCACCCGAGGGCTCCCGCCGTGGCGAGGGCCTCGGCCTGGGCGGTGCCCAGTTCGACCCGCCGGGACAGTTCCGGGAACGACGTGTAGGGGCCGTGCGCCGTGCGCTCGGCGACGATCCGTTCGGCGAGCGCGTCACCGAGGTGGCGGACCGCGCCGAGGCCGAGGCGCACCTCGCGGCCGCGGTTCTCGGTGGTGGCATGGGCGAGGCTCACGTTCACGTCCGGCCCGTGGACCACGACACCGTGACGGCGGGCGTCGGCGACGAGGGACTGCGGGGAGTAGAACCCCATCGGCTGCGCGCGCAGCAGGCCCGCACAGAATGCCGCGGGATGATGCAGCTTGAACCACGCCGAATAGAACACCAGGGCCGCGAAACTCTGCGAATGACTTTCGGGGAAACCGAAATTCGCGAAGGCATAGAGCTTCTCGTAGATGCGGTCGGCAACGTCGCCGGTGATGCCGTGCCGCTCGCGCATACCGTCGTAGAGCCGGCCGCGCAGCCGTTCCATCTTCGCGGTCGAACGCTTGGCCCCCATCGCCCGGCGCAACCGGTCGGCCTCGGCCGCCGTGAACCCGGCCGCGTCGACGGCCATCTGCATCAGCTGCTCCTGGAACAGCGGTACCCCGAGGGTGCGTTTCAGGGCTTTCTCGAGGCAGGGATGGTCGTAGGTGACGGGTTCGAGCCCGTTGCGGCGCCGGATGTACGGGTGCACGGACCCGCCCTGGATGGGACCCGGCCGGATGAGTGCCACCTCGACCACCAGGTCGTAGAAGACACGCGGCTTCAAGCGCGGAAGGGTGGCCATCTGCGCACGGGACTCGACCTGGAAGACCCCGACGGCGTCGGCGCGGCGCAGCATCTCGTACACCTCGTCCTCCGCGAGGTCGAGACGCGCGAGATCCACCGTGATCCCTTCGTGCTCGGCGACGAGGTCGATCATGTAGTGCAGTGCGGACAGCATGCCCAGCCCCAGAAGGTCGAACTTGACCAGTCCCGCGGCGGCACAGTCGTCCTTGTCCCACTGCAGCACGGTGCGGCCCGCCATCCGGGCCCATTCGACCGGGCACACGTCGGCGACGGGACGGTCGCAGATCACCATCCCGCCGGAATGGATGCCGAGATGGCGCGGCAGTCCTTCGACCTGTGCGGCGAGTTCGAGGACGGGCGACGGGATGTCGGTGTCCGTCTCCTGGTCCACACCGTGCCACCGGGTGACCTGGCGGCTCCAGGCGTCCTGCTGGCCCTGCGCGTAGCCGAGAGCCCGCGCCATGTCGCGGACGGCGGATTTGCCGCGGTAGGTGACGACGTTGGCGACCTGAGCGGCGTGGGTCCGCCCGTACTTGGCGTAGACGTACTGGATGGCCTCCTCCCGCCGATCGGATTCGATGTCGATGTCGATGTCGGGAGGTCCGTCGCGTTCCGGGGACAGGAAGCGTTCGAAGAGCAGTTCGTTGCGGACCGGGTCGACGTTGGTGATGCCGATGGCGTAGCAGACGGCGGAGTTGGCGGCCGAACCTCTCCCCTGGCAGAGGATGTCGTTGTCCTTGCAGAAGGTGACGATGTCGTGCACCACGAGGAA
Organism: Rhodococcus sp. GXMU-t2271; assembly: GCF_041414735.1. Lineage (NCBI taxonomy): Bacteria > Bacillati > Actinomycetota > Actinomycetes > Mycobacteriales > Nocardiaceae > Rhodococcus > Rhodococcus sp. GXMU-t2271. The sequence goes on from NZ_JAUIZP010000063.1 coordinate 7,731, forward strand.
GTAGCCGGGAAAGTTCAGCCGGCCGATGACGTCGAGTTCGTGCTCGATCTGACGGTAGGCCGCCGGATCGTCCTCGGGGGTGCCGTAGCGGTGCCGTGCCCCGTGCAGGGCGAGTTCGCGCAGCCGGCTGAGTTCGGTATGCCCCTCCGGTACGTCGAACGGGGGCAGATCCGGGGCGATGAGCCGCAGGTCGAACGCACAGTCTCGGGCGAGTTCGGCGGCCCGGCGGACGGCACCGGGGTGGGCGGTGAACAGTTGCGCCATCTCGGCACCGGAACGCAGATGGGCACCACCGGTCGGGAGGAGCCGCCCCGCGGCTTCGTCGAGACTCTGCCGGTCGTGGATGGCGGCCAGCGCTGTCGCCAGTCGCCGGCGGTGCGGCGTGGCGTAGTGGGCCGCCGTGCTCGCAATGCACGGAAGACCCTGGCGATCGGCGAGTTCCGCGAGGAACGCGTTGCGTTCGCCGTCCTCGGGGAGACCGTGGTGAGTGAGCTCGACCGTGACCCGATCGGCACCGAAACGCTCGACGAGGTCGCGCAGGGCCGCCTCGGCCGCCTCGGGGCCCCCCACGTCGAGGGCTCGGCGGACGTGCCCGCGTCGGCAGCCGGTGAGGATCTGCCAGTGCCCACCGGCCGCATCGGTGAGCGCGTCGTAGTCGTAGCACGGCCGGCCCTTCTCCCCACCGGTCAGATGCGCGGCGGCGATCTCGCGGGACAACCGCCGATACCCCTCCTGCCCCCGCGCGAGGACCAGGAGGTGCGTCTCCTCCGGAGACCCGGCGGCGAGGGAGAGTTCGGCGCCGAACACGGTTCGCATCCCCAGTTCGCGGGCGGCCTCGGCGAAGCGCACGACGCCGTAGAGACCGTCGTGGTCGGTGAGCGCAACGGCTTCGAGACCGAGGCGCACCGCCTCCTCCACGAGTTCCTCGGGGCCGGAAGCGCCGTCGAGAAAGCTGAATGCCGAATGGGCGTGCAGTTCGGCGTAGGGCACGACGGGCCCGTCGGGCGGCCGGACGCGCGGTTCGTACTCTCCGCGGGTGCGCGACCAGGCGGGACTGTCGCTGCCGTCACCGGGGAATTCGACGTCGCGCCGGGGCCGGCCCGACAACACGCGTTCGAGCTCCGACCAGGTCGGCGGCCCACTCCCCCAGCCCATCCCTGCACCGCCTTCGGCTCGACCGTCTACGCGTATCGTACATATGTTCGATTTGCGCGATCCGCCGGGCGGACGGTCACCGCCGCAGTTCCGCCGGACTTTCCAGCCGCCCCAGCTTGTGGGGGTTGTTGACCGCGTAGAGGTGAGTGATCCGGCCGTCCTCGACCACCAGACTCACCGCAGCGGCTGCGCCCTCGACCTCGAATCGCACGCCCGGCATCCCGTTGAGCCAGGCGCCGGCCGCCACGAAGCCCGGGGCCTGGGCGAGGCGGAGCAGCAACGCCGTCAGCCTCTCGGCTCCGGCGATCGGTTTGCGGGCCGCCGGCACCACCCCGCCGCCGTCGGCGATCGCCACCACGTCCGGGGCAAGCACCTCCATCAGACCTTGCACATCGCCCGTCGCGAGGGCCGACATGAACTTCTCGACGACTGCCAGTTGCTCGGCCGGCGCCACCCGCATCCGCGGTCGCCGCGCCGCGACGTGCCGGCGGGCACGGTGAGCGATCTGCCGGACCGCGGCCGGGGCCTTGCCCACCACCTCGGCGATCTCGTCGTAGGGCGTATCGAACACCTCACGTAGGACGAACACCGCCCGCTCGACCGGACCGAGGGTCTCCAGCACGGTGAGCATCGCGATCGAGACGCTCTCGGCGAGTTCGGCGTCCTCGGCCACGTCGGGACTCGTGAGCAGCGGCTCGGGTAGCCATTCCCCGATGTACTCCTCGCGTTGCCGCGCCAATGCCCGCAGCCGGTTCAGCGCCAGCCGCGTGACGATCCGGACCAGGTAGGCGCGCGCATCCCGCACGTGCGTCCGGTCCACGTCGGCCCACCGCAGCCAAGTCTCCTGGACGACGTCCTCGGCGTCGGCGGCGGAGCCGAGCATCTCGTAGGCGACGGTGAAGAGCAGGTTGCGGTGGGCGACGAACGGGTCGTCGGTCACGACTTCGACGCTACGGCGAGCGGCTCGAGATTGCAGGCGGCGGACAACCCCTGCGACTCGATGCCGAATGCCGTGTTGGAGCGGGTCATGAAGTTCACCAGCGCGATGTAGGCGGTCAGCTCCACCATCGCGGCCGGGCCGAGCGCCTCCAGCAGCCGGGCCGACAATTCGTCGGTGACCGTCGGCGGCGTCTGCGTCATTGCCTCGGCGTACTCCATGACGTCGCGCTCCAGCGGCGTGAACACATCCGACTCACGCCACCGGGGCACCTCACGCGCCTTCCTCAGATCCAGCCCCTTGTTGTGGGCGTCGAAGTAGCCGAGGTCCAGGCAGAAGCTGCATCCGACCAGTGCGGCCACCGCCATGTGGGCGAACGACTTCAGGTTCTCGTCACACCGGTCCCACTTCCGAATCCGGCGAGCGACCGCGAATCCGAAGTTCAGCACCCTCCGGTTGTGCCACATCACCCCCACCCCCTCGGGCACGTCGCCGAGCACCTTCCGGGCCGTCCGCTCGACGAGCGCGCCGTAGAGGCCGGTCACCTCCGCTTTCGGGATCCTGCTGGTCATGATTCCTCCTCCGATCGTCTGTTCTCGGCATGGAGACACCGGCCACGAACCGGATGTGACAGCCGGGCCGGAAATCGCGGCCGGGGCGGCCGAACCGACGAGAGCACCCCGTCGAGAACTCCACCGGCGCCGGTGGCCTTACGAAACCGGACGAATGGTTTTTCGGTGGTATGCTGCGAGCGCTACCAGAGACAGACCTCCGGGACGTGCCTTGTGCCGCGGCACGGACGGGCCTCTGGTGGCTCCGCAGGGAGCGGAGGGTGAGGTTCCGTTCGGGCAGGCTCGGGGGGCCGGCCCGAACGGAACACCTCCGTCCGCACCCGGTCACGCAGGGCGGCCGACGAAGCGAGGAGTGGACATGCCCCGGGACTCCGTCGGTGCACCGACCGTCGAACCGGCAGCCACTCCGGCCGCTGCGAACCCCCCGTCCGAGACTTCCGCCGCCGGGCGCCCGGCCCAGCAGCGCGCGATCCGGACCCGCCAGCAGATCCTTCTCGCCGCCGCCCGGTTGTTCGCCGACAACGGCGTCCACGGCACGGCCCTCGCCGAGGCCGCGGCCTCGGCCGAAGTGACCAAAGGAGCGCTGACCTTCCACTTCCCCACCAAGGACGCCCTGGTACAAGCGTTGATCAGCGAACAGGAACAGCGCACCCGCACCGCGATCGGCGCTGTCCTGCACACCGACGTCCCCGCGCTCGAGCAGCTGGTCGCGCTCACCCATGCGCTCGGCCGGTTGTTCACCGAAGACCTGATCGTCCAGGCCGGTCTGCGGCTGACCGGCGAGTACGAGCGCGCCGACCGCGAGGCCTACCGGAGCTGGATCACGGTGTTCGAAGGCCTGTTCCGGCGCGCGTCGGACGAGGAGGAACTGAGCGCCCGGCTGGACCCGGCCGCACACGCCCGGTTCCTCGTCTCCTCCGTTGCGGGGGTGTACCTGCTGTCGATGGTTCTCGCCGGCCGCGCGGACCTCGAGGCCCGCCTCGACCAGATGTGGGAGCTGTTGCTCCCCAGCATCGTCCGTGCCGATCGGCACGATCGGATCCCGGCGATCCGCTCCGCGCGCTGACTGGTTCCCCACCCTCCGAGACGGGCGGTTCGTACAGACGTGCGTCGCCGGGGCGGATCGCCGTACCGGACCGAAGCCACCGGGAGGAATCGCGACGAGAAGGCGGTTCCCGCGGTATCGGCCGAGTAGCGGGCCCGGCAACTGCCCGCTCGTCACAGGAACCTCCCGTTCGGCCCGCTGGGAGCACCCGCGCACACCGGTCCATTTCGGGGTTGTCCCCCATCCCGATTTCGGGTGTGCGCCCGGATGTGCCGCTCCGCCCACCGCAGCAGTATCGATCTCGTGAAGCGGATCCTGCTGCAACTGTCCGCCGCCGCGGGCGCCGTCATCGTCGTCGTCACTGCGATCGCGGCAGGCGTCGTCGTGCACGCGTGGAACTCGGCGGTGGTCGACACCACCGGACAGGTCACCTTCGACCGTGCGCTGCACATCCCGCCGCTCGCGACGAGCGAGATCGCACCCGACGGGGTCCGCGTGTTCGACCTGACCATGCAGCGCGGCACCACGGACCTCGGGCACGGTCCCGGCACCCGGACCTGGGGCGTGAACGGGGCGTATCTCGGGCCGACGTTGCGTGCAGGCCGCGGCGAACAGGTCCGGGTGAACGTCACCAACGATCTCGGCGAGGCGAGCACCCTGCACTGGCACGGCGTGCACCTGCCGGCCGTCGCAGACGGTGGTCCGCACCAGGTGATATCTCCGGGGGCGACGTGGAGCCCGCAGTGGACGATCGACCAGCCGGCCGCAACGCTGTGGTACCACCCGCACCCGCACGGCGCCACCGCCGACCACGTCTACCGCGGGATCGCCGGGCTGTTCCTGCTCGACGACCCGGCCGGCGGTCCGCCCCTGCCCGACCGGTACGGGATCGACGACATCCCACTCGTGGTGCAGGACAAGCGGTTCGACCGCGATCAACTCGACACCGACGAAGCGATGTTCGCCGCCGTCGGCCTCCTCGGCGACGAGATCGTCGTCAACGGCACCCCGCGGCCCTACCTCGACATCACCACCGAGCGGGTCCGGCTGCGATTGCTCAACGCCTCGAACGCTCGCGTCTACAATTTCTCCTTCGATACCGGTCTGCCGTTCCTGCTCGTCGGCACCGACGGCGGCCCGCTCACCCGTCCGGCACCGATGCGCCGAATCCAGCTCTCCCCAGGCGAGCGCGCCGAGATCGTCGTCGCGCTGCCCGCAGGCGCGACGACCGTGCTCCGCAGCACCCCGCCGGACCTGGGTGCGGACTTCTGGCAGACCAGGTTCTCCGGCGGTGACGACGAGTTCGACATCCTCGAACTGCGCGCCGCGCATACGCTCGCGCCGAGTGCGCACGCACCGGAAGGACCGGTCACCCACGAGGATCCCGGTACCCCCGCCGTCACGCGGCACCTGGACCTCACCGGCTCCGGCACCATCGACGGCCGCGCGATGGACATGTCCCGCATCGACCAGACCGTCGCCGCCGGCGCCACGGAGGTGTGGGAGGTCCGCAACAGCAGCGGGGCGATCCACAACTTCCACGTCCACGGCACGAGCTTCCGCGTACTCGGCGACGGCCATCCCGCCCTGTCCGGACCGAAGGACACCGTCTACATCGCACCGGGGCGCACCGTCCGATTGCTGATGCGGTTCACCGGCCACCCCGATCCCGCGGCGCCGTACATGTACCACTGCCACCTGCTCCGGCACGAGGACGACGGCATGATGGGGCAGTTCGTCGTCGTCGGCCCGGGTGCGGGGCCGCCACCCGAACCGCCCGCCCACACCGCCGTCCACGAGTAGCGTGCGTCCTATGACGTCCGCGATCCGGATCGACGGACTGGTCAAGCGATTCGGACGCTTCACTGCGCTCGACGGCCTGGATCTGGAGGCCGCCGCGGGCGAGGTGCACGGTTTCCTCGGCCCCAACGGGGCCGGCAAATCCACCACGTTGCGGGTCCTGCTGGGTCTGCTTCGCCCGGACGCCGGGCACGTCGAACTGCTCGGCGGCGACCCCTGGCGCGACGTGGTGAGCCTGCACCGGCGGCTCGCCTACGTGCCGGGCGATGTGAGCCTGTGGCCCGGAATGACCGGTGGGGAGGCGATCGATCTGCTCGGACGGTTGCGCGGCGGGCTCGACCGGCGGCGCCGCGCAGATCTGCTCGACCGGTTCGAGCTCGACCCGACCAGGCGCGGGCGTACCTATTCGAAGGGCAATCGGCAGAAGGTGGCGCTCGTCGCGGCACTGGCCTCGGATGTGGAACTGCTGCTGTTCGACGAGCCGACCTCGGGGCTCGACCCGGTCATGTCCGCGGTGTTCCACGACGAGATCACCCGGGAGAAGCAGCGCGGGCGGACGGTCCTGCTGTCGAGTCACGTGCTCAGCGAGGTCGAGGCGCTCGCCGACCGGATGAGCATCATCCGCGACGGTCGGGTCGTCGAGACCGGCACGCTCGAGGACATGCGTGCGGATCTGCGCTCGACGATCGACGCGGTCCTCACCGCACCCGTGGCCGACCCGACGGCACTGACCGCACTGCCCGGGATCCACGACGTGCGGATCGACGGCCCGCGCGTGCACTGCGCGGTCGAGCACGGCCACGCCGGTCCGGTGCTCGCGGCTCTGGGCCGCAACGACATCCGCAGCATCACCGTCTCGCCACCGTCCCTCGAGGAATTGTTCCTGCGGCACTATCACCGGCACGGGCAGGGCCCGACGTGACGGCCTCGTGGACGGGGATGCGGCCGCTGCTGCGGGCCACCGTCGAGCAGGACCGCGGCAGCGTCGCGCCGTGGATCGTGCTCGTCACGGCGCTGTCGGTGTCGTCGGTCCTCGCCTACGGCTGGGTGTTCACGGATGCGGCGAGCCGCCGCACCCTCGATGCCACCCTCGGCGCGAACCCGGCGCTGCGGGTCGTGTTCGGCCCGGCGCGCGACCTGACGTACGCGGACGGATTCAACGCGTGGCGGGCCGGGGCGCTCGGCGCATTCTTCACGGCCCTGATGGCCATCCTGGCCGTCACCCGCAACAGCCGTGCCCACGAGGATTCGGGTCAGGCCGAACTCGTCGCCTCGGGCGTCGTCGGCCGCCAGGCCCGGCTGGCGACGGCCGTCGCGTGGTCGTCGCTGGCCTCCGTCGTGCTCGGTGTCGTCTGCGCGGGCGCGACGATCCTCGTCGGCGGCGGTGTCGCCGACTCGGTCACGCTGGCCGCGACGTTCACCGCGTCCGGGCTGGTGTTCGGTGCGCTCGCCGCGGTCACCGCCCAGCTGGGGTCCTACGCGCCCACCGCCAACACCCTGGCGGTCGGGGTGCTCGGGGCCTGCCTGCTGGTCCGCGCCTACGTCGACGTGGTCGCCCCCGACGGATGGGCGATCTGGACGACCCCGCTGGGCTGGGTGCAGCAGGTTCGTCCCGCGTCGGGAAACGACTGGTGGCCCCTGGCGGCCTGCCTGGCGCTGACTGCGGTACTGCTGCTGATCGCTTTCGTCCTGCAGGCCCGGCGCGATTTCGGGGTCGGTGTGATCGCGCCGTCGCCGGGGCCCGCCGAAGGCGGCGCCGCAACGAACGTGTGGGGCCTGGCGCTGCGTCTGCACCGCGGCGCGCTCGCCGCGTGGACGACGGTGTTCGTGGCGCTCGGGGTGGTGTTCGGTTTCATGTCCACCACGTTCACCGAGGTCTTCGCCGACAATCCGGCACTCGGATCGCTGCTCGGGAGCGGACGCGGCTCGCTCGTCTTCGGTTTCGTGGTGACGATGCTGCAGCTGATGGGCATCGTCGCCGCCGTGTTCGGGGTCCAGGTGATGATGCGGCTGCGCGCCGAGGAACTGGCGCTGCGCGTCGAACCGGTGCTGGCCGGGGCCCTGACCCGGACCCGGTTCTTCGCGTCGCACGCGGGAATTGCGCTGCTCGCCCCCGCGGCGACGCTGCTCGTGGGGGCGACGCTGTTCGCGTACGTCTCGTCGGCGCGGGGTGGACGGATCGCGGCCGGAGATCTGATCCGGCAGGCGCTCGTGACGATCCCGGCGGTGTGGGTGCTGGTCGGGCTCGCGGTCGCGGTGATCGGCGCCCGGCCCCGGGCGCGGATGCTCGGCTGGCTCGGGGTGGTCGCGGCATTCGCGCTGACGATCCTGGGCCCGCTGTTCCGGCTGTGGAACTGGATTCTGGGAATCAGTCCGTTCCGGCACGTGCCCGTGGTGACGGCGGCGCCGCCGCAGTGGCTCGGGCTCGCCGTGCTCACCGTCGTGGCCGCCCTGTTCGTGGCCGTGGGGTTCGCGGGGTTCCGGCGCCGGGACGTCGGCTGAGGACCGGCCGCACTACAGTCGCGGAGCATCGGGTCGTCACCGGGAACGGAGCACCGCATGAACCGTTGGGCCACATTCGTCGTCGACCGGCGCTGGTGGGTGCTCGGGCTGGCGGTCGTCGTCGTCGTGCTCGCGGGCATCTGGGGCGCCGGGGTGTTCGGGCGGCTCTCGCAGGGCGGGTTCTACGACCCCGGCAGCGAATCGGCCGAGGTGCAGCGCATCGTGGACGACAATTTCGGTCCCCAGACCGCCGACATCATCGCGATCTACACCCCGCCGCCCGGGCGCACCGTCGCCGACATCGGACCCGAGGTGACCGCGGTGCTCGATCGGTTCGCGGCCGAGGTGCCCACCCATTCGATCGACTCCTACTGGTCGGCCACGCCGCCGGCGAAACAGTTGCTGCTGTCGAAGGACGGCGGCAGCGCGGCGGCGGCCGTCACCCTCGAGCCCGGCTCGGAGATCACCGTCCAGACGTTCCAGGGCCTGCTCCCGAAACTCGAGGTCCCCGGTGTCGACGCGCAGTTCGCGGGAAACTCGGTCGTCGGCGTCGCGTTCACCACCCGGCTCGAGCGCGATCTGCTGTTCGCGGAGGCGATTGCGCTGCCGGTGACGCTGGTGCTCCTGGTGTTCATCTTCGGCGGTCTCGTCGCCGCAGCGGTCCCGGTGTTCGTCGGGGTCCTCGCCGTCCTCAGCGCCCTGGCGACGCTGCGTCTGCTCACGATGTACACCGAGGTGAGTTCGTTCGCGCTGAACGTCACGTCCCTGATCGGTCTGGGCCTGGCGATCGACTACGGCCTGTTCATCGTCAGCCGTTTCCGGGAGGAACTCGACTCCGGCGCCGACCCGGCCACCGCGACGCATCGCACCGTGCTCACCGCGGGCCGCACGGTCATGTTCTCGGGGCTGTTGCTGATGTGCGCCTTCGCCGGAATGCTCGTGTTCCCGCAGGCCCTGCTGCGGTCCCTGGGTCTCGGCGCGATCGCCGCGGTGCTCAGCGCGGCGGTGCTCTCGCTCACCGCGATTCCCGCACTGCTGGCGATACTCGGGCACCGCATCAACGCGCTGACGTGGCGTGAGGGCGCCGCGCGGCGGGGCGAGGCCCGGGCCCGGCGCTTCTGGGGGTCGGTGGTGACGAAGGTGATGCGCCGGCCGGCGCTGGTGGCGGTGACGATCACCGCCGGTCTGCTGCTGCTCGCCACGCCGCTGCTGCGCGCCTCCTTCGGCGAGATCGAGTACACCGCCCTGCCCGCGGGTGACCCGGCGCGTGCCGCCACCCAGACACTGCTCGACGAGTTCCCCTCCACCGGCAACGGCGTCACGCTCGTGCTGCGGGGTGACGACGGTTCCGGACCCGCCCCGGCCGCGGTCACGGCGGTGTCCCGCGCGGCGGCGGAGGTGGACGGCGTCGCGCAGACCGTCACCGTCGCCGCACGGAACGACGTCGTGGTCCTGCTGGCGCTGTACGCCCAGGGTGTGGAGGAGACGCCGCAGGCGGGCGAGATCGTCCGGGAGCTACGGGATCTGCCGCCCCCGCCGGGCACCGACCTGCTCGTCGGCGGCGGCCGGGCGATGGTCGACGACAGCAATGCCGCGATCGCACGCTCGATGCCGGCGATGATCGCGGTCATGGTGCTCTCGACCCTGGTGCTGCTGTTCCTGGCATTCGGGTCCGTGGTGCTGCCGCTCAAGGCGGTGGCGATGGCGGGTCTGAGCCTGGCGGCCACGTTCGGCGTGCTCACCTGGGTGTTCCAGCTCGGCAACGGAGCGGAGCTGCTGGGCGTGACCCCCAGCCCGCTGGAGCCGAGCTTCGTGGTGCTGATCCTGGCGGTGGTGTTCGGCCTGTCCACCGACTACGAGGTGTTCCTGATGTCGCGCATGGTGGAGGCCCGGGCCGCCGGAGCGAGCACGGAGGAGGCGGTGCGGTTCGGCACCGAGCGCACCGGCCGGGTGGTGACCTCGGCGGCGTTGCTGCTGATCGTGGTGACCGGCGCGTTCACGATCTCGGGACTGTCGATCATGCGGTTCCTGGGCGTGGGGATGATCCTTGCGCTGATCATCGACGCGACCGTGGTGCGGATGCTGCTGGTGCCGTCGCTGGTCAAGCTGATGGGCGAGGCGAACTGGTGGGCGCCGGCGTGGATGAAGCGGGCGCACGCGAAGGTCGGCATCGGACACTAGAATCCGTTCTTACCTTGCAGTAGGTTCGGGCCATGGCCACGTACCTCGTCACGGGCGGCACCGGTTTCCTCGGCACGCACGTGCTCGGCCGACTGCTCGCGACCCACCCGGACGCCGACATCCATGTGCTGGTCCGGCCGGCGTCGCTGCCGAAGTTCGAGGCCCTCTGCAGGCGCCTGGACGGTGGGTCCCGGCTGCACGCACTGCTCGGCGATCTCACCGAACCGGGTCTCGGACTCGACCCCGCCACGGTGCCGCCGGCCGAGCACGTCCTGCACCTCGGCGCGATCTACGATCTGACCGCCGGCGAGGAACAGGCGACCACGAACGTGGCGGGTACGCGCGCGGTGATCGCGCTCGCGCTGGAACTGGGCGCGACCCTGCACCACGTCTCGTCCGTGGCCGTCGCCGGTGATCACCGCGGCACGTTCGCCGAGGACGACCTCGACCTGGGCCAGCACTTCCCGTCGCCGTATCACCGCACCAAGTTCGAAGCCGAGAAGGCGGTCCGGGCGAGTCCGGTGCGCCGGCGCATCTACCGGCCGTCGGTGATCGTGGGCAGTTCCACCACAGGCGAGATCACCAAGATCGACGGTCCCTACTATTTCTTTCCTGCCCTGGCCGCGCTGGCGGCGCTGCCGTCCCGGCTGCCGCTGGTCCTGCCCGACCTCGGCGATACCAACCTGGTGCCGGTCGACTACGTCGCGGCGGCGATCGTCGAACTGATGCACCGTCCCGGATCGGACGGGTGCACCTTCCATCTCGTCTCCCGCCCGCAACCGGTCCGCGAGGTGTTCGCGGCGCTGGCCGCCGCGGCCGGCGCCCCCGCCCCCGTCGCCGGCGTGCCCGGCGCGCTGGTACGTCCGCTGTTGTCGAGCAGCGCGCTTCCCGGCCTGGACACCGTCCGTCGTCTCGTGCTGCGCCGGGCGGGCATCCCACCGGTCGTGCTCGACCAGCTGACCTTCCCGAGCCGGTTCGCCGACCGCAACACCCGGGAGGCCCTGCGCGGCAGCGGCATCACAGTGCCCGAGTTCGCCGGGTACGCCCCGGTGCTGTGGCGCTACTGGCGCGAGCACCTCGACCCCGGCCGGGCCCGCCGCGACGATCCGCGCGGACCGCTCGTGGGACGGCACGTGCTGATCACGGGCGCCTCCTCGGGCATCGGCCGTGCGAGCGCGATCGCCGCGGCCCGCGAGGGCGCCGTCGTCTTCGCGCTCGCCCGCCGCGCCGAGGAACTCGACGCGGTCGTCGCCGCGATCCGCGCGGACGGCGGCAGCGCGTACGCCTACCCGTGTGACCTCACCGACTCGGCTGCGGTGGAGCACACCGTGCAGGCGATCCTCGCCGAGCACGACCACGTCGACATGCTGGTCAACAACGCGGGCCGCTCGATCCGGCGCGGGCTGTACCACTCGACGGACCGGCTGCACGACTTCGAACGCACCATGGCGGTCAACTACTTCGGCGCCGTGCGGTCGACCCTGGCCGTGGCTCCGCACATGCGGGCGCGCCGGTTCGGGCACATCGTGAACATCAGCACCGCCGGGGTTCAGGCCCGCACCCCGCGATACGCGGCGTACATCGCGTCGAAGTCCGCGCTCGAGGGGTTCGCCGACGTCGCCGCCTCCGAAATGCGGGACGACGGAATCACGTTCACCACCATCCACATGCCCCTCGTCCGAACCCCCATGATCGAACCCTCCGGGTCGTACAACCCGGGTCCGGCGATCAGCCCGGAGGACGCCGCGCAGATGGTCGTCCGGGCCCTCGTCGAGCGGCCCAAGCGCATCGACGTGCCGATCGGGACCGTCGGCGAGTTCGCCGGCATCTTCGCCCCGGGTCTGCGGGATCGGATGTTCGCGCTCTACTACCACGCCTACCCGGATACGCCCGCCGCCCGCGGTGAGAAGTCCGACGCGCCTCCGCAGTTGCGGACGCCGACCCGTCCGGCGCTCCCGAACCCCGCGGTGCTGCGCCGAGTCGGCCGGCTGCTGCCCGGCGTGCACTGGTGAGGCGGCTCCGCCGCCGGTGTGTCCTTCGGGTGGCTGGGACCGCCCGAAGGACACACCGCTAGAGGACCGCCACCAGTGGGCGCACCGGCTTCGGCTCGGCGCCGCAGCTGACCGGACGCGGCGGCAGCTGCCGGGTCTCGACCCGCACGCGCCAGTGACGGCCGTCGCGGTGCCGTACCACCGCTGCGGCGTCGCTCTCGTCGACGACGAACGCATCGGCATCCGCGGCCACCTGCTCACGCACCGCGATCTCGGCGACCTGCCCGGCCGCGGACCAGCTGCTGCGCCCCCGCAGCCCCGGCAGGTACACCTCCCCGCGAGCGGCGGCCGCCATGGCGTCCCGGCTCTGCGCGACGTCGAGCCGGCCGTAGGTGTAGCCGGTGGGCAGCAGGATCAGCGACGGAGCGAACCGGTGCCCGCCGGTGTGCGAACACTCCCACACATCCTCGCCGAACTCCGCGGCCAGCGCCGCCGCCACGGGACGCCCCAGCACGGCGCAGCACCGGTCCCGCTTGCCATGGGCACACACCAGTGCGACGGGCCGGCCCTCCGCACGGCCGAGGCCGGGCGCGGGACCGGCGACGACGTGCGGGATCAGATCGAGCAGTTCCTTCGGCTCCCCGACCTCGAGTCGCTCGCACCAGCTGCTGCCCGGATCGGACCGGGCCAGGAGCACGGTGCGGGCGCTGCCGGGACGCGACGTGTCGCGGCCGGGTCGCCGGATGAACAGCAGCCGCACGCCGGCGGCGTCGGCCGCGGCCGAGAACTCGCCGGCGAGGTCGGGACCGAGAGCGGTGCCGTCGAGGACGTCGCGTCCCCAGCCGGACGGCATCTCGAGGCACACCCAGCCCGGAGCGGTGGCGGCGGTTCCAGGCAGTGGCTCGTCGAGCGCGGACGCCGCCGAGCAGGTGGGAGGAAATTCAGGGCTCACCCGCTCATTGTGTCCGTCCGGGCTGGTCGTGGAAGCGACGACCCTCCGCGAGTTGCTGCACGAAGGTCTCGATGCGGCGGGCACGGGTCTCCGGGCGCTTCGCGGCCTGCAGCCGGTAGGCGATCGCGAAGCGGTTGCGACCGTCGAGCGTGTCGTAGAAGGCCCGCGCGGCGGGATTGTCCGCGAGGGCGTCGAGGAAGTCCTGTGGCACCTGCGCGGTCGCCTGGCCGGCGTAGGCGCGCTCCCAGCGGCCGTCTGCGCGGGCGCGGGCGACTTCCGCAGCCCCGGCCGCGCTCAGCCGCCCCTCGGCCTCGAGGCGCTCGACGAGTTCGCGGTTGCGCTGCGACCAGGGGCTGCGGGCACGACGCGGGGTGATGCGCTGGAGGCGGAAGTCGTCGTCGAGCCTGCGTGCCTGACTGTCGATCCAACCGTGGCACAGTAGTTCCTCGACCACCTCGGCGTAGGTCACCGACGGATGCGCCGACCCCTTCTTGGCGAGCTTGACCCAGATGCCTGGCGAATCGGTGTGGTGCTCACGCAGCCAGGTGGCGAAGGACTCCCGATCGGGGAAGTACTCGACAGGCAACTCGTCGGCCATGGTCATCTCCCCAGCCGGCGCAGGCCGGCCCGCGTCCACAGACCGAGGAAACCCTGGGACAGATAGGCGAGGGAGCCGAGCGCGAGCACCCACTTCACGGTGCTGACCGTCGTCGCCGCCCGGACCGCGGTGTCGGTGATGCGGTCCCGGTGGTCGAGCAGATACAGACCCGCGACGTTCTCGACGTAGTCCGCGGACGCGGCTACTGCGGGGGCGACGGCGAGGGCACGGCGGATGCGCGCCGGCACGGGCCGGTGCTCGGCGAGCGATCGCGCGCCGGCACGCAGCGCGAGGGCAAAGGTCAAGGGATGCAACAGATCCCAGTAGTAGTGTCGGCGATACCGCGCGACGGTGTCTGCGTCGAGTCCGTCGAGAACGGCACGGTATGCCGCCGCCGATCGAGCGGTCTGGATCCGTCCCACCGCCGGCGCGGCGGGGCCGAGCACGCGGGCGATGTTCGCCTGGGACACCACGAACAGCGCGGCCGTGGCGAGGAGTCTGCGATCCGGAGCAGTCGGAGCCATGGGGCGATCGTAGGTGGTGTGACGCACGTCGCCCGGCTCGTATTCGAATCTGCCGTTCCCCCGCGAGTACAGTGGGCGCGGTGTTGTTCCTGACGTCTCGGCGATACGTCGACCTCGAGCTCCAGGCGAGCGCCATCTGTTCGCGCTCGCTCTGACGACCGCTCCTCCAGGAACCCTCCCGTCGTAGGCCGCCGCATCCGGCGCTGTGCTACGACTTCTTCATTCGAAAGGCACACCCATGCCCGACACCGCCCTGTCCGCGCGCGCCGAGAAGACCTCGCGGCGCCTGCCACGATGGGCCACCTCCTTCGGCCCCCAGATCGTCCTCGGTCTCGTCGTCGGCGTCGTCGTCGGTCTCGTCGCACGAGCGATGCCCGACGCCGCCGACGGCAACGAGAACTGGCTCGTGGGCACCGTCCACACCCTAGGTTCGAGCTACGTCAAACTCCTCACTGTCGCGGTGATCCCCCTGATCTTCACCGCCATAGTGAGTTCCATCGCGAATCTGCGCGAAGTGACCAACGCCGCGCGTCTCGCCGTACAGACTCTGCTGTGGTTCGCCTTCACAGCCTTCGTCGCGGTGATCGTCGGCCTCGTCGTCGGTCTGATCGTCGAACCCGGTGCGCGCACGGACGTCAGCACCTCGGCCGAGAAGGCACCCGGGACCACCGGCTCCTGGTGGGCATTCCTCACCGGCCTGGTGCCGAACAACTTCCTCGGCCTCAACGTCAAGACCACGCTTGCCGAGGGTGCGGCCACCACGACGCTGAGCTTCAACGTGCTGCAGCTGCTCGTCGTCGCCGTGGCCGTCGGTATCGCCGCCCTGAAGGTGGGGGACAAGGCTGCACCCTTCCTCGAAATCAACGCGTCTCTGCTGGCGATCGTGCAGAAGGTGCTGTGGTGGATCATCCGCCTGGCCCCGATCGGCACCGCCGCGTTGATCGCGAACGCCGTCGCCACCTACGGTTGGGACGCCATCGGTTCGCTGGGATGGTTCACCGCCGCCGTCTACATCGGCCTGGCTGTCGTCTTCTTCGGGGTGTATCCGATCCTGCTGCGCATGCACGGGTTGTCGGTGCGCAGCTTCTACTCCGGCGTGTGGCCGGCGACGCAGCTCGGTTTCGTCTCCCGCTCGTCCATCGGCACCCTGCCACTGACCGAGCGCATCACGGAACGCAACCTCGGCGTCCCACGTGAGTACGCCGCGTTCGCTGTTCCGCTCGGATCCACCACCAAGATGGACGGCTGCGCCGCGATCTACCCCGCCGTCGCGGCGATCTTCGTCGCCGAGTTCTACGGCGTACCGCTGGGCATCACCGACTACCTGCTGATCGTGATCGTCGCCGTCGTGGGTTCGGCCGCCACCGCGGGCACCACCGGCGCGACGGTGATGCTGACCCTGACGCTGTCCACCCTGGGTCTGCCGCTGGCCGGGGTGGGGCTGCTGCTCGCGGTGGAGCCGATCGTCGACATGGGCCGCACCGCCGTCAACGTGACCGGCCAGGCCCTGGTGCCGACCATCGTCGCCAAGCGTGAAGGGATCCTCGACCGAGAGCGGTACGACGCCGACCGGCGCGGCGAACCGTTCGCGGACGAAGACGCCGCTGTCGCCGCGGTCTGACGATCTGCAGTCACGGCGAGGGACTGCACTGGTGAGGGACTGCACCGACGGCAGACTCACGCAGTCGGCGACGAAGGGGAGTACTGCGGGTTCGAATGCGCGGTACTCCCCTGTCGTTCCCTTCTCGTGCCGAACCTCCCGGCCCGCAGTTCGTGGGTGCCCCGTTCCCGCCCTCCCCGATTCGGATCAGCACGTGGTGATGAACTGTGCCGGCGTGCACCGTGTCCTCGTGCGTCGTGCAGGGCTGCTCCGTGCGCGGGACTCGAACCCGCTGCGCTGCCCTCCGCGCGCCGGAGGATACAGACGGGTCGATTCACCGCGACCCACGGCGTGTGCTCGCTTCCGATCCGGGTACCCGCTGCCCACGATCACTCGTCGATCAGGTCCACCTCCCAGTTCACGCGCTGGATCTCCAGGTCCACCCGGCGGATCCGGCGGGCCAGATCGTCGGCGGTGCGCCGCAGGTCCCGGACCGACAGCGCCGAGACGTACGCCAGTTCGGACCGGAGCTGTCGGCCGTATCGATCCTTGCCGCCGGAGGCCGCGTCCGCGGCCGCGGTGAGCGCACGGTGCCGCGTCTGCAGAGCGTCCCGTTCGGCCAGCGCATCGGTGAGGGTCCGGTCTCCGACACGGGTGGCGGTGTTCGTCTTGTTGATCCGAGCGATCAGCAGAGCATGCCGATCGACGGCGTCGGTGAGTTGTTCGAGAAGCTCGCCGGCGTTCTCGGCGGGCTCCTCCCCTTCCTGATATCGGGCATTCGCCACTACCCGAGTGCCGAGCTGCTCGATCCGTCGTTTCAGCTCGCCTCGTTCGGCGAGTGCCTCCGCCAGCCGCATGACGTCGAATCGTAGACGAGCGGTGAATTCATGCGTACCCGATTTCCGGCACCGTCGAGACGACCCAGCCGGGTGGGAATACCGTGTCCCACGTTCCGGTCCGCGAACGGCCCTGCCACGTCGGCGTGCCCGAGGGTGAGCTGCGGTACAGGCCGCGAGCGGCGGCAAGGGTGCGGTCGTACTGGGTCGGCCAGCCGATGTCGGCGGCGAGTTGTTCGAGGACGGAGCGATCTCGGCTCAATGCCCGTTCGGTGTGAGCCAGTGCGGGCAGCGAGTCCCGCTTGTCGGTGTTGCATGCTCCGCAGGCGAGTACGAGATTCGCCAGTCCGTCGAGGGGTGCCCGGGACCACGGTAGTACGTGGTCGACCGGACTTCCATCGGAAAGCTTTGCCGCACAGTAGAAGCAACGCGCTCCGAACGCCTCACGAAGCGCCACCCGAGGTTTCGTCAGCGAGACGCGCTCGCGGCCGAACAGGTGCCCCGCAATGTCGGGGACGTCGAGGAAGGCGTTGTACCGGCGCACGTCCTGAACCCACAGGATCTCCAAGGTCGGAGTGAGCAGACCGGACAGGCGTGCCAGGGCCGCCGCAACTCCCGGAAACAGGCGGATCGCGCCGCCCTGCCGGACGATCGCTGCCCGGGTGATTCCGGAGTGCAGCCAGGAGTCGTCGTAGAGGAACGGCTCGCCGCGTCCGCCCGGCAACCGTTGAAGCCGGTACAGCGGCTGTTGCGCGAGCGTGAGCGCGACCTCCGCGACGGTCTCGCGGTACAGGTCGGGCTTCCGCAATCTCGCGAGGGACAGACCGACCACCCCGCCGGTGTTCGCCGCGCTGCGCAGCGCCTCCACCGCCGTCAGGATCCGAGCCCTGGGCTGCGACGACTGGCGGAGCCGATGCCCGTCGAACGGGCGGACCTGGGACCAGTACAGGTCGATCACCCGCTCGGCGAGAGCGTCGATCGGCACGTCGAGTGCCGCGGCCGGCTCCGCCGGTAGATGTTCGACGCAGAAGCCGACCAGGGCCGACAGGGTCGCCAGCTTGTAGGTGGCGGTGCGCGCTCCGGTCTCGAGGACCGCGACGACGCGCTGACCGAGCGCGAGAGGATCCGTCGGTGGTCCGGTACCGTCCACCCCGCGACGGTAGCGCAGCGGAAGGATCCACGATGGGCAAGTTGGTCCGCGACCGGATTCCCGAGATCATCGAAGCCGCCGGCCGGGTGGCGCGCATTCGCGTACTCGATCGGGACGAGTACCGCCGCGCCCTGCTCGACAAGCTGGTGGAGGAAGCGCGCGAACTGCGGGAAGCACAGAACTACGACGAGCGGCTCGGCGAACTGGCCGACGTGCACGAGGTGTTCACGGCTGTGCTCTCCGCGTGCGGGATCACCGCGGACGAGGTGGCTGCCGCGGCCGCGGGAAAGCGGGCCGAACGCGGCGGCTTCGATCGCCGCATCTGGTTGGACCAGCTCCGGTAGACCCGGAGTTCCGCTCAGTCGGTGAGGAAGGGCAGCACGGTGGCCTCGAACTCGCGGTGCCGGTCGCGGTGGATGCTGTGGCCGCAGGTGAAGTCGTGGACCGCGACGTCGCCGAGGACGTCCACCGCGGCGGTGAGCCGGGTCGGATCGACCATGCTGCCGGGCCCGCCCCGCAGAATCAGCGTAGGCGCGGTGATCTGCGGAAGACGTTCCCACCACATCGGATTCGGCGCCCGGAACTGGGTGATGGCCGAGCCGGTCATGGAGCGGTCGAAGGCGAAGGTCGCGCGCGGATTGCGCAGCAGGTTCGTCGAGGCATGCCACAGTTCGGCCGGTGACGGCAGACGCCCACCGAGCACCGGCGGCGGATCACCCGGGCGCAGCGGCAGGGGGGCCTCCTCGAGCACGAGCCGCCGCACCAGACCCGGGCGCTGCTGCGCGACGAGGGATCCGGTGTGTCCGCCGAGGGAGTGCCCGACGAGGTCGACCGTCTCGAGGCCCAGGTGCTCGCAGAGCCCGAGCACGTCGGCGCCGAACTCGTCGAAACGGTAGGACGCGGCGCGGGCGCTGCGTCCGTGGCCGCGCAGGTCCACCGCCACGACCCGCCGGCCGGCCGCGAGCAGGGACCGGGCGAACCGGTCCCACGTGCGGCCGTCGCCGCCCATCCCGTGCACCAGCAGCACCGGCACGGGGTGGTAGCCCGTCGTGGGCGCCGAATCCCGGTAGGCGATCGCCACCCCGTTCGGCGCGGCCGTCAGCACACTGGTCTCCACGTCGATCGAGCGTACTTACTCGTAGACGCCCTCCACATGCCAGTGCTCGTCGACGTGGATCACCAGCAGAGCCCGGGACTCCTCGAGTCGCACCTGCAGCCGCGCCACCGCCCGCGCCGCCGCCGGATCCCACCAGTACTCGTCCACCGGCCACGGTCCGGCCCACCCGCGCACCCGCCAGCTGCGGCTGCCCCAGCTCAGCCGGCCGGGATCGCCGCTGAGCAGACCGCGCTCGGTCACCGTCACCGGGGTGCCCGCCGCATCCTCTAGCGCCACGCCGGGCAGGGTGGTGAGCACCACAGCCGGGGCGGGCGGCGGTAGCCGGCCCGGCCACGGCGCCGACGGATCCGTCGCCGGCACCGACTCCTCCCCCAACGGCACGAGGGTCACCCGTTCCACCGGGCCACGTCCACCACTGAGCACCCCCACCAACACGGAGTCGGCACCGAGCAGTCCCTGCACCCGCACCAGGGCGCGCCGGGCCCGTTCGTCCTCGTCGCCGACCCCGCCCCACAGACCCAGCTGCAGCGACCCCGCCGTCACCACCTCCACCGGTTCGAGCCGCAGCAGGACGATCCCGGCGGTGGGGCGGGCCGCACTGTGCCCGGTGAGCCAGCCGTCGAGTTGCCAGCGCACCCGATCGGCCGTGCCGTCCGGGGTCAGCGGCTCGGCGCAACGCCACGTCCGGGTCAGTTCCTCACCGTTGCCGGTGCGAGCGGCCACCAGCAGCCGGGTGCAGGCCACTCCCGCCGCGGCCAGCCGGGTGTGCAGCAGCGCGGCAAGCGCCCGGCCGGCGAAGGCGGCCGAATCGACCCGTTCGAGCGGCGGATCACAGGGACGTTCCACCACCAGATCGGGCGGCAGGGCACGGCCGGACGGCGGTCGTTGCGGCCGTGCCCGTGCGTCGCGGTGCGCGGCGACGGCGTCCGGTCCGAAGCGGGAGGCGACATCGGTCGGCGAGAGGGCAGCGAAGGCCCCGATCGTGCGCAGCCCGAGCCGTTTCAGCAGGTCCACCAGGTCGACGCGCTCCGGGGCAGCCAGGGACGGCTCCAGACAGATCTCCGAAATATCCAAAGGCGCAAGGAATTCCTCGTCTCTACCGGATGGGACGAGACGGGCGTGGCGGGCGGCGAGCACCGCCGTGAACAACTCGTCGGCGATGCCCACCTGGCATTCGACGCCGACGGCGGCCACCTCGTCGATCAGTCGCTCGGCCGCTGCTTCCTCGGAACCGAACCAGCGCACGACACCGCGCGCGGCGAGCACCACCAGACCGGGACGCAGCACCTCCACGCCCGGCGCCGCCGCATCGATCGCCGCCGCCACCGGCTCGAACAACCGCGCGTCGCGATCCGGATCATCTCGGGCCACATACAGATCCGGGCACCGGGCTTGGGCTTCCCGGCGGCGCAGACCTCGTCGCACCCCGGCTGCCCGGGCCGACGTGGAACAGGCCACCACCCGGTTGGCCGAGATCACCGCCACCGGCGTCGTCGGCGGCAGGTCGGCGGCCGCGGCGGCAGCGATCGCCGGCCAGTCCGGGCACCACAGGGCCACCACCCGGGCCGGGCGGGGTTCGCTCACAGTGCCACCTCGGCAGGCCGGGGACTGCCCACCTGCGCCGGTCCACCCGGTCGCCACTCCACCCCGGCTCGACCGGCGCACAGGTCCATTCGCGCCGACCGAGGCTGGAAGGACCGGCCCTGCGCGCGCACGGAGAACCTGGTACCGCACAGTCTGCCCCGGGCCGGGGCAGACAGCCCCCGGTAACCGTGCACCGCAGCCTCGAGCCGCACGTGCGCCCCGTCCCACCGGCCGTCGGTGACCACCAGGGCCGCGCCCTTGCTCCGGGCCCGAGCGACCACCGCCCGGGTCCGCGACGGCGGCACCACGGTGCCCCCGAGACCGAGAACGACGAGGTCCATGCCGTCGAGCAGGACGGCGGCCACCTCCACCGGGTCCGGCCCCGGGTCGGGGATCAGCGCGATCCGGCTCAACTCGGCCCCCATCTCGGCGGCAGCGAGCAGGCCGAGGCGACGATGACCGACGACGGCGGCGTGCCCACCGGCGGCGGTGGCCGAGGCCAGCACACCGAGCAGCAAAGATGTTGCGCCGGAGAAGCTTACGACGGATCCGCGGGCCAGGCCGCCGTCCGGGAGCAGCCGGGCGAGTGGCTCGGGCACCGGGAGCAGCCGGTCGGCCGGCACCGGGGATGCGGTGGGTTCCGCCGGGCGGGGACGGGCGCTCTCCCCTCTCGCAGGGATCGCGGCGATCTGCCGACGCAATGCCTCGAGCCGTTCCTGCCGGGAGGGACCCACCGGATCCTGCGACCCGCCCTCGACCGGAAACTCGGCCACCTCACCCACACGAACTCCCCTCGCCCTGCGCCGGCCGCGTATAACACGGCCCACCGACAAACCGCGGGGAAGACGCGGTTGTTCGAACATGTATTCGAACGACTTCAGTAGACCCGACTCCGGGGCGCCCGTCAAGCGATGGCCCCCGCGGCATCCACTACCCTCGTCAAGGTGTCGGAACAGGAGCGAGCGGCAAGCGTCGTCGGCCCGGATCACTTGGTGGCCGGACGTTATCGGCTCGTCTCCAAACTCGGTGGCGGTGGCATGGGAGCGGTCTGGCTCGCCCACGACACCCTGCTCGATCGGGACGTGGCCGTCAAACAGGTCACCTCGACCGTGGGCCTGCCCACGGAGGCCGCCGAGGAGATCCGCCGCCGCACGCTGCGGGAGGGCCGGATCGCTGCCCGCCTCACCCACGAGCACGCGATCGCGATGTACGACGTCGCCCTCCATTCCGGCGAGCCGTGGCTGGTCATGGAGCATCTTCCCTCCCGCAGCCTCGCCCAGGTGATGAACATCGCCGACACCCTGCCGCCGCTCGAGGTGGCGCAGATCGGCGCACACATCGCCGACGCACTCGCCGCCGCCCACGCTGCCGGGATCGTGCACCGCGACATCAAGCCGGGCAACATCCTCGTCGCCGAGCGCGGCCGCGAACTGGGTAGGGTGAAGATCAGCGACTTCGGCATCGCCCGGGCCAAGGGCGATCACGACCGGTCCGGCGTGATCACCGGCACCCCTGCCTTCTTCGCACCCGAAGTGGCCCGCGGCAGCGATCCCACCGAGGCCGGCGACGTCTTCTCCCTGGGTGCGACCCTCTACACCGCGATCGAGGGTCAGCCGCCGTTCGGCATCGATCCCGACTCGATCGCCCTGTTGCACCGCGTCGCCCGCGCCGAGATCATCCCGCCGACTCGTACGGGCCCACTGACCGACGTCCTGCTCGCGATGCTGGAACCCGACCCTGCCCGTCGCCCGACAATGGAGCAGGCCCGGGACCGTCTCGCCGCGGTCGTCCTCGGGGCCGACGCCGACCCGGAGCTGCTTCGCGGCCGTCCGATCCTGTCCGCCGACGGAACCGTCCCCGTGTGGGCCCGGCGCGCCACCGCACCCGTCGTGGGATCCCGGCGCACCGCGGCTACCGGCGGCACTCTCACCGGGTTGCCCGCCGCTCCCCAGCCCGTCTCGCTCCGGGGCGTACCCCGCCCCGCGGAGTTGCTGCGCCGGCTGCGCCCCACCGGGCCCCCGCCGCGCACCACGCAGGAGAAGATCGTCGCGTTCGCACCGATGGCGATGGCGGTCATGGTGGCCGTGATCGTTCTCGCTCTGATCGTGGCCCTGATCATCGCGGTCGCCGTCAGCTGAGCTTGACCTTCGGGTCGGCCGAAGCTCGATGATGGTGCCGTGACCCCCTCCCCAGACCTGATCACGATCGGCATCATGGCCCGGCTCAGCGGGCTCACCCCGGGGGCGCTGCGGTTCTACGGCGACTGCCGGCTGCTCGTGCCCGCCATGGTCGATCCCGTCACCGGCTACCGGTACTACACGGTCGACCAACGCGAACGAGCGGTGACGATCCGTCAGCTCCGCGAACTCGACGTCCCGCTCGAGGACGTCGGCCGGATCCTCGACGGCGACGCCGAGTCCGGTGCCGCGCTGCTCGACGAACACGTCGCCGAACTGCATCGCCGGGCCGAGCGCGCGACCCGGCTGGCCTCCGCCGTCAAGTCCCGCCTCACCGCCCTCGCGGCACCGCTGGCGGTCGCCGTGCCAGGCCGGCTCCTCGCCGACACCGTCGAACGCGTCCTTCCGTCCATCGCCACGGATCCGAAAATTCCTTGTCTGACAGGCATTCTCGTCGAGGTGAATGCCGGGACGGTGGTCCTGACGGCGACGAACCGTTACCGGCTGACCACCGGCTCGGTGACGGCCGCGGTCCGCACCGAGGACCCGTTCCGCACCGTCGCCGACAGCTCCGCACTCCGCGGGACCGCCATGTCACTGCGGGAACACGAGAACGTCGGCCTGGCCCTCGACGACTCGGGCGCGCTCACCCTCACCGGCGCGGACGGTGAGCGGCACAGCTGCCCCGCCGTCGAGGGAACCTTCCCCGACTACCGCAGCATGCTCGCCGCCCTCACCCCGCCGGTCACGCGGGTGATCGTGCACCGCGACGCCCTGGCCGGGGCCGTGCGCGACGCTGCGGCCGGCACGATCGACCTTCGCGTGCGGGCGACGGCACTCACCGTCGGCCACGGGAGGCACGACCGCGTGCTGCCCGCCGACGTCACCGGCGCCGACCTGGATCTCGCCTTCGACCGGGACGGGCTGGGCGCCGCCCTCGACACCGCTGTCGGCCCGGAGGTGGTGCTGGACATCGCCTCCTACGACCGGCCCGTCGTGATCCGTTCCGCCGCGGCCGGGGACCTGACCACGCTGGCCATGCCCGTCCGCCGAGAGGAACGACCGTGACCACCGATCCAATCATGGCCGCCGTCACCGACGCGGTCACAGCCGGCCGCTCCGGCGACAACACCACCGCCCGGACTCGGCTGGTGGCCTTGTGGTCGAGCATGGGGCCGCACGGCGATCCCCTGCACCGCTGCGCTCTGGCTCACTACCTGGCAGATCTGTACGACGATCCCGCCGTCTCCCTCACCTGGGACCTCCGCGCCTTCGACGCGGCCGCGGCCCTCGACGACGACCGGCTCGCCCGGCACCACGCCGCGTTGCAGGTGCGGGCCTTCCAGCCGTCGCTGCACCTGAATCTCGCCGACGACTACCGGCGTCTCGGGTCCTTCGCGGTCGCCACGGAGCACTTGACGGCGGCCCGCGACTGCGTCGACATCCTGCCCGAGGACGGGTACGGCCGCACGGTACGCGCGGGGATCGAGCACGTCGCCGCGGCACTCGCGACCGGCTCGACCGCGCGGCTGCCCACGCACTGAATTCCGGTCAGTCGATCCGCCGCCGGTGCGCCCACCGGGTGAGCGCGTTGCGGTTGGACTGCTGGGTCTTGCGCAGCACGTTCGACGCGTGCGTCTCGACGGTCTTGACCGAGATCACCAGTTCCTCGGCGATCTCCCGGTAGGTGTAACCGCGCGCGAGCAGGCGCAGCACCTCGAGTTCGCGCGGGGTGAGCGAATCGAGTTCGGGGTCGAGCGGCGGCTCCGGCACGCTCGAGCGGCCGGTGAACGAGTCCAGGACGAATCCGGCCAGACGTGGGCTGAACACCGCGTCCCCGCCGGCGACCCGTCGCACCGCGTCGGCCAGTTCGGATCCCGAGATGGTCTTGGTGACGTACCCGCGCGCGCCGGCCCGGATCACCGCGATGACGTCCTCGGCGGCGTCGGACACGCTCAACGCCAGGCACACCGGCCCGTCGGCGATCCGTCCGAGCACCGCCACCCCACCCCCGTCGGGCATGTGGACGTCGAGCAGGACCACGTCGGGGCGGGTGGCGTCGATTCCCGTGACCGCTTCGGTGACCGTGCCGGCCTCGCCGACGACCTCCATGTCGACCTCCCGGCCGAGCTCTGCGCGCACCCCCGAGCGGAACACGGCGTGGTCGTCGACCAGGAACACACGGAAACGGCGGGAGGCGTCGAGTGACGTCAAGTGGGCTGCTCCTCTGAACGGGCGTCGGTGCCCTCCCACTCTAGGGTTGTCGTGCGCTCCGCTCCGGTACCGGCACGGGGCATGTGGATGCGGATCTCCGTGCCCTTGCCGGGGTTCGAGCGCACGACGACCCGGCCGCCGCGACGCTCCACCCGGCCCCGGATCGAACGGGCCAGGCCCTGCCGGTCCTCCGGGACCGCGGACTCGTCGAAGCCGACGCCGCGGTCCCGGACGAAGACACTCACCTGCTCGGGTTCGACCTCGACGAACAGGTCCACGCTGTCCACCTGCGCGTGCTTGGCTGCGTTGACCAGCGCCTCCCGGGTGGCACCGAGCAGGGCGGTGAACGACTCGGCGGTGAGGTCCTCGTCGTCGCCGGGCGTCACGTCGCCCACGATCACCGGCGCCACCGATACCCCGTGCTGGTCCTCCACCTCGCCGGCGATGGTGCGCAGCGCCTCGGCCAGGCTGGTGTGCGGGGTCTCGCCACCGCCGAACAGCCAGCGCCGCAACTCGCGCTCCTGGCTGCGCGCCAGGCGCAGCACCTCCTGCGAGTTGTCGGCCTGCTTCTGGATCAGGGCGAGCGTCTGCAGCACCGAATCGTGCAGGTGCGACGCGATCTCCTCGCGTTCCTCGTTGCGGACGCGGGCGGCACGTTCCTCCTCGAGCGCGCGCCACATCCGCACCCACAGCGGCACCGACAGCAGGCCGGCCCCGACCAGCGTCACCAGCACGGCCAGCACCGACGAACGTAGGGCCGCCACGTCGACCTGGGCGAGGATCACGACGCCGAGCCCGATCACGATGAGCGAGGCACCGCCGACCACCCGCGCCCAGGTGAGCACCGTCGGGCGGGCGGGCAGGCCCAGCACCGAACGTGGTCCCTCCGCGTCGAACTCGCGCCAGACCAGCGCTGCGCCCACCGCCACCACGACGACGGGGGCGATCACCGAGCCCACGCCGCCGTTCAACAGCCACGAAAGCCCCACGGCCAGGCCCACTCCGATGACCGCAAGGCCGAGGGCCCGGCGCCGTTCGGTCGGCGAGGGCGGTTCGGTGTCCGAGCCCTGCGGTGTGAGGACCCACAGCAGTCCGTAGGCGACGATGCCCAGGCCGGCCAGCGCAGCCAGCACCGTGAACGCCACCCGCACCTTGAGCACGTCGACCCCGAGATGGTCGGCGAGGCCGCCGGCCACGCCGCCCACGACCCGGCCACCGACCCGGCGCTCGAGGCGGGGGGTGGGCAGGGGTGGGTAGGGAACCGGCTGCATACCTTCGATACTGGCACGCGTACCCCGTCCCGGGCATCGGGGACGAACCCTGAACCGGCGACCGCGCACCGGCGCGGAAATCAGGGTCGGTCCCTGATGCGCGACGGTGCGCCGGTCCAGAAGGATGTGGTTCATGAACACGCGAAGCTTCCCCGAGCAGCTCTCGGACATGTGGCGCACCCGTCCGGTCCGGCTGCCACGACAGGGCCACGTCGCCGGGGTGTGCGCGGGCATCGGCGTGCGATACGACGTGGATCCGGTGCTGATCCGCGTGGCGTTCGTGGTGTCCACCTTCTTCGGCGGCGCCGGCCTGGTGCTGTATCTGGCGTGCTGGCTGCTGCTGCCGCGCTACGGCGATCAGGTCTCCCCCGCCGAATCCCTCGTCGGCCGCGGCCAGAGCTCCGAATCGAGCACCAAGGTCGTGGTGCTGCTGGTGGTGCTGGCCGTCGCGGCGAGCGCCTTCGGTCCGCTGGGCGCCGGGGTGGGCGGTTCCGGGTTCGTCAGCATGGTGCTGATGCTCGGCGGTCTGTGGCTGCTGTACCAGCGCCGGCCGGAACCACCGGTCCTGCCCGGGGCACCGCAGCTGTTCCCCCAGAACCCCTTCCAGGCGCCGTTCCAGCAGAGTCAGTACCAGCAGGCACCCTTCGCGCAGCACAGCGCCGCCCCCGGCCCCGCACCGGCGGACCCGGACTTCTGGACGAAGCCGGAACCGGAATCGCCCCGGCCCGGCGACCAGTCCCCCGGGCCGGAACCGGCACCCCCACAGGATCCGTTGCTGCAGCGCCCCACGCCACCGTCGTGGGATCCGCTCGGTGTCGCACCGTTCGCATGGGACCTGCCCGAGCCTGCGCCCACGACGGCCGTCGTGCCCGCGAAACAGCCTCGTTCCCGGCTGACCACGACCGTACTGGGCCTGGCGGTGCTCGCCGCGGCGGCTGCGGGGGCGGTGGCTTCCGCCGGCGAGGTCGCGTGGCTCACCCCGGCGCGCATCGGTGCGATCGCGCTCGTGGTGATCGGACTCGGCCTGCTCGTCGGGGCATTCCTGCATCGCGGCTACGGACTGCTGGTGGTGACCGGTCCACTGCTCGGGTTCGTGGTGCTCGCCTCGCTCGTCGGACCGATCGACACCTCGTCGTGGGGAGAGCAGTTGTATTCGCCCCGCACTGCCGCGGAACTGCAGCCGGAGTACTCGGTGCAGATGGGGGCTCTGCAACTGGACCTGCGCGGACTCGAACTCACCGAGGACGAGACCGTCTCCGTCGAAACCCGATTCGGCGCCACCGAGGTCCTGCTGCCGCAGAACCTCGACGTCGACGTCGTCTGCACCGAACGGGCTTCGAACCCCTGCACGATCCAGGGCCTCGACGGCGGCGACGACGGCGTCGGCGGACCGGTCCTGACCCTGAATCTCGACACCGCATTCGGCAACTCGGAGGTGCGCCGTGGCTGACACCGACTACACCGACCCCACCCAGCCGGCGTCCGGCGCCCGGCGACGGGGCCCGTCGATCCTGATGCTGCTCTCTGCGATCGCGGCGCTGGCCGTCAGCGCGTGGGCGCTGATCGGGCCGTTCTCCCTCGAGCCGCTGGCGAACGTCGAGTTCCGCTGGCTACTCGTCGCGCTCGCCGTGGTCGTCGGCGCGACGCTGGTGTTCGCGCCGGGCAAGAAGAAGCGCTGACACCGTCGCCCCGGAACGCACTGCGCCCTTCGGTTCCGATCCGAAGGGCGCAGCCGCGTCTCACTCCCACTCGATGGTGCCCGGCGGCTTGCTCGTGACGTCGAGGACGACGCGGTTGACGTCGGGCACCTCGTTGGTGATGCGGGTGGAGATGCGCTCCAAGGCCTCGTACGGCAGGCGGGTCCAGTCCGCGGTCATCGCGTCCTCGCTGGAGACCGGGCGCAGCACGATCGGGTGACCGTAGGTGCGGCCGTCACCCTGAACACCCACGCTCCGCACGTCGGCGAGCAGCACCACCGGGCACTGCCAGATCTGCTTGTCGAGGCCGGCAGCTGTGAGTTCCTCCCGGGCAATGGAGTCGGCGCGGCGCAGGATCGCGAGGCGCTCGCGGGTGACCTCGCCGATGATGCGGATACCCAGGCCCGGGCCGGGGAAGGGCTGGCGGCCGACGATCTCCTCCGGCAGGCCGAGTTCACGCCCGACTGCCCGCACCTCGTCCTTGAACAGCAGCCGCAGCGGCTCGACCAGTGCGAACTGCAGATCCTCGGGCAGGCCACCGACGTTGTGGTGGCTCTTGATGTTCGCGGTGCCGGTGCCGCCGCCGGACTCGACCACATCCGGGTACAGCGTGCCCTGCACCAGGAACTCGACGGTTTCGCCGTGGGCGGCGTTCTCGCCGAGCACCTCCGAGACGGCGCCTTCGAAGCTACGGATGAACTCGCGGCCGATGATCTTGCGCTTGGTCTCCGGATCCGTCACGCCGGCCAGCTCCCGCAGGAACGTGTCGGCGGCGTCCACGGTGACGAGCCTCGCCCCGGTCGCGGCGACGAAGTCCTTCTCGACCTGTTGCCGCTCGCCCTCGCGCATCAGGCCGTGGTCGACGAACACACACGTCAGGCGGTCGCCGATGGCCCGCTGCACCAGGGCTGCGGCGACCGCGGAGTCGACCCCGCCGGACAGGCCGCAGATGGCGCGTCCGTCACCGACCTGCTCGCGGATCTGTTCGATCAGGGCCTCGGCGATGTTCGCGGCCGTCCAGGCGGCGGGGATACCGGCGATGTCGTGCAGGAAGCGGCTGAGCACCTGCTGGCCGTGCGGGGAATGCAGCACCTCGGGGTGGTACTGCACGCCGGCGAGGCGGCGCGCGCGGTCCTCGAACGCGGCCACGGGCGCGCCGGCGCTGCTGGCGGTCACCTCGAAGCCCTCCGGCGCGGCGGTGACCCCGTCGCCGTGGCTCATCCACACCGGCTGTGTCGCAGGCAGGCCGTCGTGCAGGACACCTCCGGTGACCGACATCTCGGTGCGCCCGTACTCACGATTGCCGGTGTGCGCGACGGTGCCGCCGAGCGCCTGGGCCATGGCCTGGAAGCCGTAGCAGATCCCGAACACCGGCACGTCCAGGTCGAACAGTTTCGGGTCGAGTTGCGGTGCCCCGTCGGCGTAGACGCTGGAGGGGCCACCGGAGAGCACCACGGCGAGCGGATCGCGGGCCGCGATCTCCTCCACCGGGGTGGTGTGCGGCACGACCTCGGAGTAGACCTTGGCTTCGCGGACGCGGCGGGCGATCAGCTGCGCGTACTGGGCTCCGAAGTCGACGACGAGGACCGGCCTGGACTGCTGGGTTTGCGACACCCGAACAGTCTAGAGGCCCGGTCCTCGTCCAACGAACGGCGGTTCGGGTCAGGCGACGCCGGACGCGGACCTGGTGCGGACCTCGACGATCGGCAACGACAGCGCGCCCGGGGCGCCGGCCGGAACGACCGGCTTGTTCGGGGCGATCGGGTCCAGCCGGCGGTAACCCTCCCCCTGGCCGGGACGCAGGTCCTGCTCCCCCTTGTTCGGCCACAGCGCCGCCGCGCGCTCGGCCTGCGCAGCGATGGTCAGCGACGGATTGACCCCGAGATTGGCCGAGACGGCGGCCCCGTCCACGACGCTCAGCGTCGGGTATCCGTACACGCGGTGGTACGGGTCGATGACACCGTGTTCGGGATCGGTGCCGATCACGCAGCCACCGAGGAAGTGCGCAGTGAGCGGGACGTTGAAGATCTCCCCCCAGGTGCCGCCCGGGACGCCGTCGATCTTCTCGGCGATCCGGCGGGTGGCCTCGTTGCCGACGGGAATCCACGTCGGGTTGGGGTGCCCGTGGCCCTGCCGGCTGGTGACCTTGCGGCGACCGAACAGGCCCTTCTTGGTGTAGGTGACGATCGAGTTGTCCAGGTTCTGCATGACCAGGGCGATGATGGTGCGCTCGCTCCAGTCCTTGACGCTGAGCATCCGGGCCATCTGGACCGGGTTCTTCACCACCTGGCCGAGGAACTTCAGCCAGCGCGGCGTGCGGCCGCCACCGTCGGTCATCAAGGTCTGCAACAGACCCATCGCGTTGGAGCCCTTGCCGTAGCGGACCGGCTCGATGTGGGTGTCGGCAGTGGGATGGAACGACGACGTGATCGCCACCCCGCGGGTGAGGTCGAGGTCCGGGTCGACGCTCATCTTCCCGGCGCCGACGATCGACTCGGAGTTGGTGCGGGTCAGATGGCCCAGCCGGTCGGACAGTTCCGGCAGGGCGCCGGTGTCCTTGAGGTGGTGCAGGAGATGCTGGGTGCCCCACGTGCCGGCGGCGAGGACGACGTGCCCGGCGGTGTAGGTGCGACGGTTCTTCCGCTTCCAGGTGCCGGTGCGCTCGGTGTCGACGTCCCACGTGCCGTCGGAGGCCTGGCGCAGGCCGGTGACCGTGGTGAGCGGGACGATCTCGGCGCCGGCCCGCTCGGCGAGCCCGAGGTAGTTCTTCAGCAGTGTGTTCTTGGCGCCGTGTCGGCATCCGGTCATGCACTCGCCGCATTCGATGCAGCCGGTGCGGTCGGGGCCGACACCGCCGAAGTACGGGTCGGCGACGGTACGGCCGGGCTCCCCGAAGTACACCCCCACCGGGGTCTGGATGAAGGTGTCGCCGACGCCCATGTCCTCGGCGACGGACTTGACGATCTCGTCCGCGGGGGTCATGTGCGGGTTCTGCACCACGCCGAGCATGCGACGCGCCTGGTCGTAGAAGGGGCTGAGTTCGTCGTCCCAGTCGGTGATGTGTGCCCACTGGCCGTCTTCGAAGAACGGCGCCGGCGGCTTGTAGAGGGTGTTGGCGTAGTTGAGGGAACCCCCGCCGACGCCGGCTCCGGCAAGGATGAGGACGTCGTGCAGCAGGTGGATCCGTTGGATGCCGAAGCACCCCAGCTTGGGGGCCCAGAGGAATCGCTTGAGATCCCAGCTGGTCTTCGCGAAGTCGGCGTCGGCGAAACGCCGGCCCGCTTCGAGGATGCCGACCTTGTAGCCCTTCTCCACGAGCCGCAGGGCCGTCACACTTCCGCCGAACCCCGATCCGACGATGAGGACGTCGTAGTCCGTCGCGCGCTGCTCACCCACCGAAACACCTCCATGAAGCTGGTTGTTACTCACCAGTATGCACGGACTTGCTGTGACCACTGCCACAAGGGTGCCCTAACTGTAACCTCGAGTTCCATAAACCGCAGGTGAGGCCCGGAAACGGCTGTGGCCGAATGTCACATCGCTTCGATCGAATCGACGCGATGTGACATTCGGCCACAGCGGGAAAGGCGCAGGGGCGGTCAGGCGCGGACGGTCAGGCCGACCTTCTGGAACTCCTTGAGATCCGAGTAGCCCGACTTCGCCATCGCACGACGCAGACCGCCGACCAGGTTCAGCGAGCCGAACGGGTCGTCGGACGGACCGGTGAGCACCCGGTCCAGACTCGGGCGCTCGTCGTAGGCGACCTGCAGCAGCGCGCCGCGCGGCACGGACGGATGCGCGCTCGCCGAGGGCCAGTACCAGCCACGGCCCGGGGCCTCGGCCGAGACCGCGAGAGGGGCGCCGAGCACGGCGGCGTCGGCGCCGCAGGCGATGGCCTTGGCCAGGTCGCCCGAGGTCTCGATGTCGCCGTCGGCGATGACGTGGACGTACCGGCCACCGGTTTCGTCCAGGTAGTCGCGACGGGCGGCGGCAGCGTCGGCGATCGCCGTCGCCATGGGCACACCGATGCCCAGCACTTCGCTGGTGGTGGTGGCGCCCGCTGTCGAGCCGTAGCCGACGACGACGCCCGCCGCGCCGGTACGCATCAGGTGCAGCGCGGTGCGGTGATCGCTCACACCACCTGCGACGACCGGCACGTCCAGCTCGGAAATGAACGTCTTGAGGTTCAGCGGCTCGCTCGCACCGTGCGCCACGTGCTCGGCGGAGATGATGGTCCCGTGGATGACCAGCAGGTCGAGGCCTGCTTTCACCAGGTGCGGAGTCAGTGCCCGCGCATTCTGCGGGCTGACCCGGACGGCCGTGGTCACGCCGGCGTCGCGTACCTGCGCGATCGCGGCGGCCAGCAGGTCGGGCTGCAGCGGGGCCGCGTGGAGCTTCTGCAGGTGGGCGATCGCCGCTGCCGGGTCCGGGTCGGATTCGGCGATGCCGACGAGGCGTTCGATCTCGGCATCGACATCGGCGTGCCGGCCCCACAGTCCCTCACCGTTGATGACGCCGAGGCCGCCGGCCTTGCCCAGTTGCACCGCGAAGGACGGCGAGACCAGCGCATCGGTGGGATGGGCGAGCAGCGGAATGTCGAATCGGTACGCGTCGAGCTGCCAGGCCGTCGACACCTCCTTCGAGGAGCGCGTCCGGCGGGACGGCACGATGTTGATGTCGTCCAGCTCGTAGGTGCGTCGGGCGGTTCGCCCCATGCCGATTTCAACCAGGTCGCGCACGCGCGTCCCTTTCTTCTCAGGTAGATGCCCCCACCGGACACTCCGGCGGGGGCCGATCGCGGACTCTTGCTCTACCGAACCACGTAGTTCGGTGCCTCGGCCGTGATCGTGATGTCGTGGGGATGGCTCTCCTTCAGACCCGCCGCCGTGATCTGCACGAACTGGGCCTCCTGCAGCTGTTCGATGGTGGCGGCACCGGCGTAGCCCATCGCTGCCCGCAGGCCACCGATCAGCTGGTGCGTGACCTGCTGCAGCGGACCGCGGAACGGCACGCGACCTTCGATGCCCTCGGGCACCAGCTTGTCCTCGGAGAGCACGTCGTCCTGGAAGTAGCGGTCCTTCGAGTACGACTTGCCCGCGCCCCGGCTCTGCATCGCGCCGAGCGAACCCATGCCGCGGTAGCTCTTGAACTGCTTGCCGTTGACCAGGATCAGCTCACCCGGCGACTCGGCCGTGCCGGCCAGTAGGGAGCCGAGCATGGCCGTGGAGGCGCCGGCGGCGAGCGCCTTGGCGACGTCGCCGGAGAACTGCAGGCCGCCGTCGGCGATGACCGGCACGCCCGCGGGCTTGGCGACGGCGACGGCCTCGAGGATGGCGGTGATCTGCGGCGCGCCGACACCCGCGATGACGCGGGTGGTGCAGATGGAGCCGGGACCCACGCCGACCTTCACGGCGTCCACGCCGGCCTCGATGAGCGCTGCGGCGCCCGCCCGGGTCGCGACGTTGCCTCCGATGATCTGGACCCGATCGCCGACCTCGGTCTTGAGCTTGGCGATCATCCCGAGGACACCCGCGGAGTGACCGTGGGCGCTGTCGACCACGAGCACGTCCACCCCGGCGTCGGCCAGGGTCATGGCCCGGGTCCACGCGTCGTCGCCCACGCCGACGGCCGCACCGACGAGCAGGCGGCCGTCGCGGTCCTTGGTGGCGTCGGGGTGCTGCTCGGTCTTGACGAAGTCCTTGACGGTGATCAGTCCGGTCAGGCGGCCCTGCCCGTCGACGATCGGCAGCTTCTCGATCTTGTGACGGCGCAGCAACCCGAGGGCGGCTTCGGCGGTGACACCCTCCTGCGCGGTCACCAGCGGCGCCTTGGTCATGACCTCCGCGACCGGGCGGTTCTGGTCGACCTCGAACCGCATGTCCCGGTTGGTGATGATGCCGACGAGCTGACCCTCGTCGTCGGTGACGGGCAGCCCCGAGATGCGGAAGCGCGCACACATGGCGTCGACCTCGGCGAGGGTGGCGGTCGGCTTGCAGGTGACCGGGTCGGTGACCATGCCCGCCTCGGACCGCTTCACGGTCTCGACCTGCGCGGCCTGCGCCTCGGCGGACAGATTGCGGTGCAGGACGCCCATGCCACCGGCGCGGGCCATCGCGATGGCCATGCGCGACTCGGTGACGGTGTCCATTGCGGAACTGACCAGCGGAACCCGGAGGCGGATGTCCCGGGTCAGCTGGCTCGACGTGTCCACCTGGCTCGGGATGACGTCCGACGCGGCCGGAAGCAGCAGCACGTCGTCGAAGGTCAGACCCAGCATGGCGACCTTGTCGGGGTCGTCACCGCCGGTATGCACGTGCCCTCCGGTACTCCTCATGCGGTTCGGACCCTCCATGACGCGTCGATACGGTGCGGGCGGGTGGGCCCCGGCCCGGCATCGGTGATTACGGAACACAATGTCGTGAAAGACAATGGTGCGAGCGGTGCACACCGTTCCCCGGACACTCCGAACAACGATGCCCTGCTCGTGAACTATCGTATCGGTTCACCGGGTCCGGCACACACGCGCATCCGCACGCGTACACGACGCCGCGCGGGAAGTCCACGGTGTGACGGCTGGCGCGGACCCCGTCGGACTGCGTACCGTGGAGTCGTGCGTGATCAGTTGCCTCCCGGTCTGCCACCGGACCCATTCGCTGGAGATCCCGACGATCCGTCCGCCGCACTGGACGCCATCGAGCCGGGTCAGCCGCTCGACCCTGCCGAGCGGCTGGCCGTCGAGGAGGATCTCGCCGACCTCGCGGTGTACGAAGCGCTGCTGTCGCCCCGCGGCGTCCGCGGCCTGGTGGTGTGCTGCGAGGACTGTCATCAGGATCACTACCACGACTGGGACATGCTGCGGGCGAACCTGCTGCAGCTGCTCGTCGACGGTACGGTCCGGCCCCATGAGCCGGCCTACGATCCCTCGCCCGACGCCTATGTGACATGGGACTACTGCCGCGGCTACGCGGACGCGTCGATGAACGAGGCACTGCCGGTCGACCCGTACGGCCTCGACTCCTAGAAGAAGCCTCCGCACCACGGGAAGGGCCCGCCGGGACGAACGTCCCGGCGGGCCCGTCCCGTTGCGTCTACTCCGAAGGTGCGGGCACCACGGTGATCGTCTGGCTGATCGACTGCTGCTCGAGCGAAGTGGAGGGTGTCGGCGCCGACGCCGACGGGGTCGTGGTCGGCGCAGCAGTCGGCGCGGTGGTGGGCTCCGGTGTCACCGGTGCGCTCGTCGGTTCGGTGGACGGGAGCGGCGGCGTCGTGACCGGGGACGGTGACGGACTGGGTGCCGGCTGCGACGACGGCGGCACCAGATCGACGCCGGGTGCATCGCTGGAGGTCGCCGGAGGCACCGTTCCCGTACCGGGCGTCGTACCGGCGATGGTGGGGTCCACGGTCGACGGGGTCGTCGGAGTGGTCGGGACCGGCGCGGGAATCACCGGGGTCGATTGGACCGGCGGGGCGGGCAGCACAGGCGGGGGCGGGGGCGGAAGAAGCTTGCTCAACTCGGTGGTGAGCCGCTGCACCCAGTCACCGAGCTGGTCGCGCTGGCCGGCGTCGGTGACCGATCCGGACCGCTGCTGTGCCGATTGGATCAGTTCCTGCGCGCCTTCCGTGTCGCCGACGGCGAGCCGCTGCTCGGCCTCCTGCAGCGTGGAGGTGGTGTCGATCCGGGCGATCGTCGACTCGGCCTGCTCACTGAAGACGACCTGCTTGACACTCCACAGCGGGTCGCCGGGTTCTGCCTGGTAGGACACGGCGGTTGCCCCACCGACGGCGATGGCGATCAGGGCGGCGGCACCGGCGATGGGCCGGATCAGGCGGAGCTGCGTGCGGGAGCGGGAGCGGCGCTCGGCGAGTGCGTCGCGGGCACCGATCTCCCGGTTGACCGCGGCGACGATCTCGTCGAGATCCGGTTCGGGAGGAAGCGGATCGGCCAGGATCTCGGCACGCCAGCCCGCAAGAAGGGTGGCCAGCTCGTATTCCTCGGTCGTCTCGGTGGGCACCGGTCCGTCGCCGGAGATCGCGTCGATGAGGGCGTCGTCACGGCGCACTGCCGCAATGTCCACGGGGGTGCCGTCGTCGGCGAGATCGGCGAAGAAATCGTCATCCGCGCCGTGCTTCCTACCCATTTCTCTCACCTGCTCTCGTCACTTCCTTCTTCAGTCGGGCGATGGCACGGTGCTGTGCCACCCGAATGGCCCCTGCCGTACTTCCCACCGCTGCTGCCGTTTCTTCGGCGGACAGACCCACCACGAGCCGCAGGACCAAGATCTCCCGCTGCTTCTCCGGGAGCGTGCCCAGCAGCTGCTTCATCTGCCGGCTCGTCTCCGCGTTGAGTGCCTGCTCCTCCGGACTGTCGTCCAGCGACATCGATTCGGGTACCTCTGCGACCGGATCCGCCCGGTTGCGGGCGGCGCTGCGGTGCGCGTCGGCGACCTTGTGTGCCGCGATCCCGTACACGAATGCCATGAAGGGGCGTCCCTGGTCCTGATACCGCGGCAACGCCGTCATCACGGCCAGGCACACCTCCTGCGCTACGTCGTCCGCGGAGAGCTGGCCACGCTCCGCGGCTCCGACCCGAGCCCGGCAGTACCGGACGACCAAGGGCCGGATAATTCTCAGAACCTGAGCGAGAGCTGTCCGATCTCCCTGCGCAGCCGCAGCGACAGCGGAGTCCAACTCCTCACCCATAACAGTCATCGATTGCGCAAGTCCTGGCGTTACAAAGTGACACGACCCCCCGGCCGGGTGTGCTTCCACATGCAGTGGAACATTCCCAGACTAGCGACACGATCGGACGGAACGGACGCACGGATGGCTTCTAGGCCCGGATCGTTGCGAATCTCCCACCGCGCCGGGCGACGAGTGCCGCCGACTCGTCGCGCACGCGCCGAGCCGCGTCGCCGCCCCCGAGCCCGTCCCACAGCATCGCGGCCGCCCAGCGCAACGGGACAAGACCCAGCGCCGTACTGCGATCGAGTACGTCGAGGCACAGGTCACGAGCGGGTGCGAGATCGGACTCCCCCGTCCACGAGGCGGCTCGCAGCAGATCGGACTTGACCAGGTGCCGGACCGAGCCGCTGCGTTCGGCCTCCGTCGCGGCAGCAGCCGAACGCCGGCGGGCCGTGGCGAAGTCCCCGGAAGCGAGCGCAGTCTCCGCGCAGACCCAGTGCAGGCGCACCCGCTGCCGCCGGAGCACCGCGCCGTGCACGCCCTCGGCTTCGTCGAGAGCGGCGGCGCAACGGTCCAGCAGCCGGACGGCCAGCCGGATCCGGCCGCATCCGAGTGCGTCCGCCGCCAGACCCGTGAGGGCGTCACACCGAGCCTCGGCGGTCCGCGAGGAATACGGCGGGGCGTCGGCGAGCACCCCGGCCGCCCGACCGTCGAGGACGGCGGCCTCGCGGTGCCGGCCGAGCTGACGCAGCAGCGACCCTTCGGTGCTCGCCGCCAGGGACAGGAGCGCTCCGTCCGCACCCGTGGCGCGGCGGAGCCGGGTCAGCTCCGCGCGGGCGGCGGCGTAGCGACCCTGACCGCCCAGGGCGACGGCCCGGTGCCACGACGCGACGGGATCCCCGCCGAGAGGGAGCGGGAACAGGTCCGGCCTGGCACCGAAGGCCGCCGATGCGAGCGTGGACGTGTCGGACGGCGGAGCGGTGACGGGCACGAGCCCATGATCGCACCACCTTCTCCTCCGTCCGCCGGGGAGGCAGAGTGCATTCCGAGAAATATGCACCGAAGGCGCATCAATTACTTCCGTGCTTCAGCCGGTTGAACATCCGGTTTACGTTTTGTTAATTACAGACACGGTGTAGGTACGTAAAGCCGTGCGGACCGGAGCCATTTTCGGTTCACACGAGCCGGACGGATGCCCTTCCGCGCTCAGCGCAGGGTCTATAGTCCCTGTTCGGGGCCGTTCCGGTCACCGGAGGTCGGTACGCACGAGCGAGGCGCACACCTTCAGGACACAATCACGAATCTGCCACGAAGTAAATATTTCGGCGGTTAATTCTCGCAGATCGGGATATGCAAATTGCCACTCCGCGAAAGTGTTGACTCCATTTCCTCGCCACCTTTACGGTTACGAAGCCTGAACAACTGCTTTGGGAGGAAAGACCTTCCGCCCACGGTCCGCTCGCCCCTCGGGCGAGCACGCTGCAAAGGAGTACCCATGCCTGCACCCCACCACTTGCCCGGACCGAACGCGGACGTCTGGGATTGGCAGATGCACGGACTGTGTCGTGGGGTGGACTCCTCGATGTTCTTCCACCCGGACGGTGAGCGCGGCCGGGCCAGAGCGCAGCGCGAGAGCCGGGCCAAGGAGATGTGCCGGCAGTGCCCGGTACTCGCGCAGTGCCGGGAGCACGCCTTGGCGGTGTCCGAGCCGTACGGGATCTGGGGCGGCATGTCCGAGACCGAACGGGAAATGTACGCGCGGCACCGACGACGGCGGATCGCGGTCTGACCGGGCCGCCGGACGACCTCACGAGAAGACGAAGCCCCGCACGGATTGTTCCGTGCGGGGCTTCGTGGTTCCCGGGTGCCCGGCTCGCTAGTGAGCGTGACCGTGGCCGTGACCGGCCTCGGGCTCTTCCTCCGGCTTGTCCACGACGGCACTCTCGGTGGTCAGCACCATCCGCGCCACCGAGGACGCGTTGACGACCGCGGACCGGGTCACCTTGACCGGATCCACGACACCGTCGGCGAGCAGGTCACCGTAGGTGAGAGTGGCCGCGTTGAAGCCGGATCCGGCAGGGGCCTCGGACACCTTGTTCACCACGACCGACCCGTCGAGACCGGCGTTGCCGGCGATCCAGTACAGCGGGGCCGTGAGAGCGGCGCGCAGCACGGCGACACCGGTGGCCTCGTCACCCGAGAGAGAGTTCTCGAGCGCGTCCAGCTCACGGGCGGCCTGCACGAGCGCCGAACCGCCACCGGGCACGATGCCCTCCTCGACCGCGGCCTTGGCCGCATTGACGGCGTCCTCGACACGGAACTTGCGCTCCTTGAGGTCCGTCTCGGTCGCTGCGCCCACCTTGATCACCGCGACACCACCGGAGAGCTTCGCGAGCCGCTCCTCGAGCTTCTCCCGGTCCCAGTCGGAATCGGTGGCCTCGATCTCCCGACGCAGCTGTGCGACGCGGTTCTCGATGTCCTCCTGCGTACCGGCACCGTCCACGATCGTGGTGTTGTCCTTGGTGACCACCACCCGGCGGGCCGAACCGAGCAGGTCGAGACCGGCATCCTTCAGGGTCAACCCGATGTCGGAGTTGATGACGGTGCCGGCGGTGACGACGGCGAGGTCGTCGAGGAACGCCTTGCGGCGGTCACCGAAGAACGGCGCCTTGACCGCGACGGCCTTGAGGGTCTTGCGGATGGAGTTGACCACGAGGGTGGAGAGCACCTCGCCCTCGACGTCCTCCGCGATGATCAGGACCGGCTTGCCGTTCTCGGCGATCTTCTCGAGCAGCGGCAGGAAATCGGGCAGGGAGCCGATCTTGTCGCGGTAGAGGAGGATGACGGCATCCTCGAGGACCGCCTGCTGTGCGTCGATGTCGGTGATGAAGTACGGCGACAGGAAGCCCTTGTCGAACTGGACGCCCTCGGTGACGACGAGCTCGGTCTGCAGCGTCGAGGATTCCTCGACGGTGACGACGCCGTCCTTGCCGACGGTGCTCAGGGCCTCGCCGACCATGGCGCCGATCTCCTCGTCGCGCGAGGAGACGGTGGCGACCTGGGCGATCGCCTCCTTGCCCTGGACGGGGGTGGCGGCGGCGAGGAGCGCCTCCGACACCTTCTCGGCGGCCCGGCCGATGCCGTTGCCGAGTGCGATGGGGTTGGCGCCGGCCGCGACGTTCTTCAGGCCGGCCTTGATGATGGCCTGGGCGAGCACGGTGGCAGTGGTGGTGCCGTCACCGGCGACGTCGTTGGTCTTGGTGGCCACGCTCTTGACCAGCTGGGCGCCGAGGTTCTCGAACGGGTCCTCCAGCTCGATCTCCCGGGCGATGCTGACACCGTCGTTGGTGACGGTCGGGCCGCCGAACGCCTTGGCGAGCACCACGTGCCGCCCACGCGGGCCGAGGGTGACCTTGACGGCGTCGGCGAGCTGATCGACGCCACGCTCGAGTGCCCGCCGCGCGGTCTCGTTGAACTCGATTTGCTTGGACATGTTCTCCGACTACTCCTGGAACGAAGGATCCGGAACGGATTCCGCCCCGGGTCCGAGGCGGAACTCCGGGGCGGAATGCGTGCGGCTTACTTGGCGACGACGGCCAGCACGTCGCGAGCCGACAGGATCAGGTACTCCTGGCCGGCGTACTTGATCTCGGTTCCGCCGTACTTGCTGTAGATGACGACGTCGCCTTCCTTGACATCGAGGGGGATGCGCTTCTCACCCTCGTCGTCCCAGCGGCCGGGGCCGACGGCGACGACGGTGCCCTCCTGGGGCTTCTCCTTCGCCGTGTCCGGGATGACCAGGCCGGAGGCAGTCGTCGTCTCGGCCTCGTTGGCCTGGACGAGGATCTTGTCCTCGAGCGGCTTGATGTTCACGCTCGCCACGATGAGCCCTCCACTTTCAGGGGTTCGATGGTCCGAGGCCTCTGGTGGTCCTCGGACAGGGTTTGTTCAGTCACCACGGTGACTCCGCGCGCAGTCCCGTCGTCGCGGGTGCCGGAACACGCTCGGCGTCGACTAGCACTCTATACACGCGAGTGCCAGCGCTCAAGGGCAGTGGGTGCTGAATGCGCTCGTGTCGCCTCGGACGCACCACGACCGCGACCACCGAGCCTCCACCAGGGGCGACCTCCGGTCGAGCGCACCCTGTCCGGGAGGCTCCGGACCCACCGCCGGCCGTCGCCCCGCACAGACCCAGCGCGCCTGCAACCGAGGAGACCGAACTGTGACCATTCGTACCCCGGTCGGGTCCCGGTCGCTCCCCCTCTCCGGAAAACGCTCGTTCGGCGCCCGCGCCTACGACGCTCCGCTCGCGCCACCCTCGGAGAGAACGGCTCCGAGCTGGGACGACAGCGGTGGCACGAACGGGCAACCCTCGCCCGGAGCCGACGTCGAGGGCGCCCGGCGGAACAGGCACGCCGCCCTGCGACGGTGCCGGACGGACCAGGATCGGCGCTTTTCGGCGAGCGCTCACACACCCCCGTCTGTTACGTTCGGATAACGGAGACCGAACGCGTGACCATTCGGTGACTTTGCGGCTCGACCGCGTCCCTGTCCGCCGGTCACGCACGGGAGGGGAACTATGCGCACGTCGCTGGGAATTTCCACCGGCGCTTCCGGAGTGGGCTCGGCCCTCGTCGTCGAGGGGCCGGGAGAGCACACCACCGAGTACCGATTTCTCGCCGCCGATCCCGAGGCAACCGGCGACCTGGGCGACCTCGTCATCGATGCCCTCTCCCTCATGAGCACCCAGATCGACGGGCACGCCGTCCCCGACGCGGTGGCAGTGGCCTATCGAACCTCCGAGCACGCGGAGGCGATCCGCTCCGCGTCGGTGCGCGACGGCCACATCGTCCACCTGGTTCCGGAGACGACGGCCGTGCTCGCCTACCTGAACAGCACCGGTCTCGTCGACACCGCCGACACCCTCGCCGTCGCCGACCTGGGTGCATCGGGATTCACAGTCTCCGTTGTCGACCGACGTTCCGGATCGATGCTGCGCTCGGCCCGGACCGAGGACGTCGGAGGCGAAGCCGTCCGCGCCCGCGTCTACGACCACGTGCGCCGCCGGATCGGCCGCGCCCGTGGCCGCATCCCGATCGACCCCGCCCTGCTGACGGTGCGCTGCCAGGGCGCACTCGAGGCCCTCGGAGAAGCGTCCACCACCAGGATCGAACTCGGCGACGCCGGCCCGGCGGTGCCCCTGACCCGCACGGAACTCGACGAGATGGTGTCCGACCTCAGCGACACCGCGGCGACGTTCACCCGGCGGGTCTGCGACACCGAGCCGCGGCCGCAGATGCTCGCGCTCGTCGGCGGCGCAGCGGCGATGCCGGCTCTCGCCGGCGCTGTGACCTCGGCCTTCGCCGGTCCCGTCGCGGTGGTGCCGGAACCGGCCACGGCAGCGGCCCACGGCGCCGCGCGGCTCGCCGCGTCGTCACGACTGTCCTCCTATCCGTCGGTAGGTGCCTCGGCTCCGACGCCGGGCACCCCCGGCGGCAAGGTCTCGGGTGCCCTCGCCGGGGCGCTGGTCATCGGTGCGCTCGTAGCCGGCTATGCGACCGACCACGTCGCGTCCGACGACACCGCCGTGTCCCCCGCAGGGACCAGCGGCCAGGCCACGACCCAGCCGGCGGCAGCCGTCCCCGACACCGGACACACGCAGATCCCCTCCGAGGATCCCCACGCCGCCGTCACCACGACAGCTCCCGGCGACGGCTACCCACGCACGGACACGCCGGTGCCCTATCCGACGCCCACCGTGCCGCAGTCCTCGACGAGCACGCCGGCGACGACCACGCCGTCCAGCACACCGGAATCGACGACGAACGAGCGGCCCGAGTCGCCTGCGGACGTCCCCGGCACCGACCGGCCGTGGCAGTTGCCGGGAACCTTCCCGGGCCTTCCGCTGCCGACCGTCCCGCTGCCGACGCTGCCCGGCACGACGCCGTCGGAGAGCACCACACCGAGCTCGACGCCGTCCGCGCCGCCGTCCGCGCCGACGTCCGAGTTCGCACCGCCCGAGACGACGACCGAGGCCTCCTCGGCCGCGGCCCCGGAGGAGGCGGCGCCGGGCACGTCACCGCCGCTCACCGAACCCGCACCGGCCGGCTGATCGCCCCCGCCGATCCCCCCAGGATCGGGTCAGACGGGCACCTGGGCGATCTCGACCGGCAGGCCGGGATCGGTGCCGACGGTGAGCGCGGAGGGCTGGGCGCCCCCGGCGATCAGATGCGCCCCCAGCGCGGCGATCATCACCCCGTTGTCGGTGCACAAACGCGGCCGCGGCACCCGCAGCGTGATCCCGGCGGCGGCGCAGCGCTCCTCGGCGAGCTCACGCAAACGGGAATTGGCAGTGGCTCCGCCCCCGAGGACCAGCGTGTCCACGCCCATGTCCTGCGCAGCCCGCACCGCCTTCATCGTCAGCACGTCGGCGACCGCCTCCTGGAAACCGGCCGCGACGTCCTCGAGCGGGACGGGTTCGCCGGACCGCTCGCGTGCCTCGACGAACCGCGCCACTGCCGTCTTGAGCCCGGAGAAGGAGAAGTCGTGCCGGGCGTCGCGCGGCCCCGTCATCCCCCGCGGGAACACCACCGCGGTGCGGTCACCGTTCTGTGCAGCCCGATCCAGCGCCGGTCCGCCCGGAAAACCCAGTCCGAGCAGCCGGGCGACCTTGTCGAACGCCTCCCCGGCTGCATCGTCGACCGTGGTGCCGAGCTCGACGATCGGCTTGCGGCCGAGATCCTCGACGTGGAGCAGGTGGGTGTGCCCGCCGGAGACCAGCAGCGCCACGCACGGCGGCATCGGTCCGTGTTCG
Organism: Rhodococcus sp. GXMU-t2271; assembly: GCF_041414735.1. NCBI lineage: Bacteria > Bacillati > Actinomycetota > Actinomycetes > Mycobacteriales > Nocardiaceae > Rhodococcus > Rhodococcus sp. GXMU-t2271. The sequence goes on from NZ_JAUIZP010000063.1 coordinate 51,130, forward strand.
ATCGTGTCCACGGCGACGTGCCCACCGAGGTGGTTGATCGCGTAGAACGGCACGTCCCACGCCGCCGCATACGCCTTGGCCGCGGCGACACCGACGAGCAGTGCGCCGGCGAGACCGGGCCCGATCGTCACGCACACGGCGTCGGGTTCGACGACCCCGGCGGCGGAGAGCGCCCGTCGCATGGTCGGGACGATCGCCTCGAGGTGCGCGCGGGACGCGATCTCCGGGACGACGCCACCGAAGCGGGCGTGTTCGTCGACGCTGGAGGCCACCTCGTCGGCGAGCAGTTCGAGCGTGCCGTCACCGACCCACCGGACGATGCCGACGCCTGTCTCGTCGCAGGAGCTCTCGATCCCCATCACGATCACGACTGTGACTCCTTCCGCCGGTCCGGCCGGCACATGGTGTACGCGTCGGCCCCGCTCGGCTGGTAGTAGCGCTTCCTCGTTCCGACGATCTCGAAACCCTCCCGGCGGTACAGCGCGATCGCTGCGTCGTTGTCGGTGCGGACTTCCAGGAACACGGGACCGCCCCAGACGTCGGCCATCCGCAACAGCTCGGCGAGCAGCGCGCCACCGACGCCGCGGCGCCGCTGTCGTGGGTCCACCCCGATGGTATGGACCTCCGACTCCGGATGAACCGCGGTACCGAGTCGGGCGAGACCGGCGTAGCCGATGAGCCGGCCTTCGTCGTCGCGGGCGGCGACGTAGTGGTTCTGCGGTGCCGCCAGCTCGGCGCGGAACGCGTCGGCGCTCCACGGGTCGTCGCCGGGAAACAGGATCCGTTCCAGCTCGGCGCACCGGGCGACGTCGGACAGTTGCAGCGCGTCGACGAGGGGACGAGGGTCGTGGGTGGTCATTTCTTCTTCCGGTCCGCCGTCTCCACCGCGTCCGGGCGGCGCAGGTACAGGGGCACCAGGGGCTCGGGTTCCACCCCGGCGAGCAGGTCCGCCGCGGCAACCGCGACCAGCCCTGCCGGGGACGGTGTGGCCACCGGATGCGCGGGCAGCTCGAACAGGCCGACGTGGGGGCGGGATCCCGCGATCCGCTGCGACGGCTCCGCCTTCAGATCCGCCGGCCTGCACACCCCCGGACCCTCGATGCGGGCGCCGCCGGAGTACCGCGCCCAGTACACCTCGCGGCGACGGGCGTCGGTGACGACGAGCAGATCGCCGGCACCGTCCGCGCCGCGGATGTCGGCCGCGATCGCGTCGAGACTGCACACACCGTGCACCGGCACGCCGAGGGCGTCGCCGAAGGCCGCGGCGGTCGCCATGCCCACACGCAGCCCGGTGAACGGTCCCGGCCCGACCCCGACGACGACGGCGTCGAGGTCGGCCGGCGTGTGGCCGGTGGACGACAGACAGTCGAGGATCTGCGGGGTCAGCACCTCGGCATGGGCGCGTGGATTGTCCGTGACCCGCACGGCCAACGTCTCGATACCGGCGGTCCCTGGTTCACCGCGGTCGTCCACACGGACGAGACCTGCGGTGACGGCGGGGGTGGCGGTATCCACGGCGAGAACGAGCACGAGTATCCAGAGTACCGCCGGGCGCGGCGGTCACCCCACCCAGGACCAGGTGGCGGTGCGCACGTCCGAGTCCGGTTCGCGGCGCAGCCGCACCCGCAGGTGCCGTTCGGTGAGCGTCTCGACCAGTCCCTCACCCCATTCCACGACGACCACGGCGGCGGTCAGGTCGGTGTCGAGGTCGAGAGCGTCGAGTTCGTCGAGGGCGTTCGGTCCGTCCCCGAGGCGGTAGGCGTCGACGTGGATCATTCCGACGGGTTCGCCCTGGGTGCGATCGCCGGGACGATGTTCGCGGGCGATGACGAAGGTGGGCGAGGTGACCCGGCCCTGCACCCCGAGGCCTGCCGCGATGCCACGGGTCAGGGCGGTCTTCCCGGCGCCGAGCGGCCCGTCCAGGACCACGAGATCGCCGGCGTGCAGTTGTTCCGCCAGGCGTCGGCCCAGTGCCTCGGTGTCCTCGACCGTGGGCAGCTCGGCGCTGTGCTCGGTGTGCGTGCCGGCGGCGAGATCGTCACCCAATTGCGGCGCGCCTCCTGCCCGCGTCGTGGGCGAACCCGCGTTGGATCAGCCGGTCGAGCGCACCGACGACGACCTCGGGGAACTCGAGCTGCACCAGGTGTCCGGCGCCGCGGACCCGCTTGAGCTCGACGTCCGGGAGGGCCGCCGCGAGTTCCTCGGAGCCGGAGAACGGGATGATCATGTCGGCGTCCCCGCACAGCACGAGGGCGGGCACCTGTCCCAGCACCGGCAGTGCCGCGGATTCGTCGTGCAGTTCGAGGGTGCGCAGGAAGTTCACGATGGTCAGCACCGAGGTTTCCGCCAGCATCCGGTCGGAGAATTCGACGAGCTTCGGGCTGACCACTGTCCCGTAGGACGCGGCACGCAGGATCGGCGCGATGATCGCCTTGGCGGCACCGCGGGCGTACTGCACGAAGCCCGGCGCGGTACGGGCCAGGTGCCGGAATCCGTCGATCACCGGGTTCTCGAGGTTACGGCCGATGCCGGTCTTGGTCAGGCCGGCCGCGGTGGTGGCGAGTAGTCCGACTCCGACGATTCGTTCGTCGAACAGCTCCGGACGCTGCGCGGCCAGGGCGATGGTCGTCATTCCGCCCATCGAGTGCCCGACCACGATCACCGGGCCGGTAGGGGCGACCGTGTCGACGACCGTGCCCAGGTCGCGGCCGAGTTGGGCGATGGTGCAGGACTTCGACCTCGGCGCGGTGGATTCCCCGTGGCCGCGCTGATCGTAGAACACCATCCGCACGTCCTTGCCCCAGCGCTCCTGCAGGTGACGCATCTGCAGGTGCCAGGACTGCATGCGCAGGCAGTACCCGTGCACGAACACGATCGTCAGCGGCGCCAGCGCCGAGCCGACCTCTCGCACGGCGAGTTCGACGCCGTCCTCGGTGCGGACGGTGCGCTTGGGCAGCGCGAGCATCGCGTCGAAGTCTTCTTCGCCGTAGATCTCGTGCGCGGGCAGACCCGCGGTGCGCACCGCGTACAACCCCGCGTTCGAGCCGAGCGTGGCCAGGCTCGCACCCAACAGTCCCAGACTGCCCAACAGCGTCATCGCCGCTCGCCTCCTCCGCCACCGACGTAGGTGCGGACGGTGCGCCCGCCGACGCCGGTGACCACCTCGTAGTTGATGGTGTCCAGCAGGTCTGCCCACTCCTGTGCGACAGGCTCGCCGTGACGACCGTCACCGAAGAAGAACGCGGTATCGCCTTCTTTTACTCCGTCCCCGTCCGGTCCGAGATCGACCACGACCTGGTCCATGCACACGCGGCCGAGCTGAGGGCGGCGACGTCCGCCGAGCTGCACCTCGAAGCGGCCGCTGAGATTGCGCCGGATTCCGTCGGCGTATCCCATCGGCAACAGAGCCACGGTGGTGTCGGTGGGCGCCACCCAGCGATGCCCGTACGACACTCCGGACCCTGCACGCACCTTCTTCACCAGCGCCACCCTCGTTCGTAACGTCATCGCGGGACGGAACCCGAAGTCCCCGACCTCGGGGATCGGGGACAATCCGTACATCGCTATACCCGGTCTGACCATGTCGAAACGCAGGTCAGGGCGGGTGACAGTCGCTGCCGAGTTCGACAGGTGCACCACCTCGGGGCTCATTCCGTGGCGGCTCAGATCGGCGACGGCCTCGCGCAACCGGTCCCGCTGGCAGTCGATCTCGGGGTGACCGAGTTCGTCGGCATGGGCCAGATGGGAAAAGGCGCCGCGCAGCCGGATCGCGCCCTCGGCGTGGGCCCGGCCCAGGTCCTGCAGAAATGCCGGCCATTCGTCGCGTGCCACGCCGTTGCGGTTGAGCCCGGTGTCGATCTTCGCGGTGAGAACCGCGGTCACGCCCGTTTCCCGCGCGGCGGCGACGATCGACGCGAGATGCCGGGTCGACGAAACCCCCAGCTCGACGCCGGCGGTGATCGCGGGGGCGAAATCGGCGTCGACGGTGTGCAGCCACGACAACACGGGCACGTCGATCCCGGCGCGACGCAGCTCGAGTGCCTCGGTCAGGGTCGTCACCCCCAACTCGCGCGCCCCGGCGGCGACGGCGGCCCGCGCGACCGGGACGGCGCCGTGGTTGTATGCGTCGGCCTTGACGACGGCCATCACCGCCGCATCCCCGGCGAACTCCCGCAGCCGCCGCACGTTCTCGGCCACGGCGTCGAGGTCGATCAGTGCCTCGGCCTGCGGCAGGTCGTGGTGGAGGTGGTTGCGGGGTCGGGGTTCGGCCGTGGTCATGGGTCCCGATCCTGCCACTGCGGGCGAAGTGGCCCGCAGCACGGTCGACGGTGTCGGGTCACGATTCGGCCATGCTCCGCAGACGGCGTACCGCCGCGGGCACCCGGTCGAGGATCGCACTCGCCGACGTCGGCGCCCCGGCACCGTCGGCGCCCCCGCGCGCGGCCGTGTCCGCGGCGACCGCATGGGCCCGCGCACCGGCTGCGCCGGCGAGGTCCGGGGCCATACCGGCGGACATCAGTGCCCCGATCATCCCGGACAGGACATCGCCCGCCCCGGCGGTGGCCGCCCACGACCCGCCGGCCTCGTTGACGAACACGTGCCCGTCCGGGTTCGCGATCAGCGTCGAGCGGCCCTTGAGCAGCACGTGCACTCCCCAGTCGGCCGCCAGGGCTCGCACCGCCGTCACCCGGTCCGGCTCTGGGCGACGGCCGGTCAGGCGCGCGAACTCGCCGGCATGCGGCGTCAACAGCGTCGGGGCGTCTCGGCCGCGGACCAGTTCCGGCTGCCGGGACAGCAGCGTCAGCCCGTCGGCATCGACGAGGACGGGCAGATCCGTCGCCAGCACCTCGCGCAGCGTGTCGGCCGCCTGGTGATCGGTGCCGCCGCCGGGCCCGAACACCCACGCCTGCACGCGACCCGCCTCGGCGAACGACGGCGCGGCCACCACCTCGGGGAACCGGGCCAGCACGACGGGCGCAGCACTGCCGGCGTAGCGGACCATGCCGGACGTCGCGGCCACCGCCCCGCCCGCGCAGAGCACGCCGGCGCCCGGGAACCGGGCGCTCCCGGCGACGATGCCCACGACGCCCTGGCTGTACTTGTCGTCGTCGGCGCCGGGCACCGGCCAGATCGCGCCGATCTCGGCCGGCTCGGCCGCCACCAGGTGCGACGGGGGCAGCTCGAGACCGATGTCGACGAGCTCGACCCGCCCACAGCGGGCCGGCGCGAGGACGTGGACCGGCTTGTACGCACCGAACGTGACGGTTACCGCCGCAGTGACGGCCGGTCCGTCCACGGCACCGGTGTCCGGGTCCACGCCGCTCGGGGTGTCCACGGCGACGATCGGTGCGGTGATCTGCTCCACGACCGCCGCGGCCGCCGGGCGCAGCGGGCCCCTGCCCGAGATGCCGACGATTCCGTCGAGCACGAGATCCGGGTCACCGATCCGCCCCGGATCGGCCGGTACGAGGCGTCCACCGGCGGCACGCAGCGCCGCGGCTCCCGCTCGATGGGCCCGCTCCGGGTCGAGGAGCAGCGCCGTGACCGCGACCCCGCGACGACGCAGGGACGCGCCCGCCCACAGGGCGTCGCCGCCGTTGTCGCCCGACCCGACGAGCAGGCTGACGCGCCGGCCGGCGACGGACCCGGTACGCGCACGCAGTTCCGTCGCCGCGACCCGGGCGAGCCCGGACGCGGCGCGACGCATCAACGTGCCCTCCGGGAGGGCTGCGAGCAGCGGCGCCTCCGCCGCCCGCACCTGCTCACACGGGTAGTAGCTGCGCATCGGGTCTCCCGGCCGGGGTCGCTATTCCACCGTCACGGACTTGGCGAGGTTGCGGGGCTTGTCGACGTCGTAGCCGCGGGCCTGGGCGACCTCGGCGGCGAACACCTGAAGCGGCACGGTCGACAGCAGCGGCTGCAGCAGCGTCGGCGCCGCCGGGATCTCGATGAGGTGGTCGGCGAACGGCCGCACCGCCTCGTCGCCCTCCTCGGCGATCACCACCGTCCGCGCGCCCCGGGCCTGGATCTCCCGGATGTTGCTCAGCAGCTTCGAGTGCAGCACCGCCCGCCCCTTCGGCGACGGCATCACCACGATCACCGGCAGCCCGTCCTCGATCAGCGCGATCGGACCGTGCTTGAGCTCGCCCGCGGCGAAGCCCTCGGCATGCATGTACGCCAGCTCCTTGAGCTTGAGCGCACCCTCGAGCGCCACCGGATACCCCACGTGCCGGCCCAGGAACAGCACCGTCGACGACGACGCCAGCTCCCGCGCCAGCCGCCGCACCGGCGCGACCGTCTCGAGCACCCGCCCGATCAGGTGCGGCATCGCCGCCAGATCGGCGTACTCGCGGGCCACCTCGTCCGGATACTTGGTGCCGCGGGCCTGCGCCAACGCCAACCCCACCAGGTAGTTCGCGGCGACCTGCGCCAGGAACGCCTTGGTCGAGGCCACCCCGATCTCCGGCCCGGCCCGGGTGTAGAGCACCGCGTCGGCCTCCCGGGGGATCTGCGCACCGTTGGTGTTGCACACCGCCAGCACCCGCGCCTTCTGATCCTTCGCGTGCCGCACCGCCTCGAGGGTGTCGGCGGTCTCCCCGGACTGGGAGATCGCCACCACCAGCGTCGACCGGTCCAGCACCGGATCCCGGTACCGGAACTCGCTGGCCAGCTCCACCTCCACCGGCAACCGCGTCCAGTGCTCGATCGCGTACTTGGCCACCAGACCCGAGTGGTACGCGCTGCCGCAGGCGACGACGAACACCTTGTCCACATCGCGCAGCTCCTGATCCGACAGCCGCTGCTCGTCGAGCACGATGCGACCCTCGGCGAAGTGCCCGAGCAGGGTGTCGCCCACCGCGGCGGGCTGCTCCTCGATCTCCTTGAGCATGAAGTAGTCGTGGCCGCCCTTCTCCGCGGCCGCCAGATCCCAGTCGATCTCGAACGGCCGGGTCGCCACGTCGGTGTCCCCGTCGAAGTCCGACACCCGGTACCCGTCGGCGGTGATCACCACCACCTGGTCCTGCCCGAGCTCGACCGCGCGCCGGGTGTGCTCGATGAACGCCGCCACGTCCGAGGCCACGAACGTCTCCCCGTCCCCGACCCCGACCACCAACGGCGTCGACCGGCGCGCCGCGACGATCGTGCCCGGATGATCGGCATGGGTGAACACCAGCGTGAACGCCCCCTCGAGCCGGCGCAGCACCGACAGCGCACTGGCCTCGAAATCCCCCGCGGTCGGCCCCTCGGCATACGCCCGGGCCACCAGGTGCACCGCCACCTCGGTGTCGGTGTCGCTGGCGAACTCCACCCCGGCCTTCTCGAGCTCGGCCCGCAGCGGCGCGAAGTTCTCGATGATGCCGTTGTGCACCACCGCCACCTTCCCCGACGCGTCCCGGTGCGGATGCGCGTTCCGGTCCGTCGGACGACCGTGCGTGGCCCACCGGGTGTGCCCCATGCCGGTGGTCCCGGCGAAGTGCCCGGCCCCGATCTCGTCGAGTTCGGCCTCCAGGTTCGCCAGCCGACCGGCCTTCCGCTCCACGGCCAGACCACCCGCACCGTCCAGGACCGCCACCCCGGCCGAGTCGTAGCCCCGGTACTCCATCCGCCGCAGTGCCTCTACCACGACATCGAGAGCCGGGCGGTGCCCGACGTACCCCACGATTCCGCACATGGTTAGCAGGGTACTGGTCCACGACCCGCCGGTAACAACTCGTCCGTGTCCCCGACGGGTGGCACGCACGAAGCTGATCATCGGCTAACGTTCACGCCGTGGCGGCGAAACCGAAATCCCTGGCCCAGCGGCTCTCGAAGCGCGGACCGCACACGGTATTGCGCGGCAACCTCGCTCTCGCAGGTCAGCCGGGCACCGTCTACACCCCCGCCGAGGGATTCGGCCTACCCGCCGTCGCGTTCGGCCACGGCTGGATGACCGGCCTCGACAAGTACTCGAAGCTGTTCGAGCACCTGGCCTCGTGGGGCATCGTGGTCGCTGCTCCGAGTACCGAACGCGGACCGATCCCGTCGCACCTCGGGCTCGCCGCCGATCTCGGCACCACCCTCGACATCTGCGTGGGTGTGCGCCTGGGGACCGGCCGGATCAGTGTCCACCCCGATCGGCTCGGCCTCGTCGGCCACGGCATGGGGGCGGGAGCTGCGGTGCTTGCCGCGTCCCGACGCGAGGTGGCGGCCGTCGCGGCGCTCTACCCGGCTCCGACGTCACCCCCGGCCTCGGCCCTGGCCGCCCGGGTGCACGCTCCCGGTCTCGTGCTCGCCGCGGAGAAGGACCTCGGCTCGATGGGCAGCGACGCCGTCGCTGTCGCCCAGGCCTGGGGCGGCGAGGTGCTGATGCGGGCCGTGCACAAGGCCACCGACGACGGCATGATCGAGGGCCGGCGCCTGCTCGCGTTCCTCGGCGTCGGGGGCGCACAGCGGAACACCCAGAAGGTCACCCGCGCGCTCCTCACCGGATACCTGCTGTACCGGCTCGCCGGTGACAAGACCTACGCGCCGTTCGCCGATCCCGAGGCGGAGCTTCCCGGCTCCGAGGTGCTCACCGAGCCCGACGCGATCGACCGCGAACTCGGCACTCAGATCAACCAGCTTCTCGGACGGTAGAACTGCTCCTCGCCGGACGGCTCCGGCGCCCGCATCGTCCCGGTCCCGGGCTCGAGCGGGTCCCGCACGCGTCGTAGAACCTCGAGGTGGCAGGCGACCGCCTCCCGGTGCTCGGCGACGATGCGCTCGAACCGTCCGGTCACAGCGGTCCTGCCTCGGCCAGGACCACCCCGTCGCCGGTCTCCTGCTCGGGACCCGGGCCGGCGCGCTCGTCCGCGGCCGGCCCGGTCCGGCGGGCGGTGTCCGCCCGGGGCCCCGGTCTCCCGGCCGGCGCAGGGGGCACTCCGCCACCCGGCGCATCCGCCCGCGGGGGCTCGGGCGGCGGCGGTGCCGCCGACGTGCCGGGTCCCGAATCGCCCTGTCCCGCAGTGCCCTGTCCCGCAGTGCCCTGTCCCGCAGTGCCCTGTCCCGGGACGATGTGTCCCGGATCGTCGACGGGCAGGGGCGGGGCCGGTTCCGTGGCTGTAGTTCCGGGTACGGATGCCTGCGGATCGGAAGCGTGCGGCGGCTGTGCGGGATCCGGCGGGACGGCCGCCTCGACGGCCTCGGACACCTCCCCCACCACCGTCGCGGCCAGGCCGAGGACCGCGCCGGTGAGGTCGCCCACAGCGGTCACGAGCCGTAGTCCCGCCGCGACCAGGTCCGTGGCTGCGCCTCGTGGCGAGCACAGGTCGGTTTCCGCACCCACCTCCCGCACAGCCGGATCCGGTGGCGTGAGTGCCGTGGCGAGTTCGGCGAACACCGCCCGCACCGCACGGTCGGTGTCGTCGCACAGTGCGAGGAAGGACTCGACACTCGTCTCCACGCCGGGTCGGTACACCTCGTCACGCCATCGTGCGCACCAGTGCACGACTGCGGCGCGGTCGGGATCCTGGCCCAGGGCCGGATCCCACGCGGCGAGCTGGGTTGCCGTCGGACCGTCCCGGTCCGCGGCCCCGGCCAGGATGACGTCGATCTCCTCGACGGTGCGCCCGCCGACGGTCGTGTCCGCGAATTCTGCGGCCGCCCGGGCCTTCTCCTCGACGACGGCGAACACCGCGGCGGCAGCGTCGGTCAGCGCACGGTGAGCAGCGCCCAGCCGTGCCTGCAGGTCCTCCCCCACCGTCACATGGCGGAGGAGCGCTTCGACCGCACCCGCCGCTCCCCCTCCGGTCCACGCCGTCTCCAGCGCATCGACACAGGAACGCTGCCGCGCGACCTCGGCATCCAGGCCGGTCTCGAGCCGTGCGAAGACGTCGGCGTCCACGAGCAGGACGGCCGGGTCCGTGCCGCGCTGCTCGTCGTAGCGTTCCTCCAGGTGCGAGTAGGGCGGCACATCGGAGGCGTACCGCTCGACGCGCGGAAGATGCTCGGCAAAGAAGCGCAACCCGACCCGTCCCCCGTCGAGCACCGGGTCGAGCCGGCGCTCGCCCCCGATCACCGGGATGCCGTCGGCGGCATGTCGACGCCCCGCAGCACGGAATCGGTCTCCTGATCCAGCCACGCGTACTCCCCGGTCGCGCGCCGCAGCGCCGACGCACGCGCGGCCGTCGCCGCCGACCACTCCACCACCGCGCGATGGAGTCCGTCGTAGCACGCCTGCACCGCTTCGGCTTCGGACCGGTAGCGGTCGCCGACCGCGTCCGCACCGAAGCCGGCAGCGCGGAACGCGTGCGCACGACGTTCCACGTCGCCGGCCGAGTCCGCCAGTCCGTCGGCGACCGAACGGATCACCGCGCCGTCGAGTCCCATTCCGTCACGCACCGCGCCCCCTCCCTCGTCCCCCGAGGGATTGGACGCAGCGGGCCGCGGATCGGTTCCCCGTCGGTAGAAGCGCCTCAGACGGCGGCGACCGCTCCCGCGAGGCGATCGGCGAGCGCGCGGGCCAGTGCGTCGTCGGCGGCCTCCACCATGACCCGCACCAGCTGTTCGGTGCCGGACGGCCGCAGCAGCACCCGCCCGGACTCACCCAGTTCCCGTTCCGCGGCGGCCACCGCGTCGGCGACGGCGGGCGCCTCGGCAACCGCGGTCTTGTCGGACACGGGCACGTTCACCAGCACCTGCGGCAGCGTGCGCATGACCGCGGCCAGGTCCGCGAGGGACGACCCCGTCGCCACCATCCGCTCCATGAGTCGCAGACCGGTCAGCACCCCGTCACCCGTGGTGCCCAGAGCCGGCAGCACGATGTGACCGGACTGTTCACCGCCGAGGCTGAAGGAACCGCGCCGCAGTTCTTCGAGCACGTAGCGGTCGCCGACCCCGGCGGTGACGACGGTGATCCCGGCTTCGCGCATCGCCAGGTGCAGGCCCAGATTGCTCATCACGGTGGCGACGAGCGTGTCGTCGTGCAGTTCGCCGGCCTCCCGCATCCCGAGGGCGAGGATCGCCATGATCGCGTCGCCGTCGACGACGGCGCCGGTCGCATCGACCGCGAGGCACCGGTCGGCATCGCCGTCGTGAGCGAGACCGATGTCGGCGCCGTGCTCGACGACGGCGGCCCGCAGACCGTCCAGGTGGGTCGAACCGCACCCGTCGTTGATGTCGAGCCCGTCCGGTTCCGCGTGCAGCGCGACGACGGTGGCCCCGGCCGCGGCGTACGCGGCCGGCCCGACGTGCGACGCCGCGCCGTTGGCGCAGTCCACCACCACCGTCAGTCCGGTCAGCGGAGTACGCACCGCCGATGCGAGGTGCGCGAGGTAGCGGTCGGCCGCGTCGGCGGCGGTGCGCACCCGGCCGACGCCCGCACCGGTAGGACGTGCGACGACGCCCTCACCGTGCAACATCGCCTCGATGCGGTCCTCGACGGTGTCGTCGAGCTTGTGGCCACCGGCCGCGAAAATCTTGATGCCGTTGTCCGGCATGGGGTTGTGCGACGCGGAGATCATCACGCCGAGGTCGGCGTCGTAGGCGCCGGTCAGGAACGCGACCGCCGGAGTGGGCAGCACCCCGACCGACAACACGTCGACGCCGGCCGCTGCGAGACCCGCGGTCACCGCGGCTTCGAGCATCTCCCCGCTCGCACGGGGGTCGCGGCCCACCACCGCGACGGGGCGCCGCCCCTCGGCACCGTTCGCCAGCACGGTCGCGGCCGCACCGGCGAGTCGCATCGCCAGTTCGACCGTGAGCTCGGCGTTCGCCAAGCCTCGCACGCCATCGGTACCGAACATCCGACCCATCGAGCAAAGTCCTCCACGTCGAGAAATGCGGCCTGCGCCGCCTGCTGTCGCAAAAAGTACGTCAATGCACGAGAGCAGGCGTCCGGTAGCGAATTCTCTACCGGCGCCTGCTCTCGTGGTCGAACAGGTGCCGAGGCTGACGAGGTCAGCGTCGGCGGCACATCAGCGCTTGGAGTACTGCGGTGCCTTACGGGCCTTCTTCAGGCCGTACTTCTTGCGCTCGGTGGCACGCGGGTCACGCGTGAGGAAGCCGGCGCGCTTGAGCGCGGGACGGTCCTCGGCGGTGACCTCGATCAGCGCGCGGGCGATCGCCAGGCGCAGGGCGCCTGCCTGACCCGACGGGCCGCCGCCGTGCAGGCGGGCGTGCACGTCGAACTGCTCGGTGCGCTCGACCGTGACCAGCGGCGACTTGACGAGCTGCTGGTGCACCTTGTTCGGGAAGTAGTCCTCGATGGTGCGGCCGTTGAGCACGAACTTGCCGGTGCCGGGCACGAGGCGGACGCGGACGACGGCCTCCTTGCGGCGGCCGACGGTCTGCACCGGGCGGTCGAACACGATCGGCGCAGGAGCGACAGCGGCCTCCTCGGCCACGTACTCGTCCGCGGCGACCTCGACGTTCTCCGTGTCGGTGTACTCGTCGCTGTAGTTCTCGTTCACGTTCTCGGTCACTGCGCCACCTGCTTGATTTCGAACGGCACCGGCTGCTGCGCGGTGTGCGGGTGGTTCGGGCCCGCGTAGACCTTCAGCTTCTTCGCGATCGCGCGACCGAGCTTGTTCTTCGGGAGCATGCCGGTGACGGCCTTCTCCACCAGACGGTCCGGGTTCTTCTCCAGAACCTCACCGACGGTGCGGGAGCGGAGGCCGCCCGGGTAGCCGGAGTGGTTGTACAGGAGCTTGTCCTGCTTCTTGTTGCCGGAGACGGCAACCTTGTCCGCGTTGATGATGACGACGAAGTCGCCACCGTCCACGTGGGGGGCAAAAGTGGGCTTGTGCTTGCCGCGGAGCAGGTTCGCCGCCTGCACCGCGAGGCGGCCGAGCACCACGTCGGTGGCGTCGATGACGTGCCACTGGCGGGTCACGTCGCCGGCCTTCGGTGTGTACGTAGACACAGATCTTCCTCGTCTATCGTTTCGCTGCTGGCCCGCGCGCCGTCGATGATCACCCTCGGCGGCCAGTTGGGACCCGAGAAGCGACGTTCGCCGCGCACGAAGCAACGACGACGTACGACACGCCAACGGGACACGATACCGGGGACGCGTCCGCCCGGTCAAAACAGCACTCGGCCCGGTCGAAACAGCACGACGTCCCGGCGGCCTCTCCACCACCGGGACGTCGCTCGTCACTCGTGTCGTCTCAGGCCTGCCACCTCCGTGCCAACTCGGATTCGACGCTGCGCATCTCGTCGTTGCCTCGCGCCACGGCGACGGCGATCTGGTCGAGCAGCAGGTTCAGGTCGGCGGACGCCCGATCCCACTTCTGCTGCGTGACGTGGTACTCGGACCGGGCCTGACCGTCCCAGGTCTGCACCAGCGGTTCGACCTGGGACCTGATCCGGTCGAGCGTGTCGTTCATGCCGCGCTGCAGCCCGACGACGCGTGCATGCAGGTCGTCGATGCCACCGAAGTCCTGCCGGATCACATCGGGTCCACTCATTCGTTCTCCTCGGGTCGGGTCGTGCGGACTGAATCGGGCCCGGTCGGTACCGGACCGGTCGAGGTCAGTAGGTGCCGTGGAGGCTGTCGCCGAGGACGTTCAACGACTGCGCCTGAGCCTCGACGGTGCCCTCGTACGCCCGGCCGTTGGTGCGGATGCCGGTGACGATCGCGGCCAGTGCCTCGTTGAGCTGAAGGGCACTGCGGTCCCATCGCGACATCACGTCGGTGAACGCCATTCCCGACCGGCCCTGCCATACGTCCGGCGACGACGAGACAGTGGTACGCAGCGCCCCGAGCAACTGTTCGAGTTCTCCGTGGGAGTCCTCGATCTGCCGCGCCGCCGTCTCCATGGTCGCGACGTCGGTCGCCACCCGATTCGAACTGCCCTGCCCTGGTTGCGTCACGCCTGTCTCCTCTGCCGTCCCGCGTTCCGTGTCCCTCCGGACCCCCGTGGCCGAAGCGGTTCGCGCCTACACCGATTGGACGCAGCGCCGCCCAGTCAGGTTCCCTCCTCGGCGAACGAGGTGATCCGCTACGCGACCGTCACCGTGTGAACGGCCTGCTCGCATTCGTTCTTGATGCCTGCCCATTCCCCGTCGAGGAACTGACATCCGACCGCGACCTGGATGCCGGACTCGACGACGACGAACCAGCGCACGAGCGAGAACTCGTCCGGTGCCTCCACATAGGCGATCACCGGACGGTCCGCGAAGGTGGTGTCGGTGTCGAGATCGCGGATCACCCCGCCCCGTTCGGCAGCGCGACGGGCCAGCACCTCCCCCAGGCCGGACAAGTCCAGAGGTCGGCGAAGAATACTGTGCACCAACACTATTCGTCGATCATTCCCGCCCACTGGGACGAGTTCGGCACGGCCGGCACCGGCTGGGTCGCGCACCTTCCACCCCTCCGGCAACTCCAGCCGGACGGGCCCGAGCACATGCTGCACCGAAGGAGCTCGCGGCGTAGGCGATCTCGTCCCCGGGGTCGCGCCGGCCGTGTCGCCGAGGGCGGGATCGTCCACGACCTCCCCGTGCAGGTCCGCACGGTGTCCGGCAGTCCACACCAGGCCGACAGCGGTCACGGCCGCAACGACTGCGACGACTGCAATGCCCCGGCGCATCCGGCGGACGGGCCGGGACGCCGGCTCGGTGCGCAGCCAGCGCGGTGCCGCCCCCGCGTCCCCCGACGGGACGGGAACGGGGTCCGGCACCGCGGCCAGCATCTCGGACGCTGCGACCGGTATCACCCGGATGCCACGGCCGAGCCGCTCGGCGATGCGCTCGCACAGCGGCATTCCGGGTGGCTCGCCCGGACTGCCCGTCACGAGGACGACATCCGGATCGACGGAACCGCACACGTCTCCTATCAGCTCGTCCAGCCGGCGGGCCCCGGTCGGAGAGTCCAGCAGTACCTCGTCGAGGTCGGGATCCCGGGCGAGCCGGTCGACCTCGCCGTCGGGCGCGGTCAGGGCCGTCGCCGTCACACCGGCCCCGTCGACCTCCACGACCGCGTACCGCTCGCCGTCGCCCAGCGGCGCGGTGCGGCGCGCGGCGACCGCGGTGGTCACGAGGACGGCGTGCCGCGCGACCTGCCGTGCGGCCGTGTGCAGCTGCGCACGACGACCTTCTCCCCACTCGGTGGGATGCACCACCGTCACGGTGTCGAGATCGTCCGGTGCCCCTGCCGTCGCCGCGGCGTACCCGAGCAGGGCAGCCGGGTGCGCACCGTCGCCCGAACCGGTCCGGGGAACAGCGGCGGGAATCGTCACGGTCCGATCCGCCCACCGTGCGTGGATCCGCCCCGGGACGACCTGCACATGCAGCATGCGGACGTCGCTCATTGCGGGGGCAGCCAGGCCGTCTGCACGAGCGCCTCCCCGTCGCGCTGCACGAGGATGCCCCGCCCGGGCGGCATCGGGCGCGGACGCGCGGTGCCCACGAGTGCACCCTCCTCGCGGTTGCCGCTCATCACGAGACCGGCCGCCGACAATTCCCGCAGCCGCGCGATGACCGGTTCGAAGAGTGCGCGCCCGGCTCCTCCGGAGCGGCGCGCCAGGACCAGGTGCAGCCCGACGTCCTTGGCCTGGGGCAGGTAGTCGAGCAGGGGCGTCAGCGGCGACTGGCTCGCAGCGGAGACGAGGTCGTAGTCGTCGACGACGACGAAGACCTCGGGTCCCGACCACCAGGAGCGTTCCCGCAGTTGCTGCTGAGTGACGTCGGGACCGGGCATGCGCCGCTCGAACACCGCCGCCAGGTCGCGGGACATCGCGGACAACGTGACGGCGGACGGCGCGTATCCGCCGAGGTGGTCCCCCTCCACGACGCCGAGCAGGGTGCGCCGGTAGTCCCCGACGATGATGCGGGCCTGCGCCCCGGTGCGGGACTCCATGAGGCTGCGGCAGATGCCGCGCAGCACAGTCGTCTTCCCGCAACCCGAGTCACCGAAGACGAGCAGATGAGACTGTTCGGCGAAGTCGATCCCCACCGGGGCCAGTTCGGCTTCGTCGATGCCGAGCGGCACGAACAACCGCCGTTGCCCGGACGTGCCGCCGGCCGACCGGTCGCCGAGGGCCGCCAGGACGTCGGCGCGATCGACGAGGTCGGGAAGCATCCGGACGGCAGGGGCGGGGCGGCCAGGTGCAGCCGCGGCGACGGCGGCGACGGCGTCCGCCAGTCCCGACGTGAGATCGACGGTTTCGGAGCTGCCGTCCACCCGCGGCAGCGCGGACAGTACGTGCAGCCCGTCACGGTCGATGCCCCGGCCCGGTCGGCCGTCGGGCACCGCCGCCGCCTTCTTGCGGCCGTACTCGGAATCGGCGGGATCGCCGAGGCGCAGTTCGAGGCGGGTTCCGAGATGGTCCCGCATCGCCGGTCGTACGTCGCCCCAGCGCGGCGCGGTGAGCACCACATGGATCCCGAAGGACAGCCCCTGGGCGGCCAGCACCGCGACCTGCGGTTCCAGCACCTCGAAGTCCTGCCGGATGCTGGGCCAGCCGTCGATCACGAGGAACACGTCGCCGAAGGCGTCCACGTCCGCGGCCGGCCCGCTGCCGGCCCGGCGACGACGCAGCTCGGCCATCGACTCGAGGCCGAGTTCGGCGAAGCGACCCTCCCGGCGCCGCAGCAGGGCGGACAGTTCGGCGATCGTCCGGCGGACCCGGTCGGCGTCCAGCCGGTTGGCGACCGAGCCGACGTGCGGGAGGCCGGCGAGTCCGGCGAGCGCTCCACCGCCGAAGTCCAGACAGTAGAACTGCACCTGTTCGGGCGTGTGCGTCATCGCCAACGACAGCACGAGGCTTCGGAGCATCGTCGACTTGCCGGCGCGCGGTCCTCCGACGACGACCACGTTGCCTGCCGAGCCCGCAAGGTCCACCACCAGCGGATCCCGCCGTTGCTCGAAAGGGCGGTCCACGATGCCGATCGGCGTGCGCAGGGTGCTCCGCGCCGGCACGTCACCGGTCAGCAGCGAGCGCGGGAGGAGCCTGTCCAGGCTCGGTGCCGCGTCGAGAGGCGGCAACCAGACCTCGTGCGCGGGAGTTCCGTGGCCGCGCACCCGCGCGACGAGGACATCGAGCACGGAACGGCTTTCCTCGGCGGGGACGGGGTCGTCGCCGGGTTCGGCCGGCTCGGGAACGGATTCGGGCTGTGCCAGGGGCACTTCGGCGGTGGTGAACAGCCGCGGCCGGGCGGCTGCAGTGCCGTGCCGGGTCACCGACCGGTCCGAGCGACGGTGCTCGTAGGGCCCCGACACGTAGGCGGCAGCGAACCGCACGATCTCCGCCGAGTCGCACTTGAGATATCCGGCTCCCGGCGACGGCGGCAGGTGGTAGGCGTCGGGAACGCCGAGAACGCTTCGGGATTCGTTGGCCGAGAAGGTCTTCAGGCCGATACGGTACGACAGATGACTGTCGAGTCCGCGTAACCGGCCCTCGTCGATCCGCTGGCTGGCGAGCAGCAGATGCATGTGCAGCGACCGCCCCAGCCGGCCGATCGCGGCGAACAGGTCCGCGAAGTCCGGCTGTTGCGTGAGCAACTCCGAGAACTCGTCCACGACGACGACCAGCGCCGGCAACGGTGCCAGCGCTGCACCGCCGGCGCGGGCTCGTTCGTAGTCGCCCACGTTCGCGAAGTTGCCTGCCCCGCGCAGAAGTTCCTGCCTGCGGTTCATCTCGCCCTCGAGGGCATCCTTCATCCGATCGACCATGGCCAGTTCGTCGGCGAGGTTGGTGATCACCGCCGCGACGTGCGGCGCCGACTCCAGTCCGAGGAACGTTGCGCCGCCCTTGAAGTCGACGAGAACGAGGTTCAGCGAGTCGGGGGCGTGCGATGCGATCAGACCCAGTACCAGGGTCCGCAAGAGCTCCGATTTTCCCGAGCCGGTGGCTCCGATGCACAGTCCGTGCGGGCCCATGCCACCCTCGGCGGCCTCCTTCAGGTCCAGTTCGACCGGTGTGCCGTCGGTTCCGATTCCGATGGGGATCCGCAACCGGTTGCGTCCCCGCCGCGGCGACCATGCCCGGCCGGGGTCGAACTGTGCGACGTCGCCGAGCCCGAGCAGATCCTCCCACCGGTCCGGTCGACTCTCACCGGGACCGGACTCGGCGGCCCGGTGGGTGGCTCGGTACGGCGCCAGTCGCCGCGCCGCCGTCTGTGCCTGCGCCACGCTCGCTCCGTCCGGAACCGCGAAGGTCTCCACCCGCTCGCCGGCCCGCGCACCCAGTCGTCCCGTACCGACGACGAGTTCGAGTCCGCGAGAGGCCGCGGCGGGCATCGACGCGCACAGGTCCAGGATCGTGACGGAGTCGAGTCCGTCGTCGAGGATCCCCGAGCCCGAGCCGGGTACGCCCCCGTCGATCACGATCACCAGTTGGGGCACACCGTCGACCGGGGCCGCATTGCGGACGAATCGTCCGCGCCCCGTCAGCCGGTCGGCGAACGCGGCCTCGAGGTCGCGGACGGACCCGAACACGGCGCGGGCGCTGCCCGCCCCGTCGACGAGTTCGTGGTTCTGGACGTGCGGCAGCCACTTGACCCAGTCCCACTCGTCGGCCGTGTCCGGCCCGCATACCACGGCGATTCGCAGCACCTCCGTGCTGTGGAAGGTGCACAGTTGCAGGAGCATCGCGCGCACCAGATCGCGTGCCGCTCGGCGGTCGCCGCCGAACGACACCGCCGGGAACCCGCGCAGCGACACCGCTGTCGGCAGTGCCGGCACCACCGAGTGCGCGCGCACGAACCGCCGCAGCGACACGGCCGCCACCGGTTCGAGGTCCTCGACGGGACCGGTGTCGGGGGCGATCAGCCGGGTCGCGAGACGTTGGCCGCTGAGACCGACCCGGACGTGGCAGAAGTCGACGTCGGTTCCGCTGCGTTCCCACATGCGTACCGTCCCCGCGAGCGTCCACAGCACGGCCGGGGCCGGATGCGTCCATTCGAGGGCCCGCCGCTGCCGGTCCGCGGTGTCGTGGACCTCCCGCCGGAGGCCGTCGAGATACCGCAGGTAGTCCTTTCGATCCTCGTCCGCCTCCGCCGCTTTCGCTCCGCCTCCGCGGCTGCCCGCGAACATGCCGACCATCGAGACGACCATCATGAGCGGGAAGACGAGCGACATCGGACTTCGCGCCGCCCCGGAACCGAACATCAGCGCCACCATGCCGATCATCGCCGCGACCATCACGACCGGCAGCAGCTTCGCCAGGAGATTGCCCGGCGTCGACCGCGGAATCTCCGGCGGGGCCTGCATTCCGACCTCGCCCACCGGTACGCGCGGCACCTCACGCCGCGGCCTGCGCACGAACCGCTCTGTGCTCACCAACCCACCCCCACCGGCCCACCACGGCAGCCGTCCTCGCGACGGCCGTCCCCCCACGGTCGACGAAGGGTAACGCACACCTGAGAGATCGGCATGCACGCGGACGCGACGGCGTCTGCGCGAGGTGATGTCGTATCGTCTCCGCGAGATCCGGGCGGGTGCGCCCGCCCGGACCGAAGCACGGTCGGGGGACGACGGGGGGAATGGACGATGACGGCTGCGCATACCGAACCGGGGCGGATCGGCGCACCGGAACTCTGCCGGGTGACCGTGCTGGCACGGCACACCCAGGTCGACCTCGCCCTGCCCGGCGACGTCCCCGTCGCCCTGATCGTGCCCGGCGTCGTCGACCTCATCGCAAACCACCGCGCCCTCAACGACTTCGATTCCTCCGTCGAGCGGGTGGAGCCCGAAGCGTGGGCGCTTGCCCGTCTCGGTTCGTCGCGGCTCGCGGCGGCACTGAGCCTGCACGAGCAGGGTGTCCGGGACGGTGAACTGCTGGTACTCGAGGACGCGTCGGCACCGGCGCCACCCCCGCTGTTCGACGACGTGACCCACAGCGTCGCGACCGCCGACGGGGCCGGGACGGGCCGCTGGTCGCCGACTTCGGCGGCGACGGTCGCGGCGGCGGTCACCCTCGCCGCGACGGTGACCGGTGCGGGGGCTCTGCTGCGCCTTTCCGCGCCGGAAGGACGGCTCGCCGCCGGGGCCGGTTGCGCCGCGCTCACCGTCCTGCTCCTGCTCGCCGGGATCCTGCTCCGGCGGGCCCGCGACGACCGTCGCCCCGTGGTGCTGCTGTGCGTCTGTGCGGTGCCGGCCGCCTTCGTCACCGGAATCCTCGTGGTGCCGGGGGCCTTCGGACCGGCGCACTCGATGCTCGGTGCGGTCCTGTCGGGGGCCGCGGCAACCCTGGTCCTGGTCTGGACCGACGTCGGACGGGCGCCCTTCACCGCGGTTGCCGCCGTCGCTGCGGTTGCGGCGGCTGCCTTCCTCGTCGCCACATGGGGAATCCCCGCGTCCACGGTCGGCGCCGGAGTCGTCGTCACGGCGTTGCTGACTGTGACGTTCGCGCCCCGACTCGCCATGAAGTTCGCCGACCTGCCGCTGCCCCCGGTGCCCGGGCTCGGCACGGACGCATCCCGGACCGAGGACGGAGAGGACGCCCCGGCCGGCGGGGACCGGTCCCTGCCCGATCGGAGCGAACTCGCGGAAGCCGCCGCGCGGGCACGCGACCACCTCACCGGTCTCGCCGGTGCGGGAACCGTTCTGACCGTCGCGGGCGCGTGGTGCGTGGCGGCCCCGCTGTCCGGTGCCGACCCCGTCGGCCCGGGCACCGCCCTGGCCGTCGCCGCTGCGGCGGTGATCATGCTGCGCGGCCGCACGTACACCGACGCGCGCCAGGCGACGCTGCTGGTGGCAGGCGGCGCCTCCGTGCCGGTGGTCCTGCTCGCCGCCGCAGCGATCAGCGGATCTGTGCCTCCCGTCGCTGTCTTCGCCCTCGCATCCGGCGTCGCGGCCGCAGCGCTGGTGCTCGGCATGGCCGCTCCGCGCCGCTCGTTCACCCCGGTGCAGCGCCGCGCCGCCGAGCTCGTCGAGTACGCGACGATCGCGTCGGTCCTGCCACTGGCCTGCTGGGTCACGGGCCTCTACGCCGCCGTCCGCGGGATCTGACGTGGCCCGCGGGGCACGCCTCTTCCTCGTCGCCCTGGTGCTGACGACCTCGTCCTTCGGCACGGTCCCGTTCGCCGGGGCGGAACCTCCGCCCGTCGATGCCGGGAGCCTGCCTCCTCCCGCAGAGCCCGGACCCGTCGACGACACCGCGCAACGTTCGCCGTGCACCACCGTCGACATCGTCGACGACACCGCCACGATCCCGGAACCGCAGCGCCTCCTCGATTTTCCGGCCGTGTGGCCGTTGACGCGCGGCGCGGGCCAGCTCGTGGCGGTGATCGACACCGGAGTGGGCCGGAACGCCAGGCTGCCCGGGCTGGTCCCCGGTGGGGACTACGTGTCCTCGGGCGACGGGACGCAGGACTGCGACGCCCACGGAACGCTGGTGGCGGGACTCGTTGCGGCCCGGCCGGTCGCCGGGTCGGGGTTCGCCGGCGGCGCCCCGGACGCGCGGATCCTCGCCGTGCGCCAGTCCAGCCGCCACTTCTCGGCGCACCGGCCGGATGCCGGCGACCAGGATGCGCGCACGTCGCCCGGCTACGGCAACGTGCGCACGATGGCGATGGCGGTGCGCCATGCGGCGGACCGCGGTGCCACCGTCATCAACATCTCCGAGGTCGCCTGCGCGCCGGCCGCAGAGGGCATCGACGACCCCGAACTCGGGGCGGCGGTGCGGTACGCGACGGAGGTGAAGGACGTCGTCGTCGTCGCTGCCGCCGGGAATGTGGAGGATCGCTGCCGAGGGTCGAACCCGCACGGACTCGATCCGCTCCGCCCGGGAGCGGATCCGTGGCGCGCGGTCACGACCGTGGCCTCGCCGGCCTGGTACGACGACTACGTACTCACGGTCGGCTCGGTCGAGCCGGACGGCTCACCGTCGAGCTTCAGTCTGCCGGGACCGTGGGTGGACGTCGCCGCGCCCGGCAGCGGGGTGGTCTCCCTGCATCCCACCGCGGACGCCCTCGTCGACGCCTACCCAGGTGCTCAGGGCCCGATTCCGGTGGCGGGCACGAGTTTCGCGGCGCCGCTCGTGTCCGCCACCGTCGCGCTGGTACGGGCACGATTTCCGCATCTCGATGCCCGCGCCGTCGCGATGCGGATCGAGGCCACGGCGCACGCGCCGGCCGAGGGCTGGAATCCGCGGGTGGGCTTCGGCGTGATCGACCCGTTCGCGGCGGTGACCGCCCCGCCGGCGGAAGCGCGTGCGCCGGTGGCGGCCTCGGTGGCTGTCGCACCTCCGGCGCCGCCGGCTCCGACGGATCAGCGGCCCAGGAATGTCGCGGTCGTCGCGGCGACCGTGGTGCTCGCGATCGTGGGAGCGACAGCGGCGCTGCGACGCCGACGTCAGCTTCCGGCGCCGACCGGCGCCGGGTCCGGATCGGGTGCGACGCCGTCGTGAGCGACGAGCGCCTCCGCCCGCCCGAGCGCCGGACCCGGCGCGAACAGTTCGACGATCTGCCACGGCGCGGGCACCGGTTCGGAGAATCCCAGGGCGGTCGCGGCGTCTGCGTCGACGATGCCGTACCGCACGCCGGTGTCGGCGACGTAGAAGAGGGCGCCGCGCCGCGCGCTGTCCGGCGCGACGGAGGTGGTCTGCACGAACGCGCCCCGGCCGGGCGCGAGGTACGCGCTGTCGGCCTCGGGCCCGCCGCCGTCCGCCTGGGCCAGGGACACCGGCACCGCACCCTCGGGTAGCGGCAGCGCGGAGCCTGCCGACACCTCGACGGCGGACCGCGATCCTCCGTCCGCGCCGGCCTCCGGTGTCCACGTCAGGCATCCGACGGGGCGGTCGCCCGCATCGACGACCGTGGGCACGGTCGTGGGGAAGGTGTCCACGTCGAGACCGCGCACGGCCGGAGCGTCCCGCAGCAGATCCGGTGGGACGGCCGGGATCTCCGCGGCGCCCTGCGAATCGGTGAAGTGGACGATCTGCGCCGTGGCCTCGGAGACCTCCTGCACTCCGTCGCGCAGCACGACGTAGAACTTCTTCCCGTCCGGCACTGCGACGCGGACCACCGACCCGACGGTCAGCGAATCGATCGGATAGCCGGGCTCGCCGCCGGCGCCGGGGATCCGCGGAGCCTCGAGCCGCGGCACCTCCGGGATGGCGGCGAGCAGGGCCGGACCGACGGGACGCGCCATGCCGGCATCGATGCCGAGGACGCGGGTGAGCGCCCGGTCCGAGAGATCGACTTCGGCCCGGGATCCGCGGTACACCAGATGGTGCCTGCCGTCGGCCGCGACGAGCAGGGCTTCGTCGTCGGTGAGCGGTCGCGTGCGGTCACCGTAGGCCGGCTTCCCGGCGGCGACACTCGTGGTGACCGAGCGGCTTCCGTCGGTGGCCACGCTCTCGCACACCGTCCACGACAACGGCTCCGCGACGTGTGCCAGCGCGGACGGCGCACCCGGAATGCCGACGAGGGAACCCCGGGGGCGCGTTTCGAATTCCCCGTCGGCGACGACGGCGGGCGCGTCGGGCCGCCCGAGCACCAGGCGGGCGGAGGCCAGGTTGAGCACCGGATGGAAGGTGCCGTCGATCGCGACCAGCATCGCACCGGATTCGCGACCGACCACGATCGTCGCGTCGCCGATCTTGTCCTGCGGGCGGAACAGGGCGAGTGCGGCGCAACCCGCGAGTCCGACGCAGGCGAGGACGGCACCCACCGCCAGAGCGCGCGACTGCGCCCGCATCGGGTCGTGAATCATCCGCACGTCCCGCCGCACCAGTGCATGTTCCATGCGGCGCACCAGAAATCGGTAGCCGTTGACCTGCCAACGCGTGGTCGGCTGCGCTCCCATCGATCCTCCCCCGTACGACGCCCCCTCCGCCGCAACACAGTACAGTTCCGCCGGGGAACGTCGGGGGAACCGGGCCGTCGCTCGGTGGGAACGGGGGAATCGTCGTGCAGGATGGGATTTTCCGGCGGCCACGGCGCCGCTCCGCGGCCGGGGTGGTGCGTGCGCAGTGTGCGGCGGTGGCCGGGTGGACGACTGCGGTGGCTGCCGGAGCACCGCCTCCCGCTTCGGTGCTCGCGGCGGCACTGGCCGCGGTGGCAGTGGTGGTTCCGGTCCGGGGGCGCGACGCCGTCGACTGGTGGCGGGAATGGTGGCGATTCCGGAACCGTCCGATCCGGGCCGCCCCGGTGATCGTCGACGTCACCGCGGCCGGCGACGGACCCGTCGGGGTGTGCTGGGACGGCTCGGCCGTCGGGGTGTGCTGGGACGGCTCGGCCGTCGTCGCGGTGGTGGAGCTGGTGCCGGCGGGTGGGGACCTCACCCGGCTGACACGCGATCGGGCAGATCCACTGCGCCCGCTTCCGCTGGCGGCGCTCGCCGCGTGCCTCTCGCGGCACGACGTCGAACTCGACGGGATCGACGTCGTCGTGCACGGCAGCCGGGTGTGCGACGAGACCGCGGCCGGCGAGGCGTACGGGCGCCTGGTCGGTCCGCTGCCCGCCGCCGCGACCCGCACGGTGTGGCTCGCGCTGCGGTTCGACGCCCTCGCCTGCCCGGCCGCGGTGGCGCGCCGGGGCGGCGGGTCCGAGGGCGCGGCACGCGCCGTGCGCATCGCGGCGCGCCGGGTCGTGCGCGCGCTGGCAGAACAGCGCCACGCCGCGCGGATCCTCGACGCGGGAGAGATCACCCGGGCGGTGGAGTCCGTCACCGGGTGCGCGGATCCGCTGCTGCTCGAGGAGGATCGCGACGCGGTACGGCTTCCCGACGGTCTCAGTCGCGCCGCCGTCGTCGAACCGGGTCACCTCGACCGGGCGACCTTGACCCGCGTCTGGTCGGAGCCGCTGTCGTCGGCGACGATCACGGTCCGCCTGCGGCCCGGTACCGAGCCCGGCACCGTGCGGATGGGGGCAGTGGTGCGCGGAACGAGCCGCTCCCCCGAGCCGAGCCGCCGGATGCCGGGCACTCGACGGCTGTGGAGTCGCGAACTGGACGGGCTGCTGGCGTCGATCCCGACGGCCGCGGCCGGGCTCGAGGATCTGGTTCCCCTGCGCACCGTGCAGCTCGGCGACGTCGACGCCCTCACCCTGCCGGTGTCGGGATGCGGACAGGTGATCGGGGCGGACGAGTCCGGGGCGGCCGTGTCTGCCCGCGTGACCGGCCCGGGAGTGCGATCCGTGTATGTCGCCGGGGAGCTGTACCTGGCGCAGCAGCTGGTGTTCCGGTCCGTCGCGATCGGCGCCCGGGTGGCGATCCACACCGATCGCGCCTCGGCCTGGCGTCCCCTGCTCGCCGCGGCGGGTCCGGACCGGTTGCGGCTCGGTGACGACCGGGGTGTCGACACGATCGTGTACGACGGCGTGGTCCCGGCGACGGTTCCCGCCGGGACGACCGCGATCCACGTGCATGCGGATCCGGACCGGTGGCCGCGTGAACGCCCGGACGTGTCGATCCTGCAACCCGGCGCGGCCGGGGATCGGGTGGTGCTCACGGCAGGGGGCCGCCGGATGTCGTTGTCGCTGGTGAGTGTGGGCGCGGAAGCCGCGTTCATCGGTCGACCGCGGGCGGGCGGGCGCAGCCGGGTCCCTCAGCCGGGGTAGGGGTCGGCGGCCTGCCCGGCACGCACGGTCCGCGCCCACCACGCGAGCTGGTTCAGCATCCGCTGGGCCGCATCGGCCGCGGCGCCGTCGGTGGTGGTGCCGTCGGCGGCGAAGGCGTGCTTGACGCGGTGGAAACTGACCGATTCGCGTACGGGGACCATGTGCACCTCGACGACGACCTGCCGGAGTTGTTCGACCGCGCGCAGACCGCCGGAGAGCCCACCGTAGGAGACGAATCCGACGGGCTTGGTGCGCCATTCGTGTTTGACGGTGTCGAGGGCGGTCTTCAGGGCGGCCGGATAGCCGTGGTTGTACTCGGAGGTGACGACCGCGAACGCATCGGCCGCACCGACGCGCCGGGTGAACGCCTCGGCCTCGCGGCCGCCGGAAAGATCCTGCGGCAGCGGGGTGTCGGCAAGGTCGAGCACGCCGACGTCGAACTCGGGACGTTGCCGCGCGGCGGCGGCGAACCAGTCGGCGACGACGGGCGCGATCCGCCCGGCCCGCACGCTGGCGACGACGATCTCGAGACGAATCGGGGCTTCGGCATCCATGGGCCGATGGTAGGCGGGTCAGGCGGTGAGGCCGTGGGTGAGCAGGGCGGCGAGTTCGCGGTAGGCCTGCGCGTCCGGCAGGCCGGTGGCCTCGGCGACGTAGCGCTGCTGGATGCGGACCATGACGGCGGCGACGACGTCGGCGACGAACGCGGCGTGCACGTCGCGCAGTTCGCCGGTGGCGACTCCGGCGGCGATGAGGTCGCGGACGCGTTCGGCGGCGAGCCGGGTGTTGCGTTCGTAGACCTCACGGGCGGCGGGGGCGGCAGCCATGTCCTCCATGAACTGCGCGGAGGCGGGTTCGAGTTGCCGGCCGACGGCCTCGAGATAGCCGCGGATGCGGTCGACGGCGCCGCTGCGGCCGTCGAGCTCGGATTCGACACGCTCGGTCGCGCCGCGGAAGAAGTGCACGGTGGCGGCCCGGACGAGGCGATCCTTGCTCTCGGCGAGGGCGTACAGGGTCGACTTGGAACAGCGCAGGCGGGCGGCGATGTCGTCGAGGGTAAAGCGGGCGAAGCCCTCGGCGAGGAACAGCGCGACGAGCTGGTCGAACAGTTGCGCCTGCCGCGCCGTACCGCGCCGGGTTCCCGCTCTTGTCATACTGTGAATAGTACTGCAGTATCGTTCTCAGTACTATTTTCCGAGCGAGGAGTCACCGTGCCCGTCGAGCGCCTGCTGCCCACCCCCGAGGCCTACGACCTCATCGAGCTGACCCGCGACGTCGCGGACAAGGTTCTCGCGCCGCGGGTCGTCGAACACGAGCGCAACGAGACGTTCCCCGAAGGCGTGTTCCCCGCCCTCGGGGCGGCCGGCCTGCTGAGCCTGCCGTACCCGGAGGAGTTCGGTGGCGGGAATCAGCCGTACGAGGTGTACCTGCAGGTGCTCGAGGAACTCGGCGCCCGCTGGGCGGCCGTCGCCGTCGCCGTGAGCGTGCACGGACTGTCGTGCTTCGCGCTGGCCACCCACGGCACCGAGGAGCAGAAGGCCAGGTGGTTGCCGGACATGCTCGGCGGCGAGACGATCGGCGCCTACAGCCTGTCCGAGCCGCAGGCCGGGTCCGATGCCGCGGCCCTGGCCTGCCGCGCGACAGCCGTGGACGGCGGCTACCGGATCTCCGGATCGAAGGCGTGGATCACCAACGGCGGCAAGGCGGACTTCTACACGCTGTTCGCCCGGACCTCCGACGCCGGCTCGAAGGGCATCTCCTGCTTCCTCGTGCCCGCCGGGACCGAAGGTCTCAGCTTCGGCAAGCCCGAGGAGAAGATGGGCCTGCATGCCGTCCCCACCACGACCGCCCACTACGACGACGCGTTCGTACCCGAGGAGCGCCGCATCGGCGCCGAGGGCCAGGGCCTGCCGATCGCGTTCAGCGCGCTCGATTCGGGTCGCCTCGGGATCGCGGCCGTCGCGGTGGGTCTCGCGCAGGCCGCGCTGGACGAGGCGACCGCGTACGCCAAGGAGCGCAAGGCGTTCGGCAAGAAGATCATCGATCATCAGGGCCTCGGATTCGTCCTCGCCGACATGGCCGCGGCGGTGGACTCGGCCCGCGCCACCTACATCGACGCCGCGCGCCGCAAGGATGCCGGTCTGCCCTACTCGCGGCAGGCGTCGGTCGCCAAGCTCGTCGCGACCGACGCGGCAATGAAGGTGACCACCGACGCCGTGCAGGTGCTCGGCGGCTACGGCTACACCCGGGACTTTCCCGTCGAGCGGTTCATGCGGGACGCGAAGATCACGCAGATCTTCGAGGGGACGAACCAGATCCAGCGGTTGGTCATCGCCCGGCACCTGGCCGGCTGACCGGCAGGGGTGTCGGGGCGCGTCGCCGTCCTCCCCGGCGGCGTGCGCGCCCCGACACTGCCCGGATAGCTCGCGCCGCGGAATCTGAAACATCTTCCTGTCAGATTCTGCGAGCCTGCTACCGTGCGCCGGTGAACAGACAGCGCAGGCGGGGCCGC
>NZ_JAUIZP010000064.1:0-28791 GCF_041414735.1 Rhodococcus sp. GXMU-t2271
GCCCGGATAGCTCGCGCCGCGGAATCTGAAACATCTTCCTGTCAGATTCTGCGAGCCTGCTACCGTGCGCCGGTGAACAGACAGCGCAGGCGGGGCCGCAGGGCCGCGAACCGACTGGAGCGGGCGGCCGATGCCGCGGACGTCGTGGCAACCCTCGCCGAACTGGGGATCCTGTTCCTGCGACTGCTGTCGCTGCCGTTCCGCGCGGCGGCGGCGCTGCTCCGGATGGTCACGACCTGACCGCGCTACGCGCCGATCGCCTCCTCGAGGATCGGCCAGGACTCGTGCAGCGCGTCCTGCCAATAGCCCCACGAGTGCGTGCCCTCCACCGCTGTGCTGAAGGTCGCCGCGATCCCGAGTTCGTCGAAGGTCCGTCGCAGCCGTTCGGTGCACTGTGCCGTGGCCGCCTCGATGGATCCGAGGACGAGCAGGTCGACCGGATCCACCTGCCCACCCAGGGCCGCCTCGTGCGGGCCCGGCAGGCCACCGCCGGAGGAGATGTACAGCGTCGTGCCGCGCAGCTTCTCCGCGTTCAGCGCCGCGTCGTTGGCGATCCACCCCGGGCCACCGATCGGGCCCCACATGTTCTCGACGTCGCCGCCCCCGATCGTGACGACGGCCTCGACGTAGCTGCGTCCCGGATCGCTGCTCGTCTGCGCGCACCCGCTGTAGGACGCCACCGCCTCGTACAGTCCCGGCGCCTGCTGCGCGAGAGCCAGCACCGAACTGCCCGACATGGACATTCCCGCGACGGCGTTGCGACCGTCGGCGCCCAGTGCCGCGTCCACGACCGGCGGCAGTTCCGACGTCAGGAACGTCGCCCATCGGTGCCGGCCGAGCTTCGGGTCGTCACGCACCCAGTCCGTGTAGTACGAGAAGGCGCCGCCCACCGGGGTGACGACGTTGACGTTCCTGCCGTCGAAGAACTCGCGGACGTCCGTCTGCTCGCGCCAGTTCGCGGCGTCCTCTCCCCCGCCGGCGCCGTTGAGCAGGTAGAAGGTGGGCCGGGCAACGGAAGTGTCGGCGGGCCGGATCACCTCGACCGGGATCACCCGGTCCATGGACGGCGAGTACACGTGCAGCACCCAGTCGCGCGCGGTCCGCTCCTCCACGTGATCGACGTAGGCCCCGGCCGGAGCCGGCTCGGCGGCCGCCGGCGCCGTCAGCAGCGACGCCGCGGCGAACAGCGCCGCCGCGATCGTCGCGCCGCGTCGCCGGATCGCGGGCATGTCGAGCACTGCGCCTCCCTCTCACATGCCGATCCCCCGGCCGGGCCGGCCGGGGGAGGTGCTCGTCGGAACATATCACCGGAAGGCACATATCACCGGAAGGCCGCGGG
This sequence comes from Rhodococcus sp. GXMU-t2271, assembly GCF_041414735.1. Taxonomy (NCBI): domain Bacteria; kingdom Bacillati; phylum Actinomycetota; class Actinomycetes; order Mycobacteriales; family Nocardiaceae; genus Rhodococcus; species Rhodococcus sp. GXMU-t2271. The sequence goes on from NZ_JAUIZP010000064.1 coordinate 1,340, forward strand.
TCAGCAGCAGCCGGGCCCGATGGGGCCGCGCAGCTCGCGGGTGGCCGCGTTGCGCGCCGCGAGTTCGCCGTCGGGGGGATAGTCGACGCCGACGAGGCTGAGTCCGTGCGCCGGAGCCACGGCCACGGCCGCGGCGCGCTGCCGTTCGTCGAGCAGCGCGGTCATCCACTCGACACTGCGCCGCCCCTCCCCTACTGCGAGCGCCGCCCCGACGAGGCTGCGCACCATCGACCAGCAGAACGCGTCTGCGCTCACGTGCGCGGTCAGGATGTCCCCCGTGCTCGTCCAGTCGAAGCGTTGCAGTTCGCGGACCGTCGTCGCGCCCTCGCGCCGCTTGCAGAACGCCGCGAAGTCGTGCAGGCCCAGCAGCGACCGCGACGCGGCACGCATCGCGTCGACGTCCACCGGCTTGGGCCAGGCGACGGTGTCGCGGGCCCGCAGCGGCTCGGCGCCGTAGACGGCGGTGGTGAGCCGGTACTCGTAGTGCCGGCGGACCGCCGAGAAACGGGCGTCGAAGTGCGGCGGGGCGACGGAGATGCCGGTGACGCGGACGTCGCGCGGCAGGAACCGCGCGAGCCGTCGCACCAGACGGGCGAGGTCGTCCGGAAGGGCAGCGGCGGGGACGTCGACGTGCGCGACCTGACCGGACGCATGCACCCCGGCATCGGTCCGCCCGGCGACCGTGAGCTGGACCGGTGCGCGCACGACCGCCCCGAGTTTCTCTTCGATCTCCCCGCACACCGTCCGTCGTCCGGGTTGCCGTGCCCAGCCGGAGAAGTCGGTGCCGTCGTAGGCGATGTCGAGCCGCAGCCGGGTGCTGTCCCCTGCGGCGGACGGGTTCTCGAAAGCAACGGGCCCGCCGCCCCGGTTCGGGGCGACGGGCTCGTTCGCTTCAGCGGATGCCGAAACCAAGTGGACTAGTCCTTCTTGGCCTCGTCGGCGTCCTTGGCGTCGGCCGCGGTGGCGGTCTCGTCCTCGATCGCGTCGACGACGGCGTCCGCGTTCTCGACCTGCGCGTCGGAGGCGTCGGCCTCGACGGCTTCGACGACGTTCTCCTCGGCCGGGGCCTCGGTGGCCGGCGCGCTCTGCGAGGCGGCGACGCGACGGGCGCGGTCGGCCTCGGAGGTGACGGTCTTCTCCTTGACGAGCTCGATGATCGCCATGGGAGCGTTGTCACCCTTGCGCGGCATCGTCTTGACGATGCGGGTGTAGCCGCCGTTGCGGTCCTCGTAGAACGGGCCGATCTCCGCGAACAGCGTGTGGACGACGTCCTTGTTGCGGATGACCTTCAGCACCTCACGACGGTTGGCCAGCGTGCCGGCCTTCGCGTGCGTGACGAGCTTCTCGGCGTAGGGCCGCAGGGCCTTGGCCTTGGCCTCGGTGGTGGTGATGCGGCCGTGCTCGAAGAGCGCAGTGGCCAGGTTGGCCAGCAGCGCCTTCTGGTGCGAGGCCGACCCGCCGAAGCGGGCACCCTTCTTGGGCTTGGGCATGATGAATCTCCTAGTAACGGACCGTGAGCTGCTACAGCTGCTCGGTCTCGGCGTAGTCCTCGTTCCCCTCGGCGTCGCCGAAGGAACCGGCGTCCGTATCGCTCCAGGTACCGGTCGCGGCGTCGTAGCCGGCGACGGTGCTCGGGTCGAAGGACGCGGGGCTGTCCTTGAGGGAGAGGCCGAGCGAGTGCAGCTTGACCTTCACCTCGTCGATGGACTTCTGACCGAAGTTGCGGATGTCGAGCAGGTCGGACTCCGTGCGTGCCACGAGCTCACCGACGGTGTGCACACCCTCGCGCTTGAGGCAGTTGTAGGACCGGACCGTCAGGTCGAGATCCTCGATGGGGAGTCCGAAGGAGGCGATGTGGTCGGCCTCGGCGGGCGAGGGACCGATCTCGATGCCTTCTGCTTCGACGTTCAGCTCACGAGCCAGACCGAAGAGCTCCACCAGGGTCTTGCCCGCCGAAGCGAGCGCGTCCCGCGCGGTGATCGAGTTCTTGGTCTCCACGTCGAGAATCAACCGATCGAAGTCGGTGCGCTGCTCGACGCGGGTCGCCTCCACCTTGTAGGTCACCTTGAGCACCGGCGAGTAGATCGAGTCGACCGGGATGCGGCCGATCTCGGCGCCGGACGCCTTGTTCTGGACGGCAGGGACGTAGCCGCGGCCGCGCTCGACGACGAGCTCGATCTCCAGCTTGCCCTTGTCGTTCAGGGTGGCGATGTGCAGGTCCGGGTTGTGGACGGTGACACCGGCCGGGGGCACGATGTCGCCCGCGGTCACGGTGCCGGGGCCCTGCTTGCGGACGTACATGGTGACCGGCTCGTCCTCTTCCGAGCTGACCACGAGGCCCTTGAGGTTCAGGATGATGTCGGTGACATCCTCCTTGACCCCGGGAACCGTGGTGAACTCGTGGAGCACGCCGTCGATGCGAATGCTGGTGACGGCCGCGCCCGGAATCGAGGACAGCAGGGTGCGACGAAGCGAGTTGCCGAGGGTGTACCCGAAGCCCGGCTCGAGGGGTTCGATGACGAACTTCGAGCGGTTGTCGGCGATGACCTCTTCGCTGAGGGTGGGTCGCTGCGAGATGAGCATGGAGTGCCTCCTTGTGGGCGTCCGCCATATGACGCCCTGGTCGGGATGTGGTGTCCCCCCGGACCTCGGGAGGACCGGAAGGACACCACGGCGCGAAGCGCCTTACTTCGAGTAGTACTCGACGATCAGCTGTTCCTGCAGCGGGATGTCGATCTGCGCGCGCTCGGGGAGCTGGTGGACCAGCACCCGCAGACGCGGGCCGACGACCTGCAGCCAACCCGGGATCGGACGATCGCCCTGGGTCTCACGGGCCACCTGGAAGGGCAGTGTGCCCAGCGACTTCTCGCGGACGTCGATGATGTCGTACTGCGAGACGCGGTAGCTGGGGATGTCGACCTTCTTGCCGTTCACCAGGAAGTGGCCGTGGCTCACCAGCTGGCGGGCCTGACGGCGGGTCCGGGCGAGACCGGCGCGGTAGACGACGTTGTCCAGACGCGACTCGAGGATGGTCAGCAGGACCTCACCGGTCTTGCCGGGGCGGCCGGCGGCCTCCTCGTAGTAGCGACGGAACTGCTTTTCCATCACGCCGTAGGAGAAGCGGGCCTTCTGCTTCTCCTGCAGCTGGAGCAGGTATTCGCTCTCCTTGATCCGCGCGCGGCCGTGCTGGCCGGGCGGGTAGGGGCGACGCTCGAACGCCTGGTCGCCTCCGACGAGGTCGACGCGCAGACGACGCGACTTACGGGTAACGGGACCGGTATAGCGAGCCATGATTCAAACCTTCCTTTCCCGTTAGACGCGACGCCGCTTGGGCGGACGGCAGCCGTTGTGCGGCTGGGGGGTGACGTCGGAGATGGTGCCGACCTCGAGGCCCGCGGCCTGGAGGGAACGGATCGCCGTCTCGCGGCCCGAGCCCGGGCCCTTCACGAAGACGTCGACCTTCTTGACACCGTGCTCCTGCGCCTTGCGGGCAGCGTTCTCGGCGGCGAGCTGCGCGGCGAACGGGGTCGACTTGCGCGAACCCTTGAAACCGACGTGGCCGGAGGACGCCCAGGAGATGACGTTGCCGTTCGGGTCCGTGATGGACACGATCGTGTTGTTGAAGGTGCTCTTGATGTGAGCGGCACCGTGCGGGACGTTCTTCTTGTCCCTGCGGCGCGCCTTCTGGGTCTTCTTGGGACCGGTGCTGCGTGACTTGGGAGGCATTACTTCTTCTTTCCTGCGACGGTGCGCTTCGGACCCTTACGGGTGCGGGCGTTGGTCTTGGTGCGCTGTCCACGCACGGGCAGACCACGACGGTGTCGCAGGCCCTGGTAGCAGCCGATCTCGATCTTGCGACGGATATCCGCCTGGACCTCGCGGCGGAGGTCACCCTCGACCTTGTAGGTCTCCTCGATGAACTCGCGCAGCTTGGCGAGATCCTCGTCGGAGAGGTCCTTGCTGCGCAGATCCGGGCTCACGCCGGTGGCCTCGAGGATCTCCTTCGAGCGGGTACGGCCGATGCCGTAGATGTAGGTCAGTGCGATCTCCATCCGCTTTTCGCGGGGAAGATCGACACCTGCGAGACGTGCCATGTGGCATTCCTATTCGGTGTGCGGAGGTCTGCTCCCAGCCCGTCCCCTGCGTCGTGAAACTGTGTGGTCCCGCGGCCCGGCCGAAGCCGGAACGCCGGTAGTCCGAAACACAGTGGGGCCCCGGCCTCCGAACCGGGGGTGTATCGCGCGGCTCCCCGACGAATCGGGAATCGTGACCGAACGACTGGTACTGGAAGGTCTTCTCTAGCTTGTTGCCAAGCCGATCTGTCGAAGAGCGGGTGGTCTAGCCCTGGCGCTGCTTGTGGCGCAGGTTCTCGCAGATCACCATGACCCGGCCGTTACGGCGGATCACCTTGCACTTCTCGCAGATCTTCTTGACGCTCGGCTGAACCTTCACGGTGCGTCTGATCTCCTGTGTGTACGCCTGCCGCAGAGCACGAGGCATGCTGCAGACATGGTTCTCCCCGACCGTGCGGCCGGGGAAGCTCTTACTTGTAGCGGTAGACGATGCGCCCACGCGACAGGTCGTAGGGCGAGAGCTCTACGACAACCCGGTCCTCGGGCAGGATGCGAATGTAGTGCTGACGCATCTTGCCGCTGATGTGAGCCAGGACCTTGTGACCGTTCTCGAGCTCAATGCGAAACATCGCATTGGGCAGCGGCTCGATCACTCGACCCTCGACCTCGATGGCTCCGTCTTTCTTGGCCATATCCTCCGCGATCCGTGTTGTTCGGCGTGTGGTTGCATCGGTGTCCGTTACCGTGACGCTCGGCGTGCCCGGCTGCGGACACCCGCAGACCGGCGCGCAGGGCGCACCATCGATCTATGCTACGGGAACTTTCCCACCAGGGCCAAATGCCGACATACAGGAGGACAGCCGTGCGGGCGTTGCTTCAGCGGGTGACGGGTGCCGCCGTCGCGGTCGACGGTCGCGAGGTCGCCCGGATCTCACCCCCGGTCGGCGGTCACGGCCTGCTCGTGCTCGTCGGCGTGACCCACGACGACGACGCGGCCAAGGCCGCGACGCTGGCCCGGAAGGTGTGGACGATGCGGATCCTCGAGGACGAGAAGTCGGCGTCCGATCTGGCGGCCCCGATCCTCGTGGTCAGCCAGTTCACGCTCATGGCCGACACGCGCAAGAGCCGGCGCCCGTCGTGGTCGGCCGCCGCACCGCGCGCCGTGGCCGAACCGCTGGTGGACGAGTTCGCGTCGGCTCTGCGGGAGCTGGGCGCCGACGTGCAGACCGGCGTCTTCGGGGAGCACATGGAGGTGAGCCTGGTGAACGACGGCCCGGTCACCCTCCTGGTCGAGGTGTGAACCGGGGTCTGCGACCCGAGCGAATGTCTCGTTCGGCTCGTCGGGCAGCGAGCGAGACATTCGCTCGCCACCACCGCCGCACTACTCCGGACGCAGGGTGAGGATGCGGGGACCGTCCTCGGTCACCGCGACGGTGTGCTCCCAGTGCGCGGCGCGGCTGCCGTCGGTCGTGACGACGGTCCACTTGTCGTCGAGCACCTCGGTCTCGTAGGTACCGAGTGTCAGCATCGGTTCGATGGCGAGCACGGATCCCACCACGAGGCGGGGCCCCTTCCCGGGCTCGCCCTCGTTCGGCAGGAACGGATCCATGTGCATCTCGCGGCCGATGGCGTGCCCGCCGTATCCGTCGACGATGCCGTAGCGCCGGCCGTGCAACCGTTCGGCCTCGCGGGTGCCGGTCTCGATGGCGTGCGAGACGTCGGTGAGCCGGTTGTCCGGCAGCATCGCCGCGATGCCCGCCTCCATCGACAGCCGTGTCGCATCGCTGAGATCGACGTCGGCGGCGGCGAGTTCCCCGACGCCGAAGGTCCACGCCGAGTCGCCGTGCCAGCCCTCGAGGATCGCGCCGCAGTCGATCGACACGAGATCGCCCTCGGCGAGGATCTCCGTCGCCGAGGGGATTCCGTGCACCACGCGGTCGTTCACCGACGAGCAGATCGAGCCGGTGAACCCGTGGTAGCCCAGGAAGGAGGGGACGGCCCCCGCGTCACGGATGACCGCCTCCGCCACCTGGTCCAGTTCCAGGGTGCTCACGCCCGGCTTCGCCGCCTCGCGGACCGCCACGAGTGCGGCGCCGACCACAGCGCCCGCCGCCGCCATCGCATCGAGTTCACCGGCGGTGCGGAACGGAACCACCTTGCGCTTGCGCCCGAAACCCATCGTCTTGCTCCTGCGTCCTTACTTGCCGAGGGCCGCGAGGGCGCGGGCGTTGATCTCGTCGACCTCGCCGACGGCATCGACCGTGACGAGCGCGTCGGCGTAGTAGTCGAGCAGCGGCGCCGTCTCCTCGCGGTACACCCGGAGCCGATTGCGGATGACGTCCTCGGTGTCGTCGGCGCGGCCGCGGGCGAGCATCCGCTCGACCACGACGTCCTCGTCGATGTCGAAGGAGAGAACGCCGTCGAGCTTCGTGTCCAGGGCCTTCAGGATGGACTCGAGTTCACGAGCCTGTTCCACGCTCCGGGGGAAGCCGTCGAGCAGGAAGCCGTCGACCGCGTCGGGCTCGGCGAGACGGGCGCGCACCATGTTGTTGGTGATCTCGGCGGGCACGAGCTCGCCGGCGTCGATGTACTTCTTGGCTTCGACACCGAGCGGGGTGCCCTGCCCGATGTTGGCCCGGAACAGATCCCCGGTGGAGATCGCGGGGACGCCGAGCTTCTCCGACAGGATGGCGGCCTGCGTGCCCTTGCCGGCACCGGGCGGACCGAGGAGTACAAGTCTCACTTGAGGAACCCTTCGTAGTTGCGCTGCATGAGTTGACTTTCGATCTGCTTGACAGTGTCCAGCGCGACACTGACGAGAATGAGCACCGCGGCGCCACCGAAGATGCTGGTGGCGGTCTGGCTGCCCGAGAGGAAGAAGTTGGGCAGCGTCGCGATGAGACCCAGGTACAGCGAACCTGGCACCGTGATGCGGTTGAGGACGTAGCTGAGGTACTCGGCGGTCGGGCGTCCCGGCCGGATGCCCGGGATGAAGCCGCCGTACTTCTTCATCTCGTCGGCCCGTTCCTCCGGATTGAAGGTGATGGCGACGTAGAAGAAGACGAAGAAGACGATCAGCCCGAAGTAGATCGCGATGTAGACCGGGTTGTTCGGATTCACCAGGTACTCGTTGATGATCCGCTGCCACCAGCTCGGATCGGTGGCCGAGGTGGCTCCGGTCAGCTGGGCGATGAGGTTCGGCAGGTACAGCAGCGACGACGCGAAGATCACCGGGATGATGCCGGCCTGGTTCACCTTCAACGGCAGGTACGTCGAAGACCCGCCGTACATGCGCCGGCCCACCATGCGCTTGGCGTACTGCACCGGGATCCGGCGCTGGCCCTGCTCGACGAACACCACGCCGGTGATGACCACCAGCGCGACGACGAGGACGATCGTGAAGACCAGCCCGCCGCGGGACTCGAGGATGGTGCGGCCCTCGGACGGCAGCCGCGAGGCGATGCCGGCGAAGATCAGGATCGACATGCCGTTGCCGACGCCGCGCTCGGTGATGAGCTCACCGAACCACATGACGAGCGCCGCACCGGCCGTCATGACCAGCACGATCACGACCATGCCGAAGATGCTGTCGTCGGCGAGGATCGGTTCGGAACAGCCCTGCAACAGCTGCCCGCGCGCCGCGAGGGCGACGATGCCGGTGGACTGCAGCACGGCGAGCGCCACCGCGAGGTAGCGCGTGTACTGCGTCATCTTGGCCTGCCCCGCCTGCCCTTCCTTGCGCAACTCCTCGAAGCGCGGAATGACCACCGTCAGCAGCTGCACGATGATGCTTGCGGTGATGAACGGCATGATGCCGATCGCGAACACCGACAGCTGCAACAGGGCGCCGCCGGAGAACAGGTTGATCAGCGAGTAGATCCCGGCGGAGTCCCCGCCGCTGAGCTGATCGATGCAGGCACGCACGTTGCCGTAGTCGACGCCCGGAGACGGCAGCGTCGCGCCGAGGCGGTACAGGGCCACCAACCCGAGCGCGACGAGGATCTTCCGCCTCAGGTCCGGGGTCCTGAGGGCCGAGACGAAGGCGGAAAGCAAAGATCCTCCTGGCAGGGCGAAACGGGAGACTGTGGATCGACGCGCGGGGTCCGACGGTCGACAACTCTTGAACTCTAGCAGCGCGCCCGGAACCGGTGCCGTGGCGCCGGGTCGGGGCTGCTCGTCCCCGCGGCGACAGGATGCCGCCGTGCGGTGTCCGGCAGGGCGGGAACGCCGAACGGCCGCACTGCAACACGTGCTGCAGTGCGGCCGTTCGTGTGCTGTGCGTCACGCACGAGCGAACCGGTCAGGCCAGTTCGGTCGCGGTGCCGCCGGCAGCGGTGATCTTCTCCTTGGCGGAGCCGGAGAACTTGTTCGCGGTCACCTGCACGGCCACCGTGAGCTCGCCCTCGCCGAGGACCTTCACGAGCTGGTTCTTGCGAACCGCGCCCTTGGCGACGAGCTCGTCGACGCCGACCTGTCCACCCTCGGGGAAGAGACGGGCGATGTCGCCGACGTTGACGACCTGGTACTCGGTGCGGAAGGCGTTCTTGAAGCCCTTGAGCTTCGGCAGCCGCATGTGCAGCGGCATCTGGCCACCCTCGAAGGCCGCCGAGACGTTCTTGCGCGCCTTGGTGCCCTTCGTACCGCGACCGGCGGTCTTGCCCTTCGAACCCTCACCGCGGCCGACGCGGGTCTTGTCCGTCTTCGCGCCCGGAGCCGGGCGCAGGTGGTGCAGCTTGATTGTCACTTGGAGGCCTCCTCAGCAGTGACTTCCTCGACAACGACGAGGTGACGCACCACGTTGATCAAGCCGCGGTTCTGCGCATTGTCCTCGCGGACCACGGACTGGCGGATCTTCCGCAGACCGAGGGTGCGCAGGCTGTCGCGCTGGTTCGACTTGGTGCCGATGGTGCTCTTGACCTGAGTGATCTTCAGCTCTGCCATTACTTCACGCTCCCAGCGGCCTGTGCCCGGGCGCGCAGCATGCCCGCAGGTGCGACGTCCTCGAGGGCCAGACCGCGGCGAGCCGCGACTTCCTCGGGGCGCTGCAGCTGCTTGAGGGCGGCCACGGTGGCGTGCACGACGTTGATGGCGTTGTCGCTGCCGAGCGACTTCGACAGGATGTCGTGGATGCCCGCGCATTCGAGCACGGCACGCACCGCACCACCGGCGATCACACCGGTACCCGGCGAGGCGGGGCGCAGCATGACGACGCCGGCCGCGGCCTCACCCTGCACCGGGTGCGTGATCGTGGAGCCGATGAGCGGGACGCGGAAGAAGCCCTTGCGAGCCTCCTCGACACCCTTCTGGATGGCCGCGGGAACTTCCTTGGCCTTGCCGTAGCCGACGCCGACCAGGCCGTTGCCGTCGCCCACGATCACCAGTGCGGTGAAGCTGAAGCGACGGCCGCCCTTGACGACCTTCGACACACGGTTGATCGAGACGACACGCTCGATGTAGTTCGACTTCTCGGCGGCACCGCCGCCGCGCGAGTCGCGATCGCGGCGGTCGCGACCACCACGCTGGTCCCCGGTGTTGGGGCCATTCTGTCCGGCGGGGCCGTTGCCGCCGTCACGCCGCTGACGTCCCGGCATCAGGCGTTCCTTCCGTTCGAAGAGATGGTCATCAGAACTTCAACCCGCTTTCGCGAGCCGCGTCTGCGAGGGCCGCGATCCGGCCGCTGTAGGTGTGGCCGCCACGGTCGAAGACCACAGCCTCCACGCCGGCAGCCTTGGCCCGCTCGGCGATCAGCTGGCCGACCTTGGCGCCGCGCGCCTTCTTGTCGCCCTCGAGCGCACGCACGTCCGGCTCGACGGTCGAGGCCGCCGCCAGGGTGGTGCCCGTCAGGTCGTCGACCAGCTGGGCGTGAATGTGGCGCGAGGACCGGTTCACGACGAGACGGGGACGCTCGGCGGTGCCGGCGACCTTCTTGCGCAGACGGAAGTGCCGACGCTGCTTCGACAGCCGACGCCGGGTGGACGCGTCCTTGCCGAGCGGAATCCGCTTGGCCTTCTGGTTCTCGGTCTGGCTCATGATCACTTACCCGTCTTTCCGACCTTGCGGCGCACCTGCTCGCCCTCGTAGCGGATGCCCTTGCCCTTGTACGGGTCGGACTTGCGCAGCCGGCGGATGTTGGCCGCGATCTGGCCGACCTTCTGCTTGTCGATGCCCGAGATCGAGAACTTCGTCGGCGACTCGACCGCGAACGTGATGCCCTCGGGGGCCTCGATCGGGACCGGGTGGCTGTAGCCGAGCGAGAACTCGAGGTCCTTGCCCTTGAGCGCGACGCGGTAGCCGACGCCGTGGATCTCCATCTTCGTGGTGTACCCCTCGGTGACACCCACGATGAGGTTCTGCACGAGCGTGCGCGACAGACCGTGCAGCGCGCGGCTGCGACGCTCGTCGTTCGGACGGCTCACGTTGAGCGCGCCGTCGTCACCCTTGGCGATGGTGATCGGCTCGGCGATGGTCAGCGAGAGGTTGCCCTTGGGGCCCTTCACTGCGACGTCCTGGCCGTCGATGGTCACCTCGACGCCCGACGGGACGGTGACCGGAAGCTTTCCAATACGCGACATTGTGGTGGCCTCCCTTACCAGACGTAGGCGAGGACTTCCCCGCCCACTCCCTGCTTGGCCGCCTGGCGATCGGTGAGCAGGCCGGAGGACGTGGAGATGATCGCCACGCCGAGGCCGCCCAGGACCTTGGGCAGGTTGGTGGATTTCGCGTACACGCGCAGGCCGGGCTTCGACACGCGGCGCACACCGGCGAGGCTGCGCTCACGGGACGGGCCGTACTTGAGGTTGACGACGAGGGTCTTGCCCACCTCGGCATCCTCGGTGCGGAAGTCGGCGATGTAGCCCTCACGCTTGAGGATCTCGGCGATGTTCGCCTTGATCTTCGAGTGGGGAAGCTTCACCTCGTCGTGGTACGCCGTGTTGGCGTTACGCAGACGCGTCAAGAAGTCTGCGATGGGGTCGGTCATGGTCATGGCTGACCTGTTCACCTTTCTCGTTGCGGTTCCCATGCAACACCGGCAGCGGCGACGAACGTGTCGCCGGCGCGGACCGGCCGTGGGCCTACGACGAACTTGGTTTCATGCGGACCGGACGCGGTTGCGACCGGCCCCTGACAGGAGTGACGGTGGACGACCGTGCGGTCGTCCACCGTTCACGTCACCAGGAGCTCTTGTGAACTCCCGGAAGCTGACCGCGGTGTGCCATGTCACGCAGGCAGATGCGGCAGAGTCCGAACTTGCGGAAGACCGAGTGGGGGCGCCCGCAGCGCTGGCAGCGGGTGTAGGCGCGCACCGCGAACTTCGGCTTCTTGTTGGCCTTGTTGACCAGTGCCTTCTTAGCCATGGGCTCAGTTCTCCTTGAACGGGAAGCCGAGGTGCTTGAGCAGGGCACGGCCTTCTTCGTTGTTGGTGGCGGTCGTGACGACGGTGATGTCCATGCCGCGCGGGCGGTCGATCTTGTCCACGTCGATCTCGTGGAACATCGACTGCTCGTTCAGGCCGAACGTGTAGTTGCCGTTGCCGTCGAACTGGTTGCCGTTGAGGCCGCGGAAGTCCCGGATACGGGGCAGCGCGATGGAGACCAGGCGGTCCAGGAACTCCCACATGCGGTCGCCGCGCAGCGTGACGCGCGCGCCGATCGGCATGCCCTCACGCAGCTTGAACTGGGCGATCGACTTGCGGGCCTTGCGGATCTCCGGCTTCTGACCGGTGATCAGAGCCAGGTCGGCGACCGCGCCGTTGATCAGCTTCGCGTCGCGGGCGGCGTCACCGACACCCATGTTGACGACGACCTTCACGACGCCGGGGATCTGCATGACGTTCGCGTAGTCGAACTCCGCGTTCAGCGCGTCGCGGATCTCCTCGCGGTACCGGGTCTTCAGACGCGGTGTGGTCTTGTTCTCGGTGGTGGTCATGTCAGATGTCCTTCCCGTTCTTCCGGGAAATCCGAACGCGCTTGCCGGTTTCCTCGTCGGTCCGGTAGCCCACGCGGGTGGGATTGCCGTCCGAGTCGACGACCGCAACGTTGGAAACGTGGATCGGGGCCTCCTGCGTCACGATGCCCCCGGAAGAGGCGCCGCGCTCGTTGGCCGAGACCGCCGTGTGCTTCTTGATTCGGTTCACGCCCTCGACGAGGACCCGGTTCTCCTTCGGGTAGGCCGCGATGACCTTGCCCTTGGCACCCTTGTCCTTGCCCGAGATGACGAGCACGGTGTCGCCCTTGTGCACCTTCATCACAGCACCTCCGGAGCGAGCGAGACGATCTTCATGAACCGCTTGTCGCGCAGCTCGCGGCCGACGGGGCCGAAGATGCGGGTGCCACGCGGGTCGTTGTCACCCTTGATGATGACGGCGGCGTTCTCGTCGAACTTGATGTACGAGCCGTCCGGCCGGCGGCGCTCCTTGGCGGTGCGCACGATCACGGCCTTGACGACGTCGCCGCGCTTGACGTTGCCACCGGGGATCGCGTCCTTCACGGTGGCGACGATGATGTCACCGATACCGGCGTAGCGACGGGACGAGCCACCGAGAACGCGGATGCAGAGGATCTCCTTGGCACCCGTGTTGTCGGCGACGCGCAGTCGCGACTCCTGCTGGATCACTTACTTCTCCTTGACCTGGATTGGTGTGTACGTCAGATTTCCGACCTGGACGCACGCGGTCGTCGGTCGCCCACGGCGCACGCGCGCAAGACACACGGGTCCCGTGAGGCAACCCGTCCAGGGTAGGCGATATACCTCATGCAGGGCAAATCCGCGAACTGTGAGGTCGCTCCCTACCCCGGACCCGGGCGTGTCGCCCGAGGGCGCCCCCGGAAAGACCGACGGCACCCACACCGCGCGCGAGGCGAGCGATGTGGGTGCCGTACTCGATCGTCGTCGACGATGCGAGAGAGGGCTTACTTGGCCTTCTCGAGCACCTCGACCAGACGCCACCGCTTGGTCGCGGACAGCGGACGGGTCTCCATCAGCTGCACGCGGTCGCCGATGCCGGCCACGCCGTTCTCGTCGTGTGCCTTCACCTTGGTGGTACGGCGGATGATCTTGCCGTACAGCGGGTGCTTCACCCGGTCCTCGAGCTCGACCACGATCGTCTTCTCCATCTTGTCGGAGACAACGTAGCCGATGCGGACCTTGCGGCTGCCGCGCTCTTCCTTCTGGGTCACTGCCTTTTCCTCACTCATGCCGCGTCACCCGCATCCGGGCCGGAGGCCAGGCCGAGCTCGCGCTCACGCAGCACCGTGTAGATGCGGGCGATCTCGTTGCGCACGACGCGCAGCCGGCGGTTGTTGTCCAGCTGGCCGGTGGCCATCTGGAAACGAAGGTTGAACAGCTCTTCCTTCGCCTCGCGGAGCTTGGTGACCAGCTCTTCCTCGGTCAGCTCGCGGAGCTCTGTGGCGGGGGTTCCGGTAGCCATCAGAACTGCTCCTCCCTCGTCACGATCCTGCACTTGCACGGGAGCTTGTGCATCGCGCGCCGGAGGGCTTCGCGGGCAATCTCCTCGTTCGGGTAGCTCATCTCGAACATCACCCGTCCGGGCTTGATGTTCGCGACCCACCACTCGGGCGAACCCTTACCGGAACCCATGCGGGTCTCGGCAGGCTTCTTGGTGAGGGGGCGATCCGGGAAGATGTTGATCCAGATCTTGCCGCCACGCTTGATGTGCCGGGTCATGGCGATACGAGCGGACTCGATCTGCCGGTTGGTGATGTAGGCCGGCTCGAGAGCCTGGATGCCGTAGTCACCGAAGGTCACCTGGGTCCCACCCTTGGCGGCACCCGAGCGGCTCGGGTGGTGCTGCTTGCGGTGCTTGACCCGCCGTGGGATCAACATGCGTCAGCCCTCCTGATTCTCGGTCGGAGCGGGTGCATCGGCGGAGGCGGCGCGGCCGGCGTCGGTGCTCGTCGCGGTGGTGCCCGAGGCACCGGAACGACGGGGACGGCTCGGACGCTCGCGACGGGGACGGTCGGCCGGGGCGGCGGCCGCAGCGGCCAGCTCACGACGGCCACCGACGATGTCGCCCTTGTAGATCCAGACCTTCACGCCGATGCGGCCGAAGGTGGTCTTCGCCTCGTACAGGCCGTAGTCGATGTCCGCACGCAGCGTGTGCAGCGGGACGCGGCCTTCACGGTAGAACTCCGAGCGGGACATCTCGGCGCCGCCGAGGCGGCCCGAGCACTGCACCCGGATGCCCTTGACGTTGGGCTGACGCATGGCCGACTGGATGGCCTTGCGCATCGCGCGACGGAACGCCACACGGTTCGAGAGCTGCTCGGCGACGCCCTGCGCCACCAGCTGGGCCTCGGACTCGGCGTTCTTGACCTCGAGGATGTTCAGCTGAACCTGCTTGCCGGTCAGCTTCTCGAGCTCGGCGCGGATGCGATCGGCCTCGGCGCCGCGGCGGCCGATGACGATGCCCGGACGCGCGGTGTGGATGTCCACACGCACACGGTCACGGGTGCGCTCGATCTCGACCTTGGCGATGCCGGCCCGTTCGAGGCCGGTGGCCAGGAACTTGCGGATCGCGACGTCTTCCTTCACGTACTCCGCGTACTGCTTGTCGGCGTACCAGCGCGACTTCCAGTCGGTGGTGATGCCCAGACGGAAGCCGTGCGGGTTGATCTTCTGGCCCACTATTGAGCTCCCTTCCGGCGGTTACGGTTTCCAGCAGACGCAGGCGCCTTGCTCTCGACGATCACGGTGATGTGGCTCGTCCGCTTGCGGATGCGGAATGCACGGCCCTGGGCACGCGGCTGGAACCGCTTGAGGGTCGCGCCCTCGTCGACGTACGCCGTGGCGACGACGAGCGTGCTCGGGTCGAGGTCCAGGTTGTTCTGCGCGTTCGCGGCGGCGCTCGCGATCACCTTGGCGACCGGCTCGGCCGCGGACTGCGGCGCGAACTTCAGGATCGACAGAGCCTCGTCCACGGTCTTGCCCCGGACGATGTCGACGACGCGACGCGCCTTCATCGGGGTCACACGCACGTGGCGCGCAACAGCCCGAGCGCTCTTGTTTGTGGTTTCAGTGCTCATCGACGCTTGCTCTTCCGGTCGTCCTTGATGTGGCCCTTGAACGTACGGGTCGGCGCGAACTCGCCGAGCTTGTGGCCGACCATCGACTCCGAGACGAACACCGGCACGTGCTTGCGACCGTCGTGGACGGCGAACGTGTGACCGATGAAGTCGGGCAGAATGGTGGAACGGCGCGACCAGGTCTTGATGACCTGCTTGGTGCCCTTTTCGTTCTGCGTATCGACCTTCGCCAGGAGGTGGTCGTCGACGAACGGGCCCTTCT
Organism: Rhodococcus sp. GXMU-t2271; assembly: GCF_041414735.1. Classification (NCBI taxonomy): domain Bacteria; kingdom Bacillati; phylum Actinomycetota; class Actinomycetes; order Mycobacteriales; family Nocardiaceae; genus Rhodococcus; species Rhodococcus sp. GXMU-t2271. The sequence continues at coordinate 16,717 of NZ_JAUIZP010000064.1, forward strand.
TGAGGCTGCGTGGCATTCTCTAACTCCCTCCTTGACTAGCGCTTCTTGCCGGTACGGCGACGACGGACGATGAGCTTGTCGGACGCCTTGTTCTTGCGGGTGCGGCCCTCGGGCTTGCCCCACGGGCTGACCGGGTGGCGACCACCGGAGGTCTTGCCCTCACCACCGCCGTGCGGGTGGTCGACCGGGTTCATGACCACACCACGGACGGTCGGGCGCTTGCCCTTCCAGCGCATGCGGCCGGCCTTGCCCCAGTTGATGTTCGACTGCTCGGCGTTGCCGACCTCGCCGACGGTGGCGCGGCAGCGCACGTCGACGCGACGGATCTCACCGGAGGGCATACGCAGGGTGGCGTAGGTGCCTTCCTTACCGAGCAGCTGGATGCTGGCGCCGGCGGAACGGGCCATCTTGGCGCCGCCGCCCGGACGCAGTTCCACCGCGTGGATGGTGGTACCGGTCGGGATGTTGCGCAGCGGCAGGTTGTTGCCGGGCTTGATGTCGGCCTGCGGGCCGGACTCGACCGGAGCACCCTGCACCAGGCCCTTGGGGGCGATGATGTAGCGCTTCTCGCCGTCCACGTAGTGCAGCAGGGCGATGCGGGCGGTGCGGTTGGGGTCGTACTCGATGTGAGCGACCTTGGCCGGGATGCCGTCCTTGTCGTTGCGGCGGAAGTCGATCAGGCGGTAGGCACGCTTGTGTCCGCCACCCTTGTGCCGGGTGGTGATGCGGCCGTGCGCGTTGCGGCCACCGCGGCCGTGCAGCGGGCGAACCAGCGACTTCTCGGGCGTCGAGCGGGTGATCTCGGCGAAGTCCGAGACACTCGCGCCACGCCGACCCGGGGTTGTCGGCTTGTACTTACGAATTGCCATGAGTCTTCTCGTCCTCTATCTCTCGAGTCCCGGCCGCCTAGGCGACCGGCCCTCCGAAGATCTCGATGGGCTTGCTGTCGGCCGACAGGGTCACGAGCGCGCGCTTGGTGTCCTTGCGCTTGCCGTAACCGAACCGGGTCCGCTTGCGCTTGCCCTGACGGTTGGCGGTGTTGACGCTGGTCACCTTGACGCCGAAGACCTTCTCGACGGCAATCTTGATCTGCGTCTTGTTCGAGTCCGGGTGCACCAGGAAGGTGTAGGTGCCCTCCTCCATCAGCCCGTAGGACTTCTCGGAGATGACCGGAGCCAGCAGGATGTCGCGCGGATCCGCGATCGTGCTCACTTGCTCTCCTCCTTCTCTGCCTGGGCGGACTCGGCCGGCCCGTGGATGAACGCGTTGAGCGCCTCGACGCTGAACACGACGTCGTCGCTGTAGAGCACGTCGTAGGTGTTCAGCTGATCCGGAGCGATCGCGTGCACGTTCTGCAGGTTCTGCACGCTCTTCCACGCCGCGAGATCCTCACGGCCGACGACGAGGAGCAGGTTCTTGCGATCGGTCAGCTCCGCGAGGAAGGTACGCGCGCCCTTGGTGGACGGCGCCTGCCCGGCGACGAGCTCGGTGATCACGTGGATGCGCTCGTTGCGAGCCCGGTCGGAGAGGGCGCCACGGAGGGCGGCAGCCTTCATCTTCTTGGGCGTGCGCTGGCTGTAGTCGCGCGGCTGCGGGCCGTGGACGGTGCCACCGCCGGCGAACTGCGGCGCGCGGGTCGAGCCCTGGCGGGCGCGGCCGGTGCCCTTCTGGCGGTACGGCTTCCTGCCACCGCCGCGGACCTCGCCGCGGGTCTTGGTGGCGTGCGTGCCCTGGCGAGCCGCGGCGAGCTGCGCGACGACCACCTGGTGCAGCAGCGCGATGTTCGCGGGGGCGTCGAAGATCTCGGCGGGGAGATCGACGGTGCCGTTGGTCTGGCCGCCGGGAGCCTTGACGTCGAGCGTCAGCTTGGTTGCGGTCTCGGTGCTGGTCATGCCCGTGCACCACCCTTCACTGCGGTCTTGACGATCACGACGCCGCCCTTGCGGCCCGGGATCGCACCCTTGATCAGCAGCAGGCCGTTCTCGGCGTCCACCTTGTGGACCGAGAGGTTCTGCGTCGTGACGCGGTCGCTACCCATGCGCCCGGACATGCGGGTTCCCTTGAACACGCGGCCCGGGGTGGCGCAGCCACCGATGGAGCCCGGACGACGGTGCACAGCCTGCGCACCGTGCGAGGCGCCCTGGCCGGCGAAGCCGTGACGCTTCATGGTGCCGGCGAAGCCCTTGCCCTTGGAGGTGCCGGTGACGTCGACGAAGGCGCCGTCCTCGAAGACCTCGGCGGTGAGCTCCTGGCCGATCTCGATGCCGTCGGTGTCGTCGACACGCAGCTCGACGATGTGGCGACGAGGGGTGACGCCCGCCTTCGCGAACTGGCCGGCGACCGGCTTGGTGACCTTGCGCGGGTCGATCGCACCGTAGGCGAGCTGCACGGCGCTGTAGCCGTCGCGCTCCTCGGTACGGATCTGGGTGACCACGTTCGGTCCGGCCTTGACGACGGTGACCGGAACGACCCGGTTGTTCTCGTCGAAGACCTGGGTCATGCCGAGCTTGGTGCCCAGGATTCCCTTGATCTGGTTAGTCATGTGTTGTCTCCGCTGCGTCTTCTACAAGCTCGCTGGTCTCGAAAGTCACTGAATGTTGACGTCGACGCTCGCCGGGAGGTCGATGCGCATGAGCGCGTCGACGGTCTTGGGCGTCGGGTCGAGGATGTCGATCAGCCGCTTGTGAGTCCGCATCTCGAAGTGCTCGCGCGAGTCCTTGTACTTGTGCGGCGAGCGGATGACGCAGTACACGTTCTTTTCGGTGGGCAACGGCACCGGGCCGACCACGCGAGCGCCCGTACGGGTCACCGTCTCGACGATCTTGCGCGCAGATGCGTCGATCGCCTCATGGTCATAGGCCTTGAGCCTGATGCGGATCTTTTGTCCCGCCACGCTTATGTGTCCTTTTCTTGCCGCGTTTCGTAGCACCCGAGCGAATCGGGAACCACCTCGTCTGCACAGTTCCGCCCGAACGGCGACGACGAACAGCACTCTCCACACCTCGTGACCGGGCGCACCCGATCCGCATGCCGCTGTTCATCTGTCATTGTTCTCCGGCACACGCGGTCGGGCGTGTCGCCCTACTGCTCGCTCCGCAGCGCCGAACCGATGCTCGACACCACGGACCGACCTGCCGGATGTACCCGCACGGGTACAGGAAGGTACTGCTTCCGTCTTGCATGTGGCCGCGACCAGGCCGTCAGGCTCGATCCGCGACTGTCACTCGATCTTGTTCCGAGCCGCGGAAAACCGTGACCCGGTCAAGGCAACCCGACCAGTATGCAGGACCGCCCCGGCATTCTCAACTTCGCGTCGGCGGGACGGCCGTCACAATCCTCCGGTCGACAGGGTCGCCGGTGTCCGGACCGGCGCCGCCGCCCCGAGCGTATTGGTCGGATCGGGACCCGGGCCCGGCGCCGTCGGCGTGACCACCGGCAGCTCGCGCGGCGTCGGCGTCACACCCGGCACGTCGCGCCACACCGGCAGGGCCTCCTGCAGGGCCAGTCCCACCGAGATCAACCCGGACTCCTGCCACGGCAGCGCACCCAGCTGGACGCCGAACGGCAGCCCGGTCACCGCCGAGCGGCCGACGGGGAACGAAACAGCCGGGGCGCCGGTGTAATTGGCCCACTGGACGTCGCCGGCCACTCCGGACAGCACGCTCAGACCTGCGAACGCATCGCGGGGACAGCCGTCGTCGAGCGCGCCCGGCAGGGCGATCACATCGAGCTCGTGGTCGCGGAACATGGCGTTGTACTGGTGCTGATAACGCAACCGGTCCCGCTCCAGCGAGAAGTAGTCGGCGACGGGCAGCGCCAGAGAGGCCACCGCGGCACTCACGAGCGGCGCGAGGTCGATGCGGTATTCACCGAGCCGGTCCACGAACTGCCGGTGATAGGCACCCATCTCCGCGGTGTCACCGGCCAGGAGCGACTCCGGCGGGTGGGGCATCGACACCGGAAGGAGTTCGGCGCCCAGTGCGCGCGCCGTCGCGAGGAACTCGTCGAACAGGCGGCGCAGCTCCGGTGCCAGCCGGTCGGTCGCGCCGTGCGGCAGGCCGATACGGACGCCCGCGAGCGGGGTCGCCCCGGTGGGCGGCGCCAGCGGGTAGCCGCCCTCGGGCACGCCGGGGCCACCGGCCGTGACCGGATCGTCCGTCTCCTCACCCGCGAGGACACCGAGCAGCAGCGAAGCGTCCGCGAGGCTGTGCCCGATGGGGCCGGGATGGTCCCTGGTCCACGTGAGCGGGATCATCCCGTGCGAGGTGACGCGCCCGTACGTCGGCTTGATCGCCGAGACGCCGCACGCGCTCGCCGGCAGCCGCAGCGAGCCGCCGGTGTCGCTCCCGACCGACAAGGGGGCGAAGCGGGCCGCAACCGCCGCGGCGCTGCCGCCCGACGAGCCGCCCGGGGAATACTGCGTGTTCCACGGGTTCGCCACCTGCGGGGTGACGACACCGATCGCGAACTCGTCGGTGTGCACGTGACCGAGCAGGACCGCCCCGGCGTCCCGCAGCCGGCGCCACACCCCCGAATCACCGGCGGCGACGTTGTCGCGGAGCACATTGCTCGACGCGGTCAGCGGAAGGCCCCCCACCGCGAACAGATCCTTGAGGGCGATCGGCAGTCCGCACAGCGGCGAGACGGGCTCACCGGACGCCCGGGCGGCGGTGAGCCGCGTGGCCGCCGCGTCGGCAGCGGCATAGGCGAGGTCCGGATAGAGGTGGATCCATGCGCCGACGCCGCCGTCGTGGTCCCGGCTACGACGCAGGTACGCACCGAGCAGTTCGCGCGGGTGCAACTGTCCGGCCTGCAGCAGACTGGCCGCTTCGATCGCACTCAACATGGCCGGATCGGTGGCCGGGACGGTCGCCGGGTCGGGAAGGCGAGAGGCCGGGCGGGCGGCGGCGCGCGCGGCGGGGAGGAGGCCGAGCCCGACGACGCCGCCGGCAGCGGTGCCGAGGAATCGACGCCGGGACGTTCGGGAACTCACCCGGTCGAGGCTAGTGTCGGCGCCGTATGCCTGCAGGACGAGCGCACCGAGCCACCCTCCCCCACGACGCATGAGCGGTGCGCGATAATCCGTCGAACGGAACCGGCCGATGTACCGGAACGCAGGAGTGTAGGGAGTGCCGATGACATCTTCTGCCCAGTCCCGGGCGTCCGGGGGACGGCCGCTGCGGCGCAGGCCACAGCTGTCGGACGACGTGGCGGTGCACGTCCGCAACCTCATCATGTCCGGTGGGGTCCGGCCCGGTGACTTCATCCGGCTGGACGAGACCGCCGCCGAACTCGGTGTGAGCGTCACCCCCGTTCGTGAGGCATTGCTCACACTGCGGGGTGAAGGCCTCGTCGAGCTCGTCCCACACCGCGGCTACGTTGTCGCTCCGTTGAGCCGGGGCGACATCGACGACCTGTTCTGGTTGCAGGGACAGATCGCGGAAGAGCTCGCGCGCCGAGCGGCGGCAGCGATCACCCCGGAGACCGTCGCGGAACTGTCGGACCTCAACGAACGTCTCGCCGAGGCGGTGCGCAGCGGCGACGGGGCGCGGATCGAGGACCTCGAGTTCGCGTTCCACCGCACCCTCAACCGCGCGACCGGCGCGCGGAAGCTGTCGTGGTTCCTGCTCAACGCCACCCGCTACACCCCGGTGCACTTCTATTCGTCCGATCCCGCCTGGGGCGCCGCCGCCGTCGCCTCGCACCGCCGCCTGATCGACGCGCTCGGTCGCGCAGACGCCGATTCCGCAGGTGAGGAGACCCGCCGGCACTTCACCGACGGAGCCCGGCGCCTGGTCCGGCACCTGGACGAGATCGGTATCTGGAGCTGACGCGGCCGCCGCGCGGCACTCGCAGCCCGCTCGGACCGCGCCGGGCGGCCGGTAACATCGCGGCGTGACGGCGGGATCTACTCGTCGACGGGTCCGCGAGCGGCCGACCGAGAGTTCCACGGCGGAGAGTGATGCTGAGATACCACGACGAAGCGGTCCTCGTCGACGACCTGCACAAGTCGTTCGGCGACGTCCATGCCCTCAAGGGCATCACGTTCTCCGCCCCGCGCGGTTCGGTCCTCGGCATTCTCGGCCCCAACGGCGCCGGCAAGACCACGACGGTGAAGATCCTCTCCACGCTGCTGCGCCCGACGAGCGGGCGCGCGGTGATCGCGGGGCACGACGTGGTCGCCGACCCGGCCGCCGTACGGCGCTCGATCATGATGACCGGGCAGTACGCCGCCCTCGACGAGACGCTGTCGGGCCGGGAGAACCTGATCCTGTTCGGCCGCCTCATGGGTCTCGACCGCGCGGCCGCCCGCCAGCGCGCCGACAATCTGCTCCGCGAATTCGACCTGGTCGACGCCGGCAAACGCGCGGTGCGGCACTACTCCGGCGGCATGCGCCGCCGCGTCGACATCGCCTGCGGTCTCGTCGTGCGCCCCGAGGTGGTATTCCTCGACGAACCGACCACCGGTCTCGATCCGCGGAGTCGGCAGGGTGTCTGGTCTCTCGTGGGCGCGCTCAAGAAGCAGGGCATCACGGTATTGCTGACGACGCAGTATCTCGAAGAGGCCGACCTGCTCAGCGACAACATCATCGTCATCGACCGGGGCACCGTCGTCGCCGAGGGCACCGCCAACCAGCTCAAGGCCTCGACCGGCGGCAGCTACTGCGAGATCGTCCCGGCCGATCCGAAGGCCCTGCCGTGGGTCGTGCATGCGCTCGGCAACCTCGTCCCGGGCGACGTCCGGGCGGAACTGGCCGGGTCCGAATCCAACGACCGGGTCTCCATCCCGGCGCCGCACGGTCCGGCGACGCTCGCCGAGGCCCTGCGCCGACTGGCACCCACCCGGATCGAGCTGGCCGACATCGGTCTGCGCCGGCCGTCGCTCGACGACGTGTTCCTCAGCCTCACCGGCCACACGGCGGGCGCCGACGCCCCGGAACCGACGACGGGAGGGCAGGCGTGACCGTGCACACCAAGAGCATCAGCGCCCAGCGGGTGCGGCACGACGCGAAGATCACCCTCCCGGAGAAGCGGGTCGGTTCGCACCGGCGGGCCGACCCGACGGTGCTCAACCAGTGGAGTGCGCTCACGATGCGCACGGTCCGCACCATGGCGCGGTACGGCGAACTCGTCGTTGCGGCGATCACCCCGGTGGTGTTCGGCCTCGGCTTCTACCTGCCCCTGAAGTTCGTCATGTCGCTTCAGGGCATCGACTACGCGCAGTACCTGATGCCGATCATCGTCCTGCAGGCGATGGCGTTCACCGCCATCTCGGCGGCGCAGCTGTCCTCGGGTGAGGCGATGACGGGCCTGACGAGCCGGTTGCAGACCATGCCCGTGTTCAGTGCGGTCCCGCTGCTCTCCCGGATGTCGAGCGCGATGTTGCGGTCCGTCGTGTCCCTGGCGGGGGCGCTGCTGTTCGGATACGCGATCGGGTTCCGGTTCTCGGCCGGTTTCGGGCAGGCGGTCCTGTTCTGTGTCACCGCCCTGGCGATCAGTCTCGTCCTGGCGCTGGGCGCCGACGCGATCGGCACGCTGTCGAAGAGTCCCGAGGCCACCGCGCAGGCCCTGACGCTGCCGCAGCTGATCCTCGGCATGCTCTCGTGCGGCTTCGTCCCGGAGGAGGGCTTCCCCGAGTGGATCCGGCCGTTCGTCCGCAACCAGCCCATCTCGCAGTTCTCGTTCGCCATGCAGGACATGGCCGAAGGTGGCGTCACCTGGCAGGTCCTCTTCCCCACCGTGGCCTGGTGCGCGGGCCTCGCGCTCGTGTTCGCGCCACTGGCCGTATGGGCCAGCACGAGGCGGGGGTGATTCGCAGGTGACCGGAACGCCCGAGGCCCGGCCCGTCGACGCCGACGGCGCCGCATTCGCCTTCCTGGACCCCACGCGCGCCCATCCGGAGCGGTCCTCGGCGGCGCTGTGGGAACACAGCCGAATCCAGTGCGGGCGCCTGCTGCTGCGCTGGGCGCGCGATCCCGCGACGATGATCCAGGCGCTGCTCTACCCCGCGCTGACCCTGCTGATGTTCCGGGTCGTGCTCGGCAACACCGTCACCGCCGCGACCGGTCAGCCCGCGATCTACGGCACGGTCCCGATGATCATCCTGGTCGGTGCCATGTTCGGCTCGGTGGTCAGCGCCGTGGGTCTGCGTACGGAGCGGCAGACGGGCCTGCTCGGCCGCTTCCACACCCTGCCGATCCACCGGGCTGCCGGGCTGTTGGGCCGGATGTTCGCCGAGGCGGTCCGGGTGCTGGCGACCACGATCGTCATCCTGGCGGCCGGGGTGGCTCTGGGGTTCCGGTTCACGCAGGGCTATCTCGCCGTGCTCGGGATTCTGGTGATCCCGATCCTCTTCGGGATCGGGTTCGCCCTCATGGTCACCGTCCTCGCCACCATGTCGAGCAAGCTGCCCCTCGTGGAACTGGTGTCGATCGGGTGCACCCTGCTGATGTTCTTCAACTCCGGGTTCGTCCCGGTGATGGCCTACCCGAGGTGGCTGCAACCGATCGTGGAGAACCAGCCGATGTCGTGTGCGATCGACGCGATGAAGGCGCTGGCGATGGGCGGTCCGCTCGCCGAACCGCTGGTCAAGACACTGCTGTGGGTCTTCCTCGCCGTCGCCGTGTTCACGGTGCCGGCCATCCGGGGCTATCGGCGCGCGGCCGAGGAGGGCTGATCGCGGCGACCCCGGGCGGCCGTCCCCGGCTGTTATCCTGTGCGCCGACCGCGGCCGCACAACGGCTGCAGCACGCAGCCGAGGCACTGTCACCCAGTGCGGCCCACGGAGGAATGCCGATGAAGTATGCCCGCCGGATCACCGTCGCCGTGACGGCGGCCGCCCTGGCGGCCGCCGGGCCGGCGCTGCCCACGGCCGCCGCGGCGCCCACCGAGCCCCCGTCTCTACCGGCGCTGCTCGACTCGATGGGGCCGAGTCCCGCCGGCGCGAACGACCTCGACTGTGTGCCCTCCCCCGAGCATCCCCGGCCGGTTGTTCTCGTCCACGGGACGAGGATGGACATGACCGGCACGTGGGCCGTTGCAGCCCCGCAGCTCGCCGATCTCGGCTACTGCGTCTACGCCCTCAACTACGGTGGCATCCGCTCGCTGGTCGACCCCGAACTCATGGTCTGGGGAGTCGGGAGCATCGAGGACTCCGCGAAGCAGGTCGGCGAGTTCGTCGATGCGGTGCTCACTCACACCGGAGCGGACCAGGTCGACCTCGTGGGTCACTCGCAGGGTGGACCGGTTTCCCGCCAGTACCTACGGTTCGAGGGCGGCGCGGACCCGGCGGACCCGGACCGCAACAAGGTCGACAAACTGGTGATGCTCGGTGCGACCAACCACGGGACCACGTTCAACGGGCTGCAGCAGCTGTACTCCCTGTTCGCCCGTCTCGGACTGGGGAACCAGGAATGGGCCACCGAACGCCTCGCGCAGATGGTCTTCGGTATCGCCGGACATCAGCAGCTGACCGGATCGCGCGTGCTGGCCCGGCTCAACTCCGGGGCCGAGACCCTGCCGGGAATCGAGTACACCTCGATCGCCACCCGTCAGGACACGGTCGCCACGCCACCGGAGAATGCGTTCCTGCAGCCCAGCGAGAACAGCGTGGTGCACAACGTGTGGCTCGAGGACGCGTGTCCGACCAGCCCGGCCGATCACCTCGCCCTACTCGAACTGCCCGAGTCGCTGCACCTGGTGAAGTCGGCTCTCGATCCGCAGTACGCCGAGACCGTGCCGGCCCCGTGCACGGCGCCTCCCGCCGGCTAGACAGTCGCGGCACGCGAACGGCCCCTCCCGCCGGGAGGGGCCGTTCGCGTGTGCACGATCCGGGGACCGGAGATCAGATCCCGAGGGCCCGCTGCAGCACCGGCCACGAGTCCTTCAGGTCGTCCTGCCAGTAGCCCCATGAGTGGGTTCCGGTCTCGCGGAAGTTGTAGGTGGCGGGGATGCCCAGGGCATCGAGCCGGTTCTTCAGGTTGTGGGTGCAGTAGTTGGTTGCGGCCTCGATGACGCCGCCGACCACGACCTGATTGGCCAGCACTCCCGCGTCACCGTCGATTTCCGGGCCGGTCAGCGTGTCGTGCGGACCGGGCAGACCGGTGCCGTTCGAGATGTACATCTCGAGCCCGCGCAACTTCTCGGCGTTGACGTACGGATCCTTCTCCGCCCACATCGGGTCGTTCGTCGGTCCCCACATGTTCTCGGTGTCGCCGTTGCCCCACGTCTCGACCGTGATCTTGACGAACTGCTGGCCGATCGGGTCGGATGTCTGTGCGCATCCGCTGTAGGCGGCGACACCCCGGTACAGTCCCGGGGCGGCCATGGGCAGCTGGAACACCGAGGTGCCCGAGGTGGAGATGCCGGCGATCGCGTTGACTCCGGTGGTACCGAGAGCTCCGTCGACCAGCGGCGGAATCTCCTTGGTCAGGAAGGTCTCCCACTTGTTCACACCGAGCTGCGGATCGGGGTTCTTCCAGTCGGTGTAGTAGCTGAACATGCCGCCGATCGGCGAGACGACGTTGACGTGCTTATCCTTGAAGAACTCGATCGCGTCGGTACGGCCCCGCCAGGTGGCCATGTCCTCACCGCCGCCGGCCCCGTTGAGCAGGTACAGCGTCGGCGCGGGCTTGCTGGTGTCGGCCGGGCGCCACACGTCCAGCAGGATCTCCTCGTCCATGGACGCCGAGTAGACCCAGATCAGAATTTGCTGGGGTGCGTAGTTCTCGATCCTGGTGATGTACGACCCGTTCTCGGACGTGACGGCCGTGATGGGCTGCAGGGTGTCGGCCACCGGGTCGGCCGAGGCGAACGAGGCGCCCGTGAACAGCGGCAGCGCAAGTACCGCCGCCGAGATCGCGGCTGCTCCCATCTTCCGAGCGCGGCTCCGCGACTCGACAACACTCATTCCGTCAACCTCCTCAGGCCCGGCAGGCGGGCGTCCCCAAGCCCCGGCGAACCGGGGTGCGCCCTGCGGCGCAGCATGTACTGAAATCGACAGCACGCGGTCGAACGTTACCTTGCGGACGGCAGGCCATAAACCTCACTGATCACATCCGTCACATCGATCGCGTTACGATCTGTCGGAGCCCTGGACGGGTTCGGCTTGTCCCTCATCGCGGCACTTCTTGTCGCCGAGGTGCTGAGCGAGCACAGGGCCGATGATCGCAAGAGACTCCGGGGTGGTCATATCGGCGTGCGTGCCTGGAACGGACACATCGACGATCTCTCCCTCGACGAACTCCGACCAGCGCTGCGCCGGATCGTCCACACCGGGCAGATGCTCCGTGGCGCTGAAGTACAGCAGGTTGCCCCGGAACATGCCAGGCGTGTGCGAAGCAATGAGTTCCGCCGACCTGATTGCGCTGGCGTAGATGCGCCGCACTCGCTCGAGATCCAACGCGGGCCCACCGACCACCATGGTCTCGAACAATTGCTCTGCATTCTCGGTCGACATATTGGAGATGTCGGCGTCGCCCAGGTTGATCCCCACTTCGGCCAGAGCTTCCCGCACCGCATCGTGGAATTCGGATACTTCCAGATTGTGGTGGCTGTCCAACATTGTCAGGGTGGCTACCTCTTCCCCCACGGACTGCAGTTCGACCGCGATGATGTGCGACAGCACACCGCCGAGGGACCAGCCGAGCAGGTGATAGGGACCGTGCGGCTGGATCCGTCTGATCTCCTCGACGTACCTGAGCGCCATGTCTTCCAGGGAGCTCGGAAGCGCCTCGTCCTCCGACAGAGCCGGTGACTGCAATCCGTAGACGGGACGATCCTCTGCGAATCGTGTCAAACCGGAGTAACACCACGACAATCCGTACATGGGGTGCACACAGAAGAGCGGTTCGCGAGATCCCTTCCTACGGATGGGCAGCACGACGGCCATGGCGACATCCTGTGTCACGTCGTAGTCGAGTTCGGAGGATGCCGCCTCGAGGAGGCGCCCGGCCAGTCCCTCGACCGTAGGGTCGGCGAAGAACCACTGGATGCGAACGTCGATACCCGTCTTCGTACGCAGCCGGTTCGCCACCTGGGTGGCGTTGAGCGAGTTGCCCCCCAGAGCGAAGAAGT